>NZ_CP045496.1:6070000-6370000 GCF_015500075.1 Mesorhizobium sp. INR15 | reverse complement strand
CGCGATCGATGAGATCGAGCTTCCAGACCCGGCGCTCCAGCTGCCAGATGCCAAGCGCCGAGAATCCGGCCACACCGATGGCGCCGCAGAGGCAAAGCACCAGCAGCGTCCATGTCGAGGCCCGCTGGTCATTGTCGGCGTCAAATCGTGGCCGCGTCTGTGTCGCTGTGTGCAAAGCCGGCTACGCCTCTCAGGGCATCTGGCCCATGTCGTGGCCAGGCATCATGTTGGTGTTCAGGTGGTACATGACCCAGAGCGAACCGGTCAGCGTGATGACCACGAGAATGAGGGTGAAGATCAGCGCCATCATGATCCAGCCGCTTTCCGAGCGGGTGTTCATATGCAGGAAGAACACCATGTGGACGACGATCTGGACGACAGCGAAGCCCATGATGGCGATTGCCGATGCCGTCTGGTTGCCCAGTGCGTTGCTCATGACCAGCCAGAACGGAATCGCGGTCAGCAGCACCGACAGGCCGAAGCCCGTCAGGTAGCCCTTCAGCGAGCCATGGTCGACGCCGTGATGCAAGCGCGCGTGGTGTTTGGCGTCGGCTTGGTGTCCTGTACTCATCGCAGCATTCCCATCAGGTAGACGAAGGTGAAGACGCCGATCCATATGACGTCGAGGAAGTGCCAGAACATGCTGAGGCACATCAGGCGCCGCTGGTTGGCGGCGATAAGCCCGTGCTTGGAAACCTGGACCATCAGCACCACCAGCCAGACCAGGCCGAACGTGACGTGCAGCCCGTGCGTTCCCACCAGCGCGAAGAACGAGGACAGGAAGCCGCTGCGTTGCGGCGTTGCGCCTTCGTGGATCAGATGCGCGAATTCGTAGAGTTCGATGCCGATGAAGGCGAGGCCGAACAGGCCGGTGATCACCAGCCACGCCTGCATCGGGCCGACACGTCCTTTCGCCATCTCCAGCATGGCGAAGCCATAGGTGATGGACGAGAGCAGCAGCATGGATGTGTTCAGCGCGACGAGCGGCAGATCGAACAGATCCTTTGGCGCCGGCCCGGCCGCATAATTGCCGCCGAGAACGCCATAGACCGCGAACAGCATCGCGAAGATGAGACAATCGCTCATCAGATACATCCAGAAGCCGAGCATGGTGCTGCTGCCGCTTTCGGCGTGCCCATGGTCATCTTCGAGGTGGAAGATAGTGTCGTCGGTCACGTCATGCGCAAGTGCCATGGTGCTCACCCCGCTGCCTGGCTGGCGAGCAGGCGCGTCCGCGCGTCCTCGACGCGGCTGACGTCGCTGGAACCAATGTGGAAGTCCCTGTTATAGTTGAACGTGTGGGCGATGGCGTAGCCGATCAGGCCAACGAAGCTCACGATCGCCAGCCACCAGATGTACCAGATCAACGCCACGGCGAGCACCACGCTCAAGCCCGCCAGGATGACGCCGGCACCGGTGTTGCGCGGCATGTGGATATCACGGAAGCCGGTCAGCGGACGCCGGTAGCCGCGCTTCTTCATGTCCGCCCATGCGTCGCCGTCATGAACGATCGGCGTGAAGGCGAAATTGTAGGCCGGCGGCGGCGACGATGTCGCCCATTCGAGCGTGCGCCCGTCCCATGGATCGCCGTTGTCATCGCGAAGCAGCTCGCGCCGCCGCACGCTGATGAAGATCTGGATCAGGAAGGACACGATGCCGAGCAGGATCAGGAAAGCACCGAACGCGGCGATGATGAACCAGATCTGCAGCGAGGGGTCCTCGAAGGTGCGCAGCCGGCGCGTCACACCCATCAGGCCCAGGATATAGAGCGGCATGAAGGCGAACCAGAAGCCGACAACCCAGAACCAGAAGGACATCTTGCCCCAGAATGGGTCGAGCCTGAAGCCAAACGCCTTGGGGAACCAGTAGCTGATGCCGGCGAACAGGCCGAACAGTACGCCGCCGATGATGACGTTGTGGAAATGCGCGACCAGGAACAGGCTGTTGTGAAGCACGAAGTCGGCCGGCGGAACGGCAAGCAGCACGCCGGTCATGCCGCCGACCGTGAAGGTCAGCATGAAGGCCAACGTCCACATCATAGGCAGCTCGAAGCGGATGCGGCCTCGGTACATCGTGAACAGCCAGTTGAAGATCTTGGCGCCTGTCGGGATCGAGATGATCATCGTGGTGATGCCGAAGAACGAGTTGACGCTCGCTCCCGACCCCATTGTGAAGAAGTGATGCAGCCAGACCAGATAGGACAGGATGGTGATGACGATCGTCGCGTAGACCATCGACGTGTAGCCGAACAGGCGCTTGCCGCAGAAGGTCGAGGTCACTTCCGAGAAGATGCCGAAGGCCGGCAGGATCAGGATGTAGACTTCCGGGTGGCCCCAGATCCAGATCAGGTTCACGTACATCATCGGATTGCCGCCGAAGTCGTTCGTGAAGAAGTTGGTGCCGACATAGCGGTCAAGCGACAGCAGCGCCAGGACAGCCGTCAACACCGGGAAGGCGGCGACGATGAGCACGTTGGTGCAGAGGGCCGTCCAGGTGAAGATCGGCATTCTCATCATGGTCATGCCGGGCGCCCGCATCTTGACGATGGTGCAGACGAGGTTGACACCTGACAGCAGCGTGCCGACGCCTGCCACCTGCAGCGCCCAGATATAGTAGTCGACGCCGACATCGGGGCTGTAGCCTATGCCCGAAAGCGGCGGATAGGCGAGCCAGCCGGTACGCGCGAACTCGCCGACGAACAGCGACATCATGACGATGATCGCGCCGCCGGCCGTCATCCAGAAGCTGAAATTGTTGAGGAACGGGAACGAGACGTCGCGCGCGCCGATCTGCAGCGGAACGACGAAATTCATCAGGCCGGTGACCAGCGGCATCGCCACGAAGAAGATCATGATCACGCCATGCGCGGTGAAGATCTGGTCGTAGTGATGCGAGTTGAGATAACCCTCGGAACCGCCAAAGGCCATCGCCTGCTGCAGGCGCATCATGATCGCGTCGCTGAAGCCGCGCAGCAGCATGACGATGCCAAGCACCATGTACATGATGCCGATGCGCTTATGGTCGACGCTGGTGAACCACTCGCGCCACAGATAGCCCCAGAGCCGGTAGTAGGTCAGTGCGCCGACAAGGGCGATGCCGCCCAGCGCGACGGCGCCGAAGGTCGCCACGACGATGGGCTCATGCAGCGGAAGCGACTCGAGTGTCAGGCGGCCAAAGATCGCCTTTGTAAATGCGGGATTGTCGAACATGTCTTGCGTGGCGCCTCAGGAGTTGAACGGCGACCGAAGCGTGCCGGTTGTGGATGGTGCCGGCAGTCGGATCGACAGCGGCGTTGGCCGTTTCAGGCCGGCGCCGAGGATTGGCGTGGAAGTCATCGGCACGTCGGGTTGCGCCGCGTTCGAGGCCGCCAGCGCCTCTTCGGTCGTGCATATGCTGGCGACGTAGGAGGGCGAGGGGCCGAAAATCGTTCCGCGCCGCGCGAACTTGTCATATTCCAGCGGCAAGGTGTTGTAGATGCCGGCCATGCCAAGCCCGCCCTTGGCATCGATCTGTGACATCTCGCTCATGCACATCTTGCCGCGCTCGACGCACATGTTGAGGACCGCCTTGTAAAGGTCCGCGTCGACCGCCGCATATCGGCTCACGGGCTGGTTCTCGCTCGGCCGTTCAAGCTCCAGATAGACGCTCCGGTTCAGCTTGCCGCCGGCGTCCTTCGCCTTGGCAATCCAGGTCTGGAAGTCGGCATCCGTCAGTCCGTGAAAGCCGAAGCGCATTCCGGAGAAACCGGCGCCGCTGTAATTGGCGGAGAACCCCTCATAGTCGCCGGTCTTGTTGATGACCGCGTGCAGCTTCGTTTCCATGCCGGGCATCGCATAGATCTGGCCGGCCAGTGCGGGGATGTAGAAGGAGTTCATCACCGACGCCGAGGTGATGCGGAAGCTGATTGGCCGGTCGACCGGAGCCGCCAGCTCATTGACCGTCGCAACCCCATATTCCGGATAGATGAACAGCCATTTCCAGTCGAGGGCGACGACTTCCACCTCGAGCGGACGCACGTCTGGCACGAGCGGCTTGCCGGCGGCGACGCGTCCGATCGGACGGTAGGGGTCGAGCAGATGCGTGCCCATCCAGGTCACGGCGCCAAGGCAGATGATGATCAGCAAAGGCACGGCCCAGATGACGAGTTCGAGATGGGTGGAATGGTCCCAGTCCGGCTCGTAGCGCGCCTCGCGGTTCGACTGGCGGTAGCGCCAGGCAAAGAATATGGTCAGCGCCATGACCGGAATGATGATGATCAGCATCAGCACCGTGGAGATGACCAGCAGGTCGCGCTGCTGCGCGGCCACGTCGCCGGAGGGGTCCATGACCACCATGCCGCAGGAGGCCAGGGACGCTAGCAAAGGCAGCAGGAAGAGGATGCGGAGACGGCTCACGGGATGACCTGTCGGTTGTTCTCCCAAGTGCTAGCTGCAGTGCAGCAATGAAGGCATTGGACAATTTGTCCAATGCCGCAATGTCGCGCCAACCGGCATCAAGGCATCCGGCCCGCGCGCGCTAAGCAACCGTTTGTCCCGGGCGACGGAGAATGCTGTGAGCCCAACTTCGAAGATCGAGGCCGACGCCAGACGGATCACCGCGCGCCATCACGAGGTGAACCCGGGAGAAATCGCCATCGGTGTCATTATCGGCCGGACGTCGGATTTCTTCGACTTCTTCGTCTACGCGATCGCCTCGGTCATCGTCTTTCCCAAGCTCGTATTCCCTTATGTGGACCCGCTTACGGGCACGCTCTACTCATTCGGCATCTTTGCCCTTGCCTTCATTGCCCGCCCGTTCGGAACGACCATCTTCACGGCCATCGACCAGGCCTATGGACGCAGCGCCAAACTGACCATCGCGCTGTTCCTGCTCGGCACATCGACGGTCGCGATCGCCTTTATCCCGGGTCATGACCAGATCGGCTCGGCCTCGGCATGGCTGCTGGCAATGTTCCGGATTGGCCAGGGCCTCGCGCTCGGCGGAACCTGGGACGGGCTCGCCTCGCTGCTGGCGTTGAACGCTCCGGAAAAACGCCGCGGCTGGTACGCCATGATCCCGCAACTGGGTGCGCCGCTCGGACTGATCGTCGCCAGCGCGCTGTTTGCGTTCTTCGTCGGCAATCTCTCGGCGGAAGACTTCTTCAGCTGGGGTTGGCGCTATCCGTTCTTCGTCGCCTTCGCCATCAATGTCGTCGCCCTGTTCGCGCGGCTGCGGATCGTGGTGACGCCGGAATACACCAGACTGTTCGAAACCCGCGAGCTGCAGCCCACCTCTGTGGCCGAGACCTTGCGTGCGGAAGGCCGCACCGTCGTGCTCGGCGCTTTCGCGCCGCTGGCGAGCTTTGCCTTGTTTCATATGGTGACGGTGTTTCCGCTGTCGTGGATCTTCCTGTTCACGCGCGAAGGGCCGGCGCGGTTCCTGGTCATCGAGACCATCGGCGCCTTCTTCGGCCTTGCCGCGATCGTGATCTCCGGCTTCGTCGCCGACCGCGTAGGGCGCTGGCCGCTGCTGGGCGGTTCCGCCGTGGCCATCGCCGCGTTCAGCGGCTTCGCGCCTCAGCTCCTTGATGGTGGCTTTATTGGCGAGGCCATGTTCATGGTGCTCGGCTTCATCCTGCTTGGCCTGTCGTTCGGTCAGTCTTCCGGCGCGGTCGCGTCGAATTTCTCCAAGACTTATCGGTACACCGGCGCGGCGCTGACCTCGGATCTCGCCTGGCTGTTTGGCGCCGGCTTCGCGCCCATAGTTGCGCTCTTCCTGTCCAGCCATTTCGGGCTGATCTCATCGGGCGCCTATCTGTTGTCGGGGGCGGTCTGCACCTTGCTGGCCCTCAGGCTGAGCCAGCGCCTGGATCGGAGCACCGCTTGAGCCGGCAAGAGGCGATTGTATCAGCCAGGCGGAGGCCTGAATGACGCTGCACGATAAAACCAACAAGCAGAACTTCCTGCTTCTGATCCAGTTGCGCTGGATCGCCGTCGCCGGCCAGGTGGTGACCATTCTGGTTGTCCACTACCTGCTTGGCATCGACCTGCCGCTCATCCCGATGGCGGTGGTGATCCTGCTGCTGGTCGGGCTCAACATCGCCAGCCTGCGCCGGCACAGCAGTCAGGATGCCGTCACCAACACGGAGCTCTTCCTTGGGCTTCTGCTCGATGTCGCCGCGCTGACGGTGCAGCTCTACCTGAGCGGCGGGGCGTCCAATCCCTTCGTCTCGCTCTATCTGCTGCAGGTCATCCTGGGCGCGGTATTGCTCGAGACCTGGTCCGTCTGGGCGCTGGTTCTGATCACCAGCGCCTGCTTTGTCGCCCTGACCACCTTCTATCGCGCGATCGACCTGCCGCCGACCCATGGCGCCGGGCTGTTCAACCTGCACATCCAGGGCATGTTCATCTGCTTCGTGCTGGCAGCAACGCTGCTGGTGCTGTTCATCACCCGGGTGCAGCACAATCTGCGTACCCGCGATGCCCATCTGGCCGACCTGCGCCAGCAATCCGTGGAAGAGCATCACATCGTCAGGATGGGCCTGCTCGCCTCGGGCGCCGCGCATGAACTGGGCACGCCGCTGGCCACGCTTTCGGTCATCCTCAACGATTGGCAACGCATGCCGGTCCTCAAGGCCGATCCGGAGCTGGCACAGGAAATCCTGGAGATGCAGGGCCAGCTGGATCGTTGCAAGAAGATCGTCTCGGGGATCTTGATGTCGTCGGGGGAATTGCGCGGTGAGGGAACCATTCGCACCACGGTAGGCGCATTCTGGGCCGAACTTGTCGAGGAATGGAAATCGACGCGGTTGCCTCAAGGTTTCGAGTACACCAACCGCTTCGGGTCCAACCAGGAGATTGTGTCCGACCCTGCGCTGAAACAGGTGATGTTCAACGTGCTGGACAACGCGCTTGAAGCATCGCCTCATTGGGTCGGGCTGACCATCAGCCATCACGCGGGCAATCTTGGCGTCGAAGTCGTTGATGCGGGTCCGGGATTTGAAAAGGCCATGCTGGCGGAATTCGGCAAGCCTTACACGTCGACCAAGAACCGGCCCGGCAGCGGGCTCGGGCTGTTTCTCGTCGTCAATGTCATCCGCAAGCTGGGCGGCGCCGTTACCGTCAGGAACCGATCAGAGGGGGGAGCCTCGGTGACGCTGCGCCTGCCGCTGACGGCTCTGTCCGCAGGAGAGAAAAATGCCAGCTAAGCGCACGCTGTTGATCGTCGAGGATGATGTTGCCTTCGCGAACGCCCTGCGCCGATCCTTCGAGCGGCGCGACTACGAGACCCACATTTGCCAGAGCGTCGACGGCGTTCTTTCGCTCATCGGCAGCGTCGCGTTTCGGTATGCCGTCGTCGATCTCAAGCTTGCTCGCGGTTCGGGGCTGGAATGCGTCAAGGCGCTGCACGAACATGATCCCGAGACGAGTATTGTCGTGCTGACAGGCTTTGCCAGCATCGCCACGGCGGTCGAGGCAATCAAGCTCGGCGCCAGCCATTATCTGGCCAAGCCCGCCAATACGGACGACATCGAAGCTGCCTTCGCCAAGGCCGAAGGCGACGCGTCCGTGCCACTGACGCGCCGTTCGACCTCGATCAAGAACCTGGAATGGGAACGTATCCACGAGACGCTGGTGGAGACGGATTTCAACATCTCCGAGACCGCCCGCCGCCTCGGCATGCACAGGCGCACGCTGGCCAGGAAGCTGGACAAAAGGCCACTGAAGTGATCACCAGGCTGCGCCTGCCGGAGAACCGATCCGGGTCGAAGGCTCAGCCTCAGACGATGAAACGCACCGCTCGCTGAATGTCGAAGAAATCGGCGGCCTTGAAGCGCAGCGTGCGCGCCGCAAAATGTTCGACACCCGGATACCAGCTGGCATTGTAGGCCTCGACCGGCGTGGTGTATTCGACCACCAGTTCGAACCCGTCGGCAAGCCCAGGCAGGCAAGCCGAAAGGTCGCGTGATAGCGCCGCTTCGACCCCATTGCGGATTGCTTTGACGGCAGCGCCCGGCGTCAGTGATGAGGTCGCCGGGCCAAAGCCCTCGCTGGTCGCTACCGTGCCGATGGCCGGCACCAGTGTCTTCGCCTCGGCGCACATGCCGGCATCGCCGCTGAGAAATGCCGACGGCACGCCATAGCGCGCCGCGCAGAGCGCGTTCAGCGTGTATTCCGATGCGACCTCGCCATTAATCAGCAGCCTCGAAACGGTGCGGGTGAAGGTGTGCGCCAGCGGGTTGGTGTCGGTTCCCGCCTTGTTGTGATAGCCGGTATAGAGTGCGGCGGCGAAGCTGGCGTCGATGCCGAACATCATCATATCAGGATGGCCGCTCCAGCCGCGCACGATGCGGACATAGTCGGGCAGTTTCGACAGGATGAGGTTGCGCGCCGAAGAATGCGCGTCCTTCACCACCACCTCCGTGGCGCCAGCCGCCTTTGCCCCCTCGCAGGCCGCGACCAGTTCGTCGGTCATGTACTCGCGGAACTCGGCGTAATCAGGGTTGCCCTTCCTGGCTTCGTCCCAGTCGGTGATGCCGGCGGTGCCTTCGATGTCGGCGCTGATGAAGACTTTCATTGTCTGTCCTTCCGCATGTTTAAAGAAGCTCGGCCATCGACGACAACAGTCGGTCGATCTGCTCCGGCGAATGTTCTGAAAACACCGCCAACCGCATCATCGGCACGTCGGGCGCGTCGGAATATCCGGATGCTTTCGTCACCTTGACGACAATGTCGCGCTCGTCGAGCCGGGCTTGCAGCGCGTCGAAATCGACAGCGCCCCGGATCGAGACGATAGGGACCGGCGTGTCCACCACATCGAAACCAAGCTTGCGCAAACCGCCGCGCATATGGCCGACATTGCGGACCAGGTCGGAACGCATCCGTGGCGTCGCCGCCAGGATGCGCAAGGCAGCGCTGGCTGCCGCCGCGGCGCCGGGCGGTGGCGGCGAGGCACCGCGCATGATCATGGCGTTGCGGCCTACCTTCTCGGCCAGCGCCGTCTCGCCTGGGATGATGCCGCCGAGTGCGCCGAATGCCTTGCTCAGCGTGCCGGAGAGATAATTGCCTTCCGCTTCCAGGCCGGCATGTTCCAGCGAACCGCGCCCGCCCGCGCCAATGGCGCCGACGCCATGGGAATCGTCGATGCAGAGCAGGGCGCCGTCATAGGGCGCCATCGCCTTGCGGTAGTCCTCAAGTGGCGCCAGCGCACCCGTTGAAGGAAACACGCCGTCGGCGACAATGACGGGGCGCTGGCCAGGCCCCACATGGTTCGACAGTTGCTCGGCAAGGCTGCCGGCATCAAGATGGCGAAAGCCGTGGACCGGCTTGCCGAGCGTCGGGATGGCATCGCGGCTGCTGTAATGGGTCGCGGCGTCCATGAGCACCAGGTCGAAGTCGTCGCGCAGGCCCTGCAACAGGGCCATCGGCCCGGTGTAGCCAGAAATCATGGCCACGACCTGCTCCGTGCCGAACCATGCGCGAAGCCGCTCGTCAAGGTCGCTGTAGACCTGCATCTGCGCCAGCGTCCCCGGTCCCATGCCGAACTGCCGCGTGGCGGCGCAGGCGGCTTCGATGACCTCGGGGTGGCCGTGCAGGCAGAAGTAGCTTGTGCCGCAGAAATAATCGGCATCGCGGCCGTTGATGCGCATGCGGGCGCCCAACGGCGATTCCATGGTGACCGGCGTTGCCATTCGCGCTCTCCCGCTCAGCCAGCGATTGCCGCCGGGGCGTGCCGGCGCTCGAGGAACATCGGGCCGACGCGGATGCCATGCCGGCCATGATCGTCAACGGCATCGAGTTCGAGGACTTCCTCTTCGTAGAGCAGGCCATGCATGCGAAAGCGCCCGGCTTCCAGCGGCTCGCAATTGTGGGTGCAGAAATACTCGATCAGGCATTTCAGCTGACCATGGCTGTAGCTCAGATAGGTGATGTTGAAGTCCGGCCCGTATTCGCCGAGATGCGGCGCGATCTCGGTTGGCACCGTCTCGGCGGGCAGTGCATCGATGCGCGACCAGTGCGCGCCCTTCCACACCAAGCTCCCCGGCTTGGGGAACGACAGGTTCATATGCGGATACTCGGCACCGCGACCGTAAATACGTCCGTCTATGGTGAAATCCGAGCCGGCGATGGGACGGATCTGCAACGGCACGCCTTCGCCCATCAGGTAGAGTTTTTCAGCCCTGGCCTTGACCTCGACGATCTCGCCGGAAGTCTCGTTCCGGTAATGGCCGGGAAGTGCCGCGAGTTGATCGGCGGCGACAGGCGGCAGGCTCTGCCGCCGCGCTGGCAACGCGCCCATGTGGCGTTCGGCCAGCGCGATGCGCAGGCCCTCGACCCCCAGCCGCGCACCGATCTGGTTGGAGAAATCCAGTGTCGAGAAGATCAGCACGCCAACGCCGGCGGCTGGCAGCAGGATCATCTGCGAGGAATAGCCATAGACGGCGCCACCATGTCCCACCGACGTCCAACCGTCGACATCGCCGACGCCGAAGCACAGGCCATAGGTGTTGGCGACCCTTTCGCCGGAGGCGCGCTTGCCGATCGGCACCCACATTTCGCGCAGCGAGCCGGGTGACGCGATGACCCGGCCGTCCGGCGCGAAGCCGCCGCGCAGCAGGCATTGGGCATAGCGCGCCATGTCGCCAATGGTGGAATAGATGTTGCCGGCGGGCGGGCCGCCAAGATCGAACACAGGCGCCGGACTGTCGCCCTCCAGCGTCCACATGTCGGCCGGCGCCAACCGCTCGGCAATGCCCGGCGCCAGGCCCGACGAAGTCTGGTCCATGCCGAGCGGCTTCAGGACATTTTCAGTGACGTATTCGGCGTAGCTCTTGCCCGTCAGCGTCTCGATGACCATCCCGGCCACGGCGATGCCGGCGTTGGAATAGTGCATCTCGCCAAGGCTCGGATCCTGCTTCAGGATAGAAGTGGCAAGTTCGGCCACGGTGTCAGCCAGCGGCGGCCGCGACGCGTCCAGGTAGTGGCCGCTCTTGGGCTCGCGCACCATGCCTGCGGTGTGGCTCATCAGCTTGCGCAGGCTGATCTGGGAGCCATGCGGGCCGCCATCGCGTCCCGCATACGGATTGATTGGCCTAAAGCCGGGCAGGTATTCGGAGACGTCGACGTCGAGATCGACAAGCCCCTTCTCGGCAAGCTGCATGATCGACAAGGCGGTGAATGTCTTGGTGATCGAGCCGATGCGGAAACAGGTGTCGTCGCCCATGGCGAAACCGCGGTCATGGCGCTGGATATGGCCGGCCGCCATCAGCCCGTCGCGGTCGACAAGGCCGTACGAGATGGAGGGGATCGCCTTGTCCTCGACCTGCTGTCGGATCAGGTCCTCGAACAGCTCGCTAGCGGCGGCGGACAGTCGGCTCATTGGTGGTCTCCTCGAAAAATCAGTCGCTGACAATCAAC
This sequence comes from Mesorhizobium sp. INR15, assembly GCF_015500075.1. Classification (NCBI taxonomy): domain Bacteria; kingdom Pseudomonadati; phylum Pseudomonadota; class Alphaproteobacteria; order Hyphomicrobiales; family Phyllobacteriaceae; genus Mesorhizobium; species Mesorhizobium sp. INR15. The sequence goes on along the minus strand of NZ_CP045496.1, from coordinate 6,358,604 downwards.
TTGGTCATTCCGCGGGGGAGGGCGAGTTGAGCTAAGCTCGATCCCGCCAAGTACCGGACGGTGGTGCGCCGGCTTAAAAGAAGGTCTTCATCGCTTCCATCACCCTGTAGTCGTCGTCGACGAGGTAGATGATCTGCCACTTGTCGAATGTCGTGCAGGGATGAGAAATGCCGAGCCCGACACGGTCTCCCACGGCAAGTGGCAGATCGATGGGAAAGCGCATGTAGGCGTGCTGATCGTTGAGGTTGACGATCTCGCACCCTGCCGGCAGGTCCTGCGGGCGGGCACCCGCCCGCGACAACAGCAGCGGTACCGGGAATCCCGAATCCGTACCGCAATCACGCCGGCCGGCGGTCAGCAAGGCAAGCCCCGGCTCCGGTATCGATTGCACGTAAGCCCAGATTTCCAACGCTCTGCGCAATCCGTCCTGCGCGCCGGTCTTGGCTTGCAGGCGCTCGTGGGCGCTCTGATAGAGCCCGGAATCATGCGTGACGTAGCAGCCGCTTCTCGTCACCACACGGGCGCCGCAACGCGCCAGCCCATCGATGACGATGTCGTAGTACGAGGAGCCGCCGGCGGTGATCACCGGCGCATCGCTCTCAAACAGATCCTCATTCGCGCACAGGCCGAAGAGCGTGGCAATCTCATCCATGAAGGCCCCGACCGCCTGGTCGGGCGAGCCGTTTTCGGTTTTTATCAGGCCTTCGAAGGTTTCGATCCCGACAAGGCGAAGCTCCGGGGCTGCGCGTATCTGTCTGGCGAGGGCAATGGCGATGTCATTGGTCCGGCAGCCGGTGCGGCCGCCGGGGTAGCCGCGTTCAAGAAGCAGTTGCAGCGGACGGTCGAGCTGGTTGCGCCGGACTGTCTCGGCGGCGGCCTCGATGCCGGCGGCGCTGTCGACGATCATCATGAAGTCGAGATCGGGCGCCTTGACCATGGCGGCGATCGCGTCGAGCTCGGCTCGGCCGACAGCCTGGTTGGCGAGAATGATCCGGTCGGCGCCGAAAGTACGGCAGACCCGCATCTGCTGGACCGTGGCGACGGTGACGCCCCAGGCGCCATCCGCGATCTGACGGGCTATGATCTGCGGGCACATCGTCGTCTTGACGTGCGGCGCGATCAGCGCGCCACGTTCGGCGACGAAACGCTGCATCCAGCGCGAATTGTGGGCAAGGGCGTCGGCGCGAATGACCGCGGCAGGCAAAGGCAAGTCGCCGGCAAGCATGTTCCAGCCCTGGGCGGCGACATCGGCGAACCCGAGTTTCGCACCGAATGGAATGCCCTTGATGCTGTCGTCCAGGACGACCGTCGCCAGTGCGTCAAGATTGAAGGCCATTGGATGATCTCCCCCAAGATCAGAGTTATGCTTCGGCATGCACCGCCGCGCCAAGCCCGGAGCGGGCGGGCGAAACAGCGTCGGGATTGAAACCGGCTTCGAGGATTTCGTCGGCTATTGGCCTGCGGTTGGCCAGTGCGGCGACCACCTTGGCCAGCGCCGGAGCTGTCTGGATACCATAGCCGCCCTGGCCAGCCAGCCAGAAGAAACCCTCGACACGCGGGTCGAACCCAACCACCGGGCTGCGATCGGCGGCGAAGGTGCGCAGGCCGGCCCAGCGGCGTGGAATCGAACGCACCGGCAGGTCGGCCGCCTGTTGGATGCGGTCGATGGCGACGGCGATATCGAACTCGTCGGCCTGTGCATCGCATGGTTCGCTTGGGGTTTCGTCCGCCGGCGAGGCAAGAAGCCGTCCCGCGTCCGGCTTGAAATAGAACTCCTCATCGACGTCAATCACATGCGGCCAGGACGAAGCGTCAATGCCATCGGGCAGGTCCAGCATCATGGCGGTGCGGCGCAGCGGCGTCAGTCCGGCCGCTGCAACGCCAGCCATCGCCGCAATGCTGTCTGCCCATGCGCCGCTGGCATTGACGATGGTCCTTGCCTGGAACTGCTCTCTTGCCGTGGTGACACGCCAGCCGGATGGCCCCTTGTCAATATTCAGGACTTCGGCCGAGACCGCGATGCTGGCGCCCCGTGCGCGGGCGCCGCGCAGATAGCCTTGATGCAAGGCATGGACGTCAATATCCATCGACGTCTCATCAAGCAGGGCCTGCGCCACATAGTCGGTACGCATGATCGGCACGCGCTCGCGCACGGCATCGGCGCTGAGAACCCGCGGCGGCTTTCCGCCGGCCTGCATGAAGATCTCGCTCAGATGGGCGATGCTCGCTGCCTGATCGGCGCGTGCTATGAAAAGCACATGGCGTGGCGTCAGCAGGGGATGTTCGGAAAAGCCGGCCGGGGGCGCCTCATACAGGCGGCGGCTGGCGCGCGTCAGCGACCGGATCGCGGCGTTGCCGTAGGTTTCCGAAAAGAGCGCGGCGGAGCGGCCGGTCGTGTGATAGCCGCAATGCTCCTCACGTTCGACAAGCAGGACGCTTGCCCCGTCGGCCAATTCATAAGCCGCCGATGCGCCCGCTATGCCACCGCCGATCACAACAAAGTCGAACATCATTCACCTGAGGCTGATTACCCCTATCAGAAACTTATTTTTCCTATTGATCAAGTCGTTTTCCGTATCGCGCAAAAAATTAGAGTGTAGTATCCCTAAAGGTCTGAGATGCGGGATCAGCAGCTGAAATGACGGATCAGAAAGCAAGCCTGGGCGATTTCCTGCGGGAAATCCGCACGCGAAACCATTGGACCTTGTCGCAAGTCAGCGCGATGACGGGGCTCGCGATATCGACGCTGTCCAAGGTTGAAAACAACCAGATGTCGTTGACATACGACCGCATCGTGCAACTGGCGGAGGGGCTGAAGGTCGACATCGTCGAATTGTTCGGGACCCGTGCGGCTGAAACCAGCCCCAGTCCGCTCGGCCGCCGCACGATCAGCAGGGCTGGCGAAGGCCGTTCCATCAAGACCAGGAACTACGATTACCTCTATCTGTGCACCGACATTTCGAAAAAATCGATCGTGCCGATGTTCGGCACGGCGCATGCCCGCACGATGGAAGAGTTCGGTGCTTTCATCCGCCATGTCGGGGAGGAGTATACCTATGTGGTCGAGGGCGAGCTGGAACTTCACACCGAGCACTATGAGCCTGTGAAGCTGAGGGCCGGAGACTCCGTCTATTTCGACGCGACTATGGGGCATGCCTACCTGACGGTAAGCGAGAAACCGGTAAGCTTTGTCTGCATCTGCTCGACTTCGGAGAAGGAGTTGATCGACGCGATCGGCTCGTCCTCGATCAGCGAAAGCGCTATTTCGAAACTGACACCCCGTGCCAAGACCGAGCAACTTGTGAGTACGATAAGAAAATAAGTTGCGCTTAGGAAAACCCTTGCCTAATCTGATCCGGCGGACAAATTGCCGGAAACAGGCGTCGTTCGAGTCCGCCGAACCTCAGAGGGTAGAGAGATGGTTTTCGCGCACTGGAAGAAGTTGGGCCTTGCCCTTTTAGTCACCTCGTCGCTCACACAAGCAGCATGGGCCGCCTCGGATGTGCTGGTTCTCAGCCGGGCGGAGGACGCGCCGACCGCGGACCCCGGGGTCGAGATCAGCAACAGCGGCTATACCTTCATCTATGCCGCTTACGAGCATCTGGTGGCTTACAAGGGCGCCACCACCGAAGTCGTTCCGGAGCTTGCGGAAAGCTGGACCGTCGACGACACCAACACGGTTTGGACCTTCAAGCTGGCGCAGGGACACAAGTTCGATGACGGCACACCTGTCGACGCCGCCGCCGTGAAGTTCAGTTTCGACCGGGCGATGAAGCTCAAGGCAGGCCCTTCAGATGCCTTTCCCGTGCTGAAGGAAGTGCAGGTCGTTGATCCAGGCACCGTCAAGTTCATTCTCTCCTCGCAGTTCGCGCCGTTCCTCTCGACCATGGCCGTCTCGGGCGCGGCCATCATCAATCCCAAGGTAATGGAACATGAAAAAGATGGCGACATGGCCAAGGCCTGGCTTGCCGAGCACACAGCCGGCAGTGGCGCATACAAGATCACGAGCTGGGAACGAAACCAGAGTGTCGTGCTCGATCGCAACGAGCATTACAGCGGCCCAACTCCCGCCCTGAAGCAGATCGTGGTGCGTACCGTCGGTGAAATTTCAGCCCGGCGCCTGCAACTCGTCAACGGCGATGCCGACATTATCGAACAGGTCCCCGTCGATCAGGCAGCGGCGTTGAAAAGCGACGCCAGCATCGTCGTGGAGAGCAACCCGAGCCTCTACGTCAACTACGTCTACATGAACAACAAGCGGCCGCCGCTCGACGATCCGCGCGTGCGCCAGGCGATCTCCTACGCGGTGGACTACAAGGGCATCGTCGACGGCATCATGCAGGGCCAGGCCGAGCAGATGCGTGGCGCTGTTCCGGACGGCATGTGGGGGCATGATCCCCAGGGCTTCCAGTACAGCTACGACGTCGAGAAGGCCAAGGCGCTGCTGAAGGAAGCCGGCAAGTCCGACATCCACCTCACCTACACATTCTCGCAGGCAGATACAGCTTGGGAGCCGGTCGGCCTGGCATTGCAGGCCAACCTTGCCGACATCGGCATCAAGCTCGACCTGCAGGCCGTCGCCGACACCACCAAGCGTGAGATGGCGGCGAGCGGCAATTACGACCTGGCCCCAGGCGCATGGACGCCTGACTTCGCCGACCCCTACATGTTCATGAACTACTGGTTCGATCCGGACCGCATGGGTGGCCCCGGCAACCGCGCCTTCTACAACAATCCCAAGGTTGCCGATCTTGTCCGCGAGGCCGCCAGCATCATCGACCAGCCCAAGCGCGAGCAGCTCTATCTCGAGGCGCAGAAGCTTTCGACGCAGGATGCGCCCTATCTCTACCTGATGCAGAAGAACGACATCTTCGCGCGCCGCGCGGTGGTCAAGGGTTACGTCTACAACCCGATGCTGATCCAGGTCTACAACTTCGCCACCATGTCGAAGTCTGAATGATCGCGCGCGACGGAGCGCCTTTGGCGCTCCGGTTTGCCACCCCTATGGAACCTGACTTTCCTGGCGACATTGCCTTGCGCAATGCCGCGCCGCCAGATGTCTCCCGCTCTATATCAGGAGGCATCTGGCCGCGCCGTCTCCGTGATATCCTGAGCAGCGGAAGCCTCGGACAATGTCCGGCGGCCGGCGGGGCGCAACGCCTGGCCGGTCGTCATCTTCCATAGGGAAACGAAACCCGCAGCGCCGCGAGGACCGACCTCACATGACGATCATGCGCATTATCATCCCCCGCCTTGTGATGCTGTTCTTCGTCGTTTTCGGCGTCGCGGTCATCACCTTCATCATCTCCCACCTGATCCCCGGAGATCCCGCCCGGATGATTGCCGGCGACAGGGCAAGCGCCGAGACGCTGATGAGCGTGCGGCGTGATCTCGGGCTCGACCGGCCTGTCTGGGACCAGTTCACCATCTATGTCAGCAACCTGTTGCACGGCGACCTCGGCACTTCGCTCAGGACACGCCGCTCGGTTGCCGGCGACATCGCCACCTTCCTTCCGGCGACGATGGAACTCGGCGCCATCTCGCTCATCCTGGCGATCGTCATCGGCATTCCGCTTGGCGTGGCGTCCGCGATCTACAAGGACGGCCCGATCGATCAGGTGGCCCGCACCATCTCTGTCTGCGGCATCTCGATGCCGGTGTTCTGGTTCGCGCTGGTGCTGGTGCTGCTGTTCTACGCCAAGCTGCACATTCTGCCCGGCAGTGGCCGCATCGACATGGGCATTGCGCTGCCGACGCGTGTCACCGGCTTCTTCCTGATCGATTCATTGCTCGAAGGCCGCATGGATGCATTCTGGAGCAGCGTGCGGCATCTCATCTTGCCCTCTTTCGTGCTTGCCTTCGCCAATCTCGGCGTCATCACCCGGCAGATCCGGGCATCGATGCTGGATGTCCTGGAGGAGGACTATATCCGCACCGCCCGTGCCAGCGGCCTGAGGCGCCGGGTCATCATCTTCAACCATGCCTTGCGCAACGCCTTGATCCCGTCGATCACCTTGCTCGGCCTCGCGCTCGGCGATCTTCTCTACGGCGCGGTGCTGACCGAAACCGTGTTCGCGTGGCCCGGCATGGGTACCTATGTCGTGACCTCGATCCAGACCCTCGATTTCCCGGCGATCATGGGGTTCACCGTGGTCGCGTCGATCGGCTACGTCCTCATCAACCTCGTCGTCGACATCGCCTATATGTTCGCCGATCCGCAGATCAGGGAGATCGGATGATGAGCGTGACATCTCCCTTGGCGCAGTCCGTCCCTGCCGCTTCCGGCTGGAAGTCGCGGTTGCATTTTCTCTGGTATCTGACCCGCCGCAGTCCGCTGACGCTGGTCGGCGTGGCGATCATCGTCATGGTCATCATCATGATCGTCGCCGCGCCGCTGATCGCGCCCTACAATCCCGACAAGCTGATGCTGTCGGCGCGTCTGCAACCGCCGAGCGCGCAGCACTGGTTCGGTACGGATGAGGTAGGGCGCGACCTGTTCTCGCGAATCATCTACGGATCGCGCGCCTCCTGCGTGGCCGCCTTCATGATCGTCCTCATATCGGTCGGCGTCGGCGTGGCGATCGGCTGTCTGTCGGGCATACTGGGCGGCCGCATCGACACCGCGATCATGCGGCTGATGGACGTCATCATGGCCTTGCCGGCACTGGTCCTGGCCATGGCGCTGGCGGCGGCACTAGGCCCCAGCCTGGTGAACTCGATGCTGGCCGTGGCGTTGGTTCGCATTCCAGCCTATGTGCGGCTGGCGCGCGGGCAGACGCTGTCGCTGCGCGAGCGGGTCTACGTCAAGGCGGCGCGCACCTTCGGCGCTTCGCCGCTCTACATCCTGCGCTGGCATCTGCTGCCCAACGCGATGTCGCCGATCATCGTGCAGGCGACGCTCGACCTTGGCGGCATCGTGCTGATTGCCGCCGCACTGAGCTTCATTGGCCTGGGGGCGCAGCCGCCAACTTCCGAATGGGGTGCGCTGGTCAGCACCGGCCGCAACTACATCCTCGACCAATGGTGGTACTGCACCTTTCCCGGCCTTGCCATCCTGATCACCGCCATGGGCTGCAACCTGCTTGGCGACGGCATCCGCGACATGCTCGATCCGCGATTAGGAGGACGATGATGGCCTCTGCATCCGAACCCAGGAAACCGGACGGGCAGAAACCCCCGGCACTTACCATCGAAGGCCTGTCGCTGGAATTCCCGACCTATGCCGGCGCCATCAAGGCGCTGGACGATGTGACGATCGAGATCGGCAATTCAGAGATTGTCGGCCTCGTCGGCGAGTCCGGCTGCGGCAAGTCGGTGACCACGATGGCGGCGACAAGGCTGCTGCCGGAAGGCCGCTACCGCGTCACGTCAGGCAGTATCCGGCTGTTTGGCCGCGACCCGTTCGCGATGGACGAGACCGAACTGCAGGATGTCCGAGGCAAGCTGGTCTCGACCATCTTCCAGGAGCCGATGAACGCGCTCAATCCGACCATCCGCATCGGCAAGCAACTGGTCGGCGTCATCCAGCGCCACGAAGCGGTGAGCCGCGAAGAGGCCGAGCGCACGGCACGTGGCATTCTGAGGGACATGCTGATCGCGGAGCCCGAGCGCATCATGCGGGCCTATCCGTTCGAATTGTCGGGCGGCATGCGGCAGCGCGTGCTCATCGCCATGGCCTTCTCTTGCAATCCCGGCCTGATCATCGCCGACGAACCGACGACGGCGCTTGATGTGACCGTGCAGGCGGTGATCCTGCGGCTGATCCTGGACCGCGCCAAGCGGACTGGCACCTCGGTCGTCTTCATCTCGCACAACATCGCTGTCGTCTCGCAGCTCTGCGACCGGCTCTACGTCATGTATGCGGGGCGCATCGTCGAGGCCGGTCCGACGCGGGCGGTGCTGGAATCGCCACAGCATCCCTATACGCAAGCCCTGCTGCGCTGCCTGCCGGAACGGGTGGAGCCGAAAGCCGAACTGGAAGCCATTCCCGGCACTGTGCCCAACCTGCTTGATCCGCCGCAAGGCTGCTTTTACCGGCCAAGGTGCCCGGAGGCCAACGAACAGTGTTTCACGAAGCCGCCGTCGATGGCGCCGGCTCCCGATCATCTCGTCGCCTGCTGGCGGCGCGAAATGATCCAGCCATCGATGATCAGCGAGGCCCAGCAATGACGACCGCGCCTCTCCTCAGCGTCGAGGACTTGACCGTCAACTTTCCCATTCCCGGCGGCTGGTTTGGCGGATCCAAATCCTATGTCCATGCCGTCAACCAGGTTGACCTGACGATCCGCCCAGGCGAAAGCCTTGGCATCGTCGGCGAGTCCGGTTGCGGCAAGAGCACGCTCGTCCAGGCGATCATCGGCCTTGTCCAGCGCAGTTCAGGCAAGGTGCTGATTGACGGCCAGGATTTTCACGACGCGCGCGGCAAGCGCAAACGTGAAATCCGCCAGCAGATGCAGATCGTCTTCCAGGATCCGCAATCGTCGCTCGATCCGCGCCTGCCGGTCTGGCGGCTGATTACCGAGCCGCTGCATGTACGCGGCGGCATGTCGAAAGCCGAGTTGCGGGCGCGCGCCGCCGAACTCGCGGCGTCCGTTGGCTTGCGGCCGGAGCACCTGGACCGGCGGCCGCATGAATTCTCCGGCGGCCAGCGGCAGCGCATCGCGGTTGCCCGCGCCATCAGCACCGATCCGGACCTGTTGATCCTGGACGAGCCGACATCCGCACTCGACGTCTCGGTGCAGGCGCAGATCATCAACCTCTTGCTCAAACTGCAGCGCGAACTGGGCCTCGCCTATCTCATGATCTCGCACGATGTCTCGCTGGTGCGCCACTTCTGCGACCGCGTCGCGGTGATGTATCTTGGCCAGATTGTCGAGGCTGGACCAGCCGTGCAGGTGCTCGACGTCCCGGCCCATCCCTATACCAGGACCTTGCTCGCCACCGTTCCCAGCCTGAGCCATCCCTTGCCCGAGCTCGCCGCGACCCGCGTCGGGGAATTGCCCAACAATCGGGTCCTGCCCACCGGCTGCTACTATCGTGATCGCTGCTCGTTCGCCGCCGCTGGCTGTGATCGCCCGCAACCGCTTGTCGAGACAGGCGGCGATGCCGGAGCTATGTCCCAGCAGGACAAGGCGGCATCGCCGCGCTCGGTCCGCTGCCATCGGGCGCAAGCCGGCGAGATCTGAACAGAGCATCGGCAAGCCGGGTTACCCGGCTTGCCGATGCAACGGCTGGTATTCAGGTCTGGATTATACGGCCAGTTCCGAAAACGGATCCGACACCTTGGGCCAGTAGGGGTGCCGCAGCTTGGTGTATGCCAGATCGCGGAAATTGGGCTGCAGCGCGCCGGGAGCGGCCACATAGAGGATGTCCCTGGCGATCGGCTCGAAACCGGCACGGAAATGGTTGCTCGACTTGACGATCACGATCTTTCGCGTCGCGGGATCAAGCCCAAGCGTGGTCATGCATTCAGGGTGGAAGGTCTGTGTCCGCACGCTGTTGATCACGAGATCGATGCCGTCGGCGCTGACCCAGGCGCAGTCGCCGATCGGCAGCGGCACCACGCCAAAGCGCTGGGTGACGCCGGAAGCGATGCGGCGCACGGTAACGGTGAGGTCGAGCGGTTCGCCGGATGCCGGGCCGATCTTGCCGCCGATCCGCAGCGGCAGCGTCGCGCCTTCGCCGGCTGCCTGGCACAGCCGCACCGCGATCGGATCCCAGTAGAGGCAACTGGCAACGCCGCGTATGCCACGCTCGATGACACGGCGAATGATGAACGTGGAATCGCCCGGCGCGCCGCCGCCGGCATTGTCCGAGACATCGGCGAGCACCACCGGCCCGCCGTCGATCGCCATCGCGCGGTCAAGCGCTTCGTCGATGCCAAGATGATGCGGCTCGAGCGCATCGCGCAGCGCGAAAATCTCCTTACCAAAGGCCGACGCGACCGCGTGCGCCTTGCCCACATCGCCATCCGCCACGACCAGCATCCTGGCCCCGACATTGGCGACATCGCCCCACGGGAAGCCGTGCCCGAAAGACACCGACAGGATACCGTCGCGGCCCTGGCTCGCCTTCATGCGATCGACGAGGCCACGCAGTGGTTGTTGATGCGGCCTGAAGGTGCCGATCATGCGGCAATCGAACAGCGCCATGACAGGGCGTACCTCGCCTGCCAGCACCTTGGCCATCAGTTCGAACAAATGGCCGGCGCGCTCCTCGATGTCGGTATGGGGGTATTCCAAATAGGCAACGATCATCGTCGCGCTTTCGACCATGCGCTGCGTCAAATGGCAGTGCAGATCGAGCTCCGCGCCGATGGGAATATCGGGCCCGACCAGTGCTCGGACATGGGCCAGAAGATCGCCTTCGACGTCGTCATAACCCTCGGCGACGCAAGCGCCGTGCAAAGCCAGAAGCACCCCGTCGACCGGCATCGCGGCCTTGAGGTCGCGCAGGATCTCGGTACGGAAAGCCTCGTAGACGGAGCGTGTTGTCGTGCCGCCGGGTTCCGCCACGGCGCAAAGGCTCTCGACGATATCCCAGCCGCGCGCACGGGCGGCACCCCGCCAGACAAACAGCTGCGACGAGCAGCAGTTCAGCGGCTTCGTGGTGGCATCGCCATGCGCAATCTGCCCCTCGGCAAACGCGTCATGGCCGGTGCGTATCGGAGAAAACGTGTTGGTTTCGGTGTCCAACCCAGCCATGAACAACTTCACGAAACCACCTCATACGCCAACCGAAACGATTTTTATGATCAATAAAAATCTGTTTATGTTCGGAAAGTCAACTGAGCTATGCGCCTGTGCGGGCGGGATCAGGCGGGCGGCCATATCGTTGATCCTAAAGCGATGGAAGAATACGCCTGATGTGATTGGCGAAGGCCTCGATCGCCGGTGATGGCTCGGATTCCGCAAAAGCGATCAACACCCCAAGCCGAGGCAACTGAGGCATCGGCGCATTGAGAATGAAAAGGTCCGGAGGCACCGCTTCCTCTGTCATCACGCTGATCGCCAGGCCGGAGCGGGCGACGGCTATCAACCCGGCAAGGCTGTTGCTCGCATACGAGATCCTGTAGCGCAGGCCCGCACCGGCCATGGCATCGCAGGCAGCCCGGTGGTCCATGGCGTTCGACGCCGGCAATGCCAGGGGAACGGTGTCGCCAAAATTATGAAGCTCCAGCGTCGGTTTGCTGCCGACCCACACGAGCGCTTCCGTTCGCACGACATCCCGTGAGGCGCTTGCATCGGGGATCGAGACAAGCGCCAGATCGATTTGCCGTGAATGCAGGAGCGTGCGCAGTTCAACGGTCGGCGCCGAAACGACCTTGATTTCGACATCGGGGTGAATGCTTCCGAAGCTCCGCAAGAGCGTGGGGAAGAACGCGATCAGATAGTCTTCGGGGCTGCCGAATGTCATCGAGCCACGCAAGCCCTTGTCCGAGAGCGCCGAGATAGCCTCGTCATGGATTTTGAGAATGCGCTCGGCATAAGCGAGGAAGCGTTCTCCATTCCCGGTGAGGCGGACCCCGCTGCCGCTCCGGTGAAACAGGCTTTGGCCGAGCGCTTCCTCGAGCCGCTGGATCTGCATGGTCACGGCGGATTGCGTGCGCCCGACCTGTATCGCCGTCGCACTCAGCGTTCCCGAGTGAGCCGCACGAACGAACGTTGCCAGAAGCCTGAGATCGAGTGGAGCTTGCATATCAATTCTGCTGATATCGGAACCCGGCCGCCAAGGATATCGTCGAGAGGTTCCGCACAGCCGGCTTCGAGCCGGAAGCCTACACGCTGTACTCTTATGCCGCGGTCCAGATTATCGCCGCCGCGATCACCAAGACTGGCTCCGCCGATGACGCGACCAAGGTTGCCGACACCATCAAGGCATACGGTCCGTTCAAGACCGCCATCGGCGACTTCGGCTACGACGCGAAGGGCGACCCAACGCGTCCGGACTACGTCATCTATGAATGGAAGAAGGGTGAGGACGGCAAGCCGACCTATTTCCAAAAATAGGAACCCGGAGCCCAGAGGTTACAAAAAAGAGATGCCCGGCACCACTGCCGGGCATCAATCGTTTGCAAGCTGCAAACAATGTCGTCGCATCGCAGCCGCATGTGACGGCAGCACGGACGCCGGACCGTTTCAGTCCTTCGGCATCTTGCAGTCGGCCGCGTAGCTGTCGCCATGCGCCGTCAGCACCTTGCCGTCTGTCTTGAGCACCATCTTGCCATCGGCGCCTTTTTCCGCCTTCAGCGCATACCAGTCCTGGATCGGGTGCTGGTTCGGGCCGAACTTGAACGAGCCACGCACCGAGGGGATGGCCGAGGTCAAAAGCGCCTTGCGGAAGGCGGGCAGGTCTTCGACGCCCGCTTTCTCCAGGCCGGTGCCGATCAGCAGCGCCGCATCGTAGCCCTGCGCGGCATAATAGGTGATCGGACGGTCGCCGAATTTGGCATGCCATGCCGCGACAAAGGTCTTGTTGACCGGGTTGTCGAAATCGTCGTTCCAGTGGCTGGTGACCTTCACGCCGGCGGCGGCATCGCCGACAGCCTGGACGATGACCTGGTCGAGGGATGCCGGATGGACCACCATCGGGATGTCCTTGAGCAGGCCGGCCTGCTGGTACTGGCGCATGAAGGCGATGCCGAGGCCGCCGGGCTCGAATTCATAGACAACGTCGGGCTTGGCGGCGCGAATCTGCGCCATCTCGGCGGCGAAATCGGTTTGATCGAGACCCGTATAGGTCTCGCCGACGACTTCGCCCTTGTAGAAGCGCTTGAAGGCGACCATCGTCTCCTTGCCGGCCTGATAGTTCGGCGCGATCAGGAAGGCCTTCTTGTAGCCGAGCGACTGGGCGAGCGCGCCGGCACTTTCGCCCTGGCTGTCATCCTGCCACGAACTGACGAAATAGTTCGGGTTGCAATCCTTGCCGGCGAAGGTCGCCGATGCCGTGTTGGCGCTGACATAGATGGCGTCGCCGTCCAGGATGTCGGGAACCGCCGCGAAGGCGACGTTGGCGAAGACCATGCCGGTGAAGATCTTGATGCCCTGTTCGGACAGCATCTTGTCGGCGATCTGCTTGGCGTTGCCGGGCTTCAGGCTGTCGTCCTCGACCACCAGTTCCACCGGCTTGCCGCCAAGCTGGCCCTTGTTCTGGTCGATGGCGAGCTGGAAGCCGTCGCGGATGTCCTGGCCCAGGTACCCGGCCGGGCCGGAGAGCGTGGTGATCATGCCGATCTTGAGCGGATCCTCGGCATGGGCGGCGCTTATCGACAGGGCCAGCATGGCCGCCGACAGAATTCCCTTGAAACGCATCAGGTCAGTTTCTCCCCTCAAATTCCCGGCCGCTTTGTGCGATTCCGGATCGTGGTTTCCGCTGCCGTCGAAGGCAGCCTGTGATTTTGCAGGGAAGGTTCAGCACGTCAGGCGGTCACCCCAACGCCTGGCGACCGGCATTGGTTCGCCAGTCTCCGAGCCGATGGACCGCAGGCGACACGCCACTCCTCCCAGTGTCGTCCAGCCGGCCGGTATGGTCCCGCCAGGCTGGTTCAACCGGCCAACCTTGGCGCAATCATCATTGCGGTAAATGGAAAACTCGTCATCCAGCCATAACGAAATGGAATATCCGGCGGCTCCGGGTTACCGATCTCTCATGACGCTGAGGTCGGCGGCGGTCTGGCGCAAGGTCTCGACGAGCACCTCTGCCGCCGGCGAGAGCCGGGCATTGGTGCGGGTGGTGATGCCGATGGGCATGGCGGTGGCGCGCAATGTCACCGGCAATATGGTGATGGCGCCGGCCGCCGCCTCGCGGCGCGCGACCTGCGCGGGAAAGACGCCGAGATAGTCAGCATCGACCAACAATGCCCGGTTGGTCAGAAGAGATACGGAATCGACCGCATGCGGCGGCGGCTCCAGTCCCTCCTCGCGAAAGGCGATGTCGATCTGGCGGCGCAGGCTGGTCTCCTGGGGCGGCAGGATCCACTCCCAGCCGATCAGGTCGGCGAGGCTCAGTTGCTGGCGCTCGGCCAGCGGATGGCCGCGCCGGGCGACGACGCGGGCGATGTCGTCCATCAGCACTTCCTGGACGACATTCAGCCGGTCGCGGTGCTCGGACAGGCGCCCCACCACCATGTCGAGCTCGCCGGCCTTGAGCGCGGGGATCAGCACATCATTGGTGCCTTCGACGACCTTGACGACAAGCTTGGGCCGCTCCTTGCGCAGGCGGGCAATGGCGGTCGGCAGCAGTTCAGCGGAGGCCGACAGCAGCGTGCCGATCGCGACGCGGCCGCCGGTGCCGTCGCGCAGATCGGCCAGATGTTCCTCGGCATGGGCAAGCTGCGTGATGACAAGACGGGCGTGCTGGGCCAGCGTATCGCCGAACACAGTCGGCACGACGCCGCGATTGGTGCGGTCGAACAGCCGCGCCATGGTCAGCGCCTCGATCTCCTGCAGGGCCTTGGTCACGGCCGACTGCGTCATGTTCAGCCGCCGGGCCGCGCGCACGAGATTGCCTTCCTCGACGATGGCCACGACCATGCGCAGGTGACGGATCGTGAGGCGGCTGGTGACCAGCTTCATCGTGGTTGCCGTTTTCCAATTGATATGCCGGCCTGATATTCCAGATGCTCATAGAAAATTCCAGAGAATTCACTTGTCTGAATTCCTGTTCGCTGGAACCTATGCCCCGACAGGGCGCTGGCGGCGCGGGGATCGTGGCCGGTGCCTGGAGGTATTTCAGGCCGAAGCCGCCAGGGGCGCTTCGCCGCAAACGTCGGCAGGATTGCCGCACGGGGAGGAAACTCAAGACATGATGGAGAAAACCGGAGCCGGACGCAGGGCAGAAATCGCCGGCGCGGGAATTGGCGGCCTGACCACGGCGGCGGCACTCGCGCAGCGCGGCTGGTCGGTGACGGTGCACGAACGCGCACCGACTCTCAGGACCTTCGGTGCCGGCATCTACATCTGGAGCAACGGCCTGCGCGTGCTGCAGGCCATCGGCGCCTACGGCCAGGCGACGGTCGGGGCGCATGTCGGCCCGCAATTCCATACGCGTGACCACAACAACACGACGATGGAGGAAATCCCGATCAACGGCATCGGGGACGCCCGCCTGATCACCATCCTGCGTGAGACGCTGATCAACTCGCTGGTCGACACGTGCCGTCGCAGCGGCGTCGAAATCCTCACCAATTCGGAAGCTGTCGGCGCTACCGCCGAGGGCGAACTGGTGCTGGCGGATGGTTCGCGGCGAAAGGCCGACCTCGTCGTTGGCGCCGATGGCATCAATTCCAGGGTGCGCGATTCACTCGACCTGATGATGTACCGCAAGCATCTCGGCTATGGCGCTATCCGCATGCTGATCGCGCGCGACGACGGCGACGTGCCGGTGGAGGACCGCGAGCGCTATATCGAATATTTCACCGGCTCGCGCCGGATCCTCTACACGCCGGCCAGCGCCACCGATCTGTATGTCGCGCTATGTTGCGCCGCCGACGACGCGGCTGCGCTGAAGGTTCCGGCTGACCGCGCGCTCTGGACACAATCCTTCCCGCATCTCGCCAATCTTGTCACTCGTTTCGGCGACGCCGGGCGCTGGGATGCGTTCGAGGTGGTCAAGCTCAAGCGATGGAGCGCCGGCCGGGTCGCTATTCTCGGTGACGCCGCTCACGCCATGCCGCCCTATCTCGGACAAGGCGGCGGCTGCGCGCTGATGAACGGGCTTGGCCTGGCGGCAGCCGTGGACGGCACAACCGAAGTGACGGAGGCGCTGGCCGCCTGGGAGGCTCGCGAGCGTCCGATGACCGAGCACACGCAGGACACCGCCGAGCGCCTTGGTGACATGAACCTATGGCCCGACGATATCCGCTCGCAGGTACTGAAGATCACGGGCAAGAGCCGCGAGATCGGCATGGAACGCATGAAAACCGCCCGCCACGCCCCGACCGCCACCGACGCGCTGGCCTGATCCCCATCGATGTTTTCGAGAGCCGTTCGCTCCTCATCAGTTCGGAGTCCATATATGAAATCCGTCACGCTCGGCGCCAACACATTTTCCTATGACGACATCGGGGAGGGGCCGGCCCTGCTGCTTCTGTCGGGCTGGTGCCAGGATCACCGCCTGTTTAAGACGCTGGCGCCGGAACTCGCCCGGACCCACCGCGTCATCCGGCTCGACTGGCGCGGCCATGGCGAGCACCGTAGCCACGACGGCGATTTCACCACCGATGACCAGGCTGACGATGTCGTGGCCTTTCTCGATCACATGAAGATCGACACGGTCGTGCCGGTTTCGACCTCGCATGGCGGATGGGCCAATATCGAGGTCACCGACCGCCTGGGTAAGACGCGCATTCCGCGTTGCGTGGTGATCGACTGGATCCAGACAACGCCCAACGAGGCCTTCTTCTCGATGATCGATCATATCCAAGATCGGTCCAACTGGGAGAACGGTCGCGGCGATTTCTTCAACTACTGGATCGGGGATACCGAAAACCTCGACATTATCGACCACGTCAACAACGAGATGGCCAAGTACAGTTTCGAGATGTGGGCGCGGTCGGGCCGCGAGATCGCCAGGGCCTACCGCAAATGGGGCAACCCGATGCAGCGCATGGCTGAGATGAAGCAACATCGCCCGATCACGCATATCTATTCGCAACCCTTCGAGCCGGAATACGCGCAGGCGCAGCTCGATTTCGCCGCTGGGAACGACTGGTACAAGCCCAACAAGCTGCCGGGCAAGACGCATTTCCCGACGCTGGAACAGCCGAAGCTGGTGGCCGACACCATTCGTGCCTTCGTAAAGTAGGACTGACACCAGGAATGTGGATGGAGTTGCGATGAGCGCGCTTGCGAAGGAAGCAGATTGGCCGCGTGAGGTCCTCGACCGCGACTACAGCGCCCGCGCGTCGGTGACCATGGAGGTCTTCGATGCGGCGATGCGGCACTATCGCAGGCGCTCGCTGGAGATGCAGGGCCATGCGTCGCATCTCGATCTCGTCTATGATGCCGGCAGCGGCCAGACGATCGATATCTACGGCACCGGACCCGAGCCGCGCCCGGTCTTCGTCTTCATCCATGGCGGCTATTGGCGGATGCTGTCGAAGCACGATTCCGCCTTCATGGCGGCCATGCTTGCCCGCCATGGCATCGCCACCGCCGTTGTCGATTACCGGCTGGCGCCGGAGGTGACGCTGGAAGAGATCGTGCGCGAGGTCCGCGCGGCGATCGGCTTCCTGTGGAAGAACGGGGACCGCTACGGCATCGACCCTGAACGTATCCACGTCGGTGGCAGTTCGGCTGGTGGCCATCTGACCGGAGTGGTGCTCTCCGGCGGATGGCACGAAGAATTTGGCGTGCCGGAAAATGTGGTGAAGAGCGCGCTGCCGATCAGCGGCCTTTTTGATCTGGCGCCGATCGCGAAGTCTTTCGTGCAGGACTGGATCAAGCTGGACGATGCGATGGTTGAGCGGCTGAGCCCGGCGACGAATATTCCGGCCAAAGGCTGCCCGATCGTGGTCGCCTATGCCGATGGCGAACCCGCCGGTTTCAAGCGCCAGTCGACCGAGTATGATCGGCTCTGGCGCGAAGCCGGGTTTCCCTCGCGGTTGATCGAAGTGGCCAGCCGCAACCATTTCGACGTGCTGCTCGATCTCGCCTCGGACGGCAGCGTGCTGTCGCGGGCGCTGGTGCAACTCATCAATGGACCGGGCTGAGACCTAGGTCCTGTTGCCGCCGGAGCGTGGGGCTGGTCGCGACTTGCCGGGGATAGTCGGCGGCTCCCTCGATGGGATGCTTCGTCCCGCAGGTCGGCTATCCGTGGCGACAGGATGCTGGCCGCCACGCGATTGTCGCGCTCTATTTGGAAGGGCCACGGTCGATCCCGGCTCCGTCCGGTTGGTAACTGGCGGCCTCGGCAAGCTCAAGCATGGCCCGTCTTGCGGACTGGAGCGCTTCCTTCCCCAGGCGTCGAGACAACTCAGCCCTTGCCAATTCCCAGCGAGGCAACGCTTCCGCCATCAACCTGCGTCCCGCTTCTGTCAGACCGAGTTGCTTGCCCCAACGGCCACGGCCACCCTCCGCGCGGACCAAATCGCGGCGCTCAAGATTTTGCACATTGCGGCTGAGCGTGGTCGCATCGACGCCGGCGCTTACCGCCAGACCCGCGACAGTCGCGCTTCGCGTCGACCCGACCCCCACAAGCAAACTGAACTGTTCGGCCGTCAGCCCAAGCGGTTTGAAGAAGGTGTTGTAGTGGCGCGTGACGGCGCGCGCCGTGGCTCTGGCCTGGAATCCCGGGCAATCGGCCGCGACAAGTTTCAATCGCTCCGGGTCGAATCCGTTCAAGTCCGCACTCCAAGCAATTCCACAAACTTAATGCTGCATATACACTATGGTATTGATAATGTATATGCAGCATAAGGAGAGCGATCATGCCAGCTTACGTTCACGTGAATCTACGAATCATCGACGCGGCGAAGCAGGCGGCTCTGGCGCCGCGCTTTCAAGCTGCCTTGCAGGAGGCCGGCGGAAGGATTCTGCATTTCGGCCAGGTCGCCACCGCGCTTGAAGGCGAAGTGGCGCCGTTGCCGTTTGCGGGCATATTCGAGTTTCCTACCTTGGCCCAGGCGTTGGCCTTCTATGATTCCGAGCAGTACGCGCCGATCAAGCTCGAACGTCAGGATGCTCAGCAGGCCAGGATGTTCGTCGTGGACGCCGCGTGACTGCCGGTCGGAGGGCGTTGCGTCTTCAGCTTTCACGCGGCGTCAGTTGCTGGGCGTAGCGGCGCACGACGGCGGCGAAGGCCGAGACGGCCGGTGACACCGATCGTCCGGTGGCATGGATCATGACGATTTCCCGCGAGATGCTGGGCTCGGTCAAGGGCTTGCCGACCACCTTGCGATGCCGCGCGGCGGCCAGCGCGTAGGCCGGCAGCACGGCGACGCCGAGGCCAGCCTCGACCAGCGCTATCGCGGTGGTGATCTGGGTCACCTCGTAGGCTGGCTTCAGCGCCATTTCGCCCGCTTCGAAGCCAACCTCGACCAGCAGGCGGATGCCGCTGTCGCGCGTCAGCGTGATCAGGGGCTGGTCCTTAAGGTCCCGCCAGGCAACCGAAGCAGCACTGCTGAACGGACTGCGATGGTCGCAGAACAGCATCAGGCTGTCGCGCACCAGGGGCAGGCGCTCGATGCCGTCCTCAACCGGCGAGAAGGTGCCGAGGCCGCAATCGGCCTTGCCGGTGCGCACGCTGTCCACGATCTGCTCGGTGCCGACATCAGCGAGCTGGACCGAGATTCCAGGATAATTCTGGCGAAACTCGGCGATCGCGTGCGGCAGGATCACGGCGGCGAGCAACGGCGGTGCCGCGATGCGCAGGCGGCCGCGCCGGCGCTCGGCCAGTTCGTGCACGCTTTCCACCGCATGGTCGAGTTCTTCCATGACCTTGGCCGCCGAGTGGCGGAACTCGCGGCCGGCATCGGTGAGCTCGACCCGGCGCGTGGTGCGGTCGAACAGGCGCACGGCGAGCTCCGATTCGAGATCCTTGATCGCTTGCGAAAGCGCCGGCTGGGCGGTGTTCAGCCGTTTTGACGCGCGCGAGAAATTGCCGAGATCGGCGACGGCAAGAAAGCTTTCAATCTGTCGGATGGTGATCTTCATAGTGCTGATCATCTATCGCAATTTGATATGAATTAATACATAGAATGACGATTATCATATAGATTGAGTTCGTGTTCTCTGCGGGGGAGAGGTCAGGCCCCAGTGCCTGGCACGCGGAGGAATTCTTGAGCGCAACGGATGCAACGGCGTCAACGGTGTCGGGCAGGCCGATGCCATGGCCGATGCGCACCTATGCAACGCGAACAGCCCTCAGATGCCGCTCGAAGCCGAGAAGAACCGGCTCGCCATGCAAAGCCGCGCCAGCGGCAACCAGACGGATGACCGATGAAATACACCAGGAAAGACGCCAAGGCGCATTCGCGGGCGACGATGAAAGGCATCTGGGCGGCGGGGCTCATGCCGTTCACGCCGCAACTGGCGATCGACGAGGAGGGCTTTCGCCGCAACATCGATCACTGGATCGAGGACCTCAAGATCGACGGGTTCTTCATCGCCGGCAAGCAGGGCGAGTTCTTCGCGATGTCGCTGGACGAGCGCAAGCGCAGTTTCGACCTGGCCGTAGAGGCCTGCGCCGGCCGTGCCCAGACCATCATGTCCTGCTCCGACCAGAACATGGATGTGGTCATAGAGCTTGCCCGGCATGCGCAGAAATGCGGCGCCGACTACATCGTCGTGCACGCACCGATCCTGCATTTCTTCAAGGCGCAGGATGAGACGCTGATCAACTACTACCGCACCATCGCCGAGAAGGTCGATATCGGCATCGCGCTGTGGAGCCATCCCGACAGCGGCTATCTGATGAGCCCGGAGCTGTGCAACACGCTCGCCGATATCGAGAATGTCGTTGCCATCAAGTATAGCGTGCCGCGCCCGATGTACCGGGAACTGACCCGGCTGGCCGGTGACCGCATCCTGGTCAGCACTGCCTCCGAAGAGGAGTGGCTGGACAATATCGCTGAGCTCAACTGGCAGCTTTACCTCTGCTCGTCGCCGCCCTACCTGATCCAGACAAAGCACGACACGCGCATGCGCCAATACACTGACCTGGCCTTTGCTGGCGACATCGACTCGGCGCGCGCCGTCCGCGACAGTCTGGATCCCATGCGTGCCGCGCTTAGGGACACGCGCCCCGCCGAGAAGCCGCATGCGCACCAGAAATACTGGCAGGACCTGCTTGGCCAAACAGGCGGCACGGTTCGCCCGCCGCTGCTCGAACTGACCGAGGAAGAAAAGCGCGCGACCCGCGCCGCATTCGAGACCTGTGGTCTCAGGACCACGCCCTGATCCCATCACCGACGCGCCGCCACCCTGGAGGAATGACATGACCAGACGCCTCGCCGCCTTCAACTTCTCGAAATGGATCGACGAGCACCAGCACCTGCTCAAGCCGCCGGTCGGCAACCAGCAGATCTGGGAAGACGCGGACCTGATGGTGACCGTGGTGGGCGGCCCCAACAAGCGCACCGACTATCATGATGATCCGGTCGAGGAATTCTTCTACCAGCTCAGGGGCGACATGATGCTCAAGGTGGTCGACAACGGCAATTTCTACGATGTGCCGATCCGCGAGGGCGAGATTTTCCTGCTGCCGCCGCATGTGCGCCATTCGCCGCAGCGTCCTCAGGAAGGTTCGGTCGGCCTCGTCGTCGAGCCGAAGCGCCAGCCCGACCAGCACGACGCCTTCGAATGGTACTGCTTCGAGTGCAACAGCCTGGTCAAGCGCGTCGAGGTCTCGTTGAAGAGCATCGTGCGCGACCTGCCGCCGATCTACCAGGCATTCTACGCCGACGAGAAAGCGCGCACCTGCCCAAAATGCGGCAGCGTCCATCCGGGCAAGACTCCGCCCGAGGGCTGGGTGAAGCTCTGAGCCGGATATGAAGGTCGTCAGGCAACCGATCGCGGAACTTGGTATCGAACTGGAGCGCCTCGAAAGCGGCCCGGTAACGGTCACCTGCGTGCCCGACATGGCCAATGTCGCCTGGCCCGCCCAATCGATCTTCGGCGAGCTCTCGGCCAGCGATCTGGAACGTGCCGAGAAAGACGCGCCGGCCGGCACGGTCGACGCCGCCGGCGGCACGGTGCGGCTCAGCTTCAACTGCTATGTCATCGAAACCCCAGACTATATCGCCGTCATCGATGGCGGCATCGGCGACGGCAAGGAGCGTCCGCACCGGCCGGCGTGGCATCGGCGCGAGACCCTGTTCCTCGACACGCTGAAGGCCATCGGCATCGCGGCGGAGGATGTCGACATCGTCATCAACACGCATCTGCATGCCGACCATGTCGGCTGGAACACCAGGCGGGAAGGCGAGACCTGGCGGCCGACCTTTCCCAATGCGCGCTATGTCGTCTCAGAAACCGAGCTTTCCCACTGGACGGCCGTCCACGCGGCCCAGCCGGACGCGCTGCACGGCGCCTTCGCGGACAGTGTGTTGCCCATCATCGAGACGGTTGGCTTCGAGGCCGTGGCGTCCGACGCGCAAGTGGCGGTCGGCCTGAAGCTGCATCCGGCTCCAGGCCATTCGCCGGGCATGGTGGCGGTGGCGCTGTCGACGGCCGACGGCGAGGTGCTTTTCCTGGCCGACGCCATCCATCACCCGCTGCAGCTCAGCGATAACGATATCGTCTGCGAGGACCCCGAATTGGCGCGCACGACCAGGCTGGCGCTTCTGATGCAGGCCGTCGGCGGCGATGTCGTCCTGGCGCCCTACCACTTTCCCGCTCCTGTCTTCGGCCGGCTGAAGGCGGAAGCGGCGTCCTTCCGGTTCGTTCCTCTCGACATCGAGGCGACCGGCCACCCGCAAACAACAAGACGCGCTGAATGCGCCGACCAGAGGAGAACCAAAGCATGAGTTTCAAGAGAGCATTGCTTGCCCTTTCCATCTCTGCCCTCACGGTCCTGCCGGCGGCGGCCGCCGACGCTGTCAAGATCGGCATGATCACCACGCTTTCCGGACCCGCCGGCTATCTCGGCCAGGACGTGCGCGACGGCTTCAAGCTGGCGATGGCGCTGGAAGGCGGCAAGCTGGGCGGCGTGCCGGTCGACCTCGTGGTGGAGGATGACGGCCTGAAACCCGGGCAGGGCAAGCAGATCGCCGAACGCTTCCTGAGCGAGGACGGCATCAAGCTGTTCACCGGCATCGTCTTCTCCAATGTCGCCGGCGCCACCGTGCCCGACATCGTTGATGCCGGCGCCTTCTATCTCAGCCCCAATGCCGGGCCTTCGAACCTTGCCGGCAAGGAGTGCAACAAGAACTATTTCGTCGTCTCGTGGCAGAACGACAGCCTGCACGAAAGTGCCGGCCAGCTTGCCACCAACCTTGGCTACAAGACCGCCTTCGTGCTGGCGCCGAACTATCAGGCCGGCAAGGACGCGCTCGCAGGCTTCAAGCGCTACTTCAAGGGCCAGATCGTCGGCGAGGTCTACACCCGGCTCGACCAGACTGATTTCGCCGCTGAACTAGCCCAGGTCCGCGCCGCCAAGCCGGAAGTGGTGTTCCAGTTCCACCCCGGCGGCCTTGGCATCACCTTCCTGCGCCAGTACGAGCAGGCCGGCCTGATGAAGGAAATCCCGATGGTGGTCGCCGAGCCGTCCATGGACGGCGTCACGCTCGCCGCCGTCGGCGACGCGGCCATCGGCATCAATGTCTCGGCGCACTGGAATTCCGACTTCGACAATCCCGCCAACAAGACCTTCATGGATGCCTGGAACAAGACCTACAATCGTCCCGTCACCTACTATGCCAGCCAGGGCTATGACACCGCACTTGCCTACGCCTCGGCTCTGAAGGCGACCGGCGGCAACATCGACGATGCAGACGCCTTCCGCGCGGCGCTGCGCAAGGCCGACTTCCATTCGGTTCGCGGCAAGTTCTCCTTTGGTCCCAACCAGCACCCGATCCAGGACTGGTACGCGCTCAAGGTCGAGAAGGGCGCCGATGGCAAGCCGGTTATCAAGACCGTCGGCGAGGTGCTCAAGGATCACGGCGACGCCTATTCGGCCGAGTGCAAGATGTAAGCCGGCATTCGCGGCCTTCGGGGCAGCGGCGCCGCCGCTCCCCTTTCTCTCCAGTCTGCTCGAAATGGTCACGGATGACGCTTTTTCTCGAACAACTTCTGAATGGCGTCCAGTTCGGCATCATGCTGTTCCTGCTAGCCGCCGGCCTGACACTGATCTTCGGCATCATGGGCGTCATCAACCTGGCGCACGGCTCGATCTACATGATCGGCGCTTATGCCGGGACCTGGGTTGCGGCGCGGACCGGCTCGTTCTGGCTGGGCATCCCGGCGGCACTCGCCGCTGCGGCCTTTGCCGGCCTGGCGATCGAGTTCCTCGTCGTGCGCCGGCTCTACGGGCGTGACCATCTCGACCAGGTGTTGGCAACCTTCGGCCTGATCCTGATCTTCAACCAGGCGGTAACGATGATCTTCGGACGCCAGCCGCTGTTCGTAGCCATACCGTCCCTGCTCGATGGATCGGTCGAACTGCTGCCAGGGCTCGTCTACCCGGTCTACCGCCTGGCGATCATCGCCGTCGGCCTCCTGGTTGCCGTTGGCCTCTACCTGCTCATCAACAGGACCCGCATCGGCATGCTGGTGCGCGCCGGCTCGACCAATCGCGAGATGGTGCGCGCGCTCGGCGTCGACGTGCGCCTGCTCTACACGCTGGTGTTCGGGCTCGGCGCGCTGCTGGCGGGACTGGCGGGTTTCATGGCTGGGCCGATCCTGGCGGTGCAGGTCGGCATGGGCGAGCAGATCCTCATCACCACCTTCGTCGTGGTGGTCATCGGTGGCGTCGGTTCCATCCGGGGCGCGTTCTTCGCCAGCCTGATTCTCGGCGTCGTCGACACCGGCCTGCGCGCCTACCTGCCGGGGCTGCTGCGCCACGTGATGGTGGGGCCGGACGCCGACGCGCTTGGCGCCGGCATTTCCTCGATGGGCATCTACCTTCTGATGGCGATCGTTCTCCTGATCAGGCCCAAGGGCCTGTTCATCCGAAATTCGTGATCGAGGCGCTGGCTGCATCATGGAAAAATCGTTCAAACAACCGGCTCTGCTGGCCATCGTGCTGATCGCACTGATCGCGCTGCCGATCGTGGCGGACGCTGCCGGCTATGCATCGCTGACGTCGCTGGCGACGCGCGTGCTGATCTACGGCATCGCGGCGGCGAGCCTCAACCTGGTGCTCGGCTATGGCGGCATGGTGAGCTTCGGCCATGCGGCGTTCTTCGGCATCGGCGGCTATGTCGTTGGCATCCTCTACCAGCACTATTCGCTGGACGAACCGCTGTTCGGCTTCATCTCCGGCTCCAACCAGTTGCTGGTCACTTTGCCGGCGGCGATCATCGTCAGCGGCATCATGGCGGCGGCGATCGGTGCGCTGTCGCTGCGCACCGGCGGCGTGCAGTTCATCATGATCACGCTGGCGTTCGCGCAGATGCTGTTCTTCCTGTTCGTCTCGCTCAAGACCTATGGCGGCGATGACGGGCTGATCATCCGCCGCACCAACGAGCTGGCCGGCCTCAACATGCGCGACAAGCAGACGTTCTACTATGTTTGCCTGTCCATCGCCATGCTGTTCTTCGTGGTGCTGTGGCGCATCGTCAATTCGCGCTTCGGCAATGTCCTCGTCGGCTTGCGCCAGAGCGGGAAGCGCATGGCGGCCATCGGCCTGCCGGCCTATCGCTACAAGCTGATGGCCTTCGTCATCTCCGGCATGGGCTGCGGCCTCGCCGGCGCGCTGATGGCCAACTTCCTGCGCTTCACCAGCCCCGACATGATGCATTGGACCAAGTCGGGCGAGCTGATGATCATGGTCATACTCGGTGGCGTCGGCACGCTGTTCGGCCCGCTGGTTGGTGCTGCCGTGTTCACCGTGCTGGAATCCGTCCTCGCGTCCTGGACCGAGAACTGGCAGCTCGCTCTCGGCTTCATCCTGCTGTTTGTCGTCCTTTACACGCAGGGCGGCGTCCAGGCGGCCTTCGCGCGCCTTTTCGGGAAGCACGCATGACGCCGCCGATCCTCAATGTCCGCGGCCTGGTCAAGCGTTTCGGCGGCCTGCTGGCCACCGACCATGTCGACCTGACCGTGCGGCCCGGCGAGATCCACGCCCTCATCGGCCCCAACGGCGCCGGCAAGACGACGTTGATCTCCCAGCTGATGGGCGAGCTCAAGCCCAACGGAGGTTCCATCGAACTCGAGGGCAAGCCGATCGATGGCCTGCCGACGGCCAGGCGCGTCTCGCTTGGCCTGGCGCGCACATTCCAGATCACCTGCCTGCTGCCGGACTATAGCGTGCTCGACAATGTCGCCATCGCCGTCCAGGTGCGGCAGGGCCATTCCTTCCGCTTCTGGCGCAATGTGCGCGGCGAGGCGGCTCTGCGTCAGGAGGCTGCCACCTTCCTCGCCGGCGTCGGGCTTGAAGCCCGCGCTGACGAACTGGTCGCCAATCTCTCGCATGGCGAGCAGAAGCAGCTCGAACTGGCGGTGGCGCTGGCGACCAAGCCGCGTCTGTTGCTGCTCGACGAGCCGATGGCCGGCCTCGGCCACGCCGAGAGCCAGCAGATGATTGCCATGCTGCGCGAACTCAAGAACCAGGTGAGCATGCTGCTGGTCGAGCATGACATGGATGCCGTGTTCGCACTCGCCGATCGCGTCTCTGTGCTTGTCTATGGCCGCGTCATCGCGACCGGGACGGTGGACGAGATCAGGGACAATCCGGAAGTCCGCACTGCTTATCTGGGCGAAGGAGACGAGTTGTGCTGAGCGTCGCCAAGCTGCAATCGGGTTACGGCTCGAGCCAGGTGCTTTTCGATGTCGCGCTGGAGATCGGCGACGGCGAGGTGGTGACCTTGCTTGGCCGCAACGGCATGGGCAAGACCACCACTGTCAAGTCGATCATGGGGCTGATCAAGCCGCTGTCGGGCGCGGTGCGCTTCACCGGCCGTGATGTATGTGGCGCGACGCCCGAGACGGTGGCGAGGCTAGGCGTCGGCCTGGTGCCTGAGGGACGGCAGACCTTCGCCACGCTGACTGTACGCGAGAACCTGGTCGCCACCGCTGCCAACCGTCTCGGCCGCAAGGACCCTTGGACGCTGGAGCGCGTCTATGCGCTGTTCCCGCGCTTGCGAGAGCGCGCGGGGCAAGCGGCAGGCACGCTTTCCGGTGGCGAGCAGCAGATGCTGGTTGTTGGTCGCGCGCTGATGACCAACCCGAAGCTGCTCATCCTCGATGAGGCGACGGAAGGTCTGGCGCCGGTTATCCGCGCCGAAATCTGGGGCTGCATCGCCGCGCTGAAAGCCGAGGGGCAATCGATCCTTTTGATCGACAAGAACCTGCATGTGCTGAAGCGCCTCGCCGATCGCCACTACATCCTCGAAAAGGGCCGCACCGTCTGGTCGGGCAATGGCGAGGACCTGACCCGCAACGCCGAACTGGTGCAGCGCTATGTCGGCCTCTGACAGCACAGCGCGGCGCCTGCGCCTCTGCTTCGTCGGCTGGGGCGCCATCGCCAGCCGCGTCGCCGAACTGCTCGCGGAGCGCCAGCCGGCGAGCGTCGAGGTCGTGGCCGTTGCCGTGCGCGATTCCAGCCGCGAACGCGCCGGCATTCCCTCGAGCGCGCGATTGATCGTCGGGCCCGAAGAGTTGGCCGGGCTCTGCATCGACATGGTGATCGAGGCCGCCGGGCGTCCGGCTATCGCCATCTGGGGCGAGGCCGCGTTGCGTCATGCCGGCAGCTTCGTTGTTTCGTCAACAAGCGCCTTCACCGACGAGGCGCTACTGGAGCGGCTCATTGCCGTGGCGCTGGAAAATGGCAGCCGCATCGTGGTGCCGCCCGGCGCGCTTGGCGGCATGGACGCGCTCGCGGCGGCGGCGGTGCTGCCGCTCGACGAAGTCGTACACAGCATCATCAAGCCGCCGCGCGCCTGGCAAGGCACCAGGGCGGCGGAGCTCGTCGACCTCGGCGCGCTCTCGGAGCGGACAGTGTTCTTCACGGGTTCGGCGCGCCAGGCGGCCAGCGAATTTCCACAGAACGCCAATGTCGCCGTCATTTCGGCACTGTCGGGCATCGGCCTCGACCGCACGCGGGTCGAGCTTGTAGCCGACCCCGCTGCGTCCCGTAATTCCCATCGGCTTCGCGCTTCGGGCGCGTTCGGCCGCCTGGACATGCTGTTCGAGAACGAACCGCTGAAGACCAATCCGAAATCATCCGAGATGACGGCCCTCAACCTCGTGCGGCTTGTCGAAAGCCGGCTCGCCCCCCTCGCGCTTTAGCCGCCAGGGACAATGGAGACTACCATGACCAAGCACTACCCCGACCTTATGCTGTATATCGGCGGCGCGTGGCGCAAGACCGCCGATGCGCAGCCGGTGCTCAACCCGGCCGACGAGGCCGTCATCGGCGCGGTGCCGGTCGCCTCGCGCGCTGACCTCGACGACGCGCTAGACGCCGCCGCGAAGGGCTTCAATGTGTGGCGCCGCGTGTCGCCTGCGAAGCGCGCCGAGGTGATCCTCAAGGCCGCCCGGCTGATGCGCGAACGCATCGACGAGATCGCCCATGACATCACCCTGGAGCACGGCAAGCCGCTCGCCCAGGCGCGTCTCGAGGTTATCAGGGGCTGCGAGTTCTTCGAATGGGATGCGGCCGAGGGCCAGCGCACCTATGGCCGCGTCATTCCAAGCGAGCCAGGCATCAAATACATCGTGCATCACGAGCCTATCGGCACGGTGGCGGCCTTCTCGCCATGGAACTTCCCGATGAGCCAGCCAGCGCGCAAGATCGGCGGTGCGCTTGCAGCGGGATGCTCGATCATCCTGAAGGCCGCCGAGGAAACGCCAGCCGGCGCCTTCCATATCGCCCGCGCGTTCCACGATGCGGGCCTGCCCGCTGGCGTCTTCAACCTCGTCTTCGGCGTGCCCGCCGATATCTCGAGCTATCTCATCCCGCACAACCAGATCCGCATGGTGGCTTTCACCGGCTCGACCGCCGTCGGCAAGCATCTGACCGGGCTCGCGGCACGCCACATGAAGCCGGTGCTGATGGAACTCGGCGGACATGCGCCGGTCATCGTCTGTGATGATGTCGACCCCGTTGCAGCCGCTATCACCTCGGCGGTGCGCAAGGCGCGCAATGCCGGGCAGGTCTGCACCTCGCCGACGCGCTTCTTCGTGCAGGAGCGTGTCTATGAAGCCTTCACCAGGGCATTCGCCGAGAAGGCCCGCGCCATCGCTGTCGGCAACGGCCTGGATGCGGCCACGGAGATGGGGCCGCTGGCCAATCATCGCCGGATCGAGGCCATGGAAATGCTGGTGGCTGATGCGCGCGCCAAGGGGGCCCGCGTGCTGGCGGGCGGCGAACGGCTGGGCAATCGCGGCTATTTCTTCCCGGTCACCGTGATGGCCGATCTTCCTGACGACGCGCGCGCCATGCGCGAAGAGCCGTTCGGCCCGATGGCGCTGATCAACCCGGTTGCTTCATTGGAGGAAGCAATCGAGAAGGCCAACGCGCTGCCCTTTGGCCTGGCCGCCTATGCCTTCACGCACTCCGCCCGCAACGCCGACCAGCTCGCGGAGGGGATCGAGGCTGGCAATGTCTCGATCAACACGCTGGAAGCCTCCATTCCCGAAACGCCGTTCGGCGGCGTCAAGGAAAGCGGCTATGGCCGTGAAGGCGGTCTCGAAGGGCTGGCTCACTACACCGTCATCAAGAACGTGTCGCACCGCATGATGATCGCCTGACAGGCGATGCCTCCGGCGTCGGGCGCCCAAGGTCGCGCGCGACGCTGGTTGGTCGTCTCTAGGAAGGGGCAAACGCCCAGGCGTCTTGCTTGAGGGACACGAACTCAGTGGCCGACATCAATCCAAACTCGGCGACGATCTCCGCGATCGTTCGGCCTGTTGCTTTTGCCGTGCCCGCGACGCGGGCAGCGCTCTCGTAGCCTATCCGTGGCACCAGCGCTGTCGCCAGGATCAGGCTGCCATCGACGAGAGCCTCGCAGCGTTCCTTGTCCGCCTCGATGCCATCAATGCAACGATCGCTCAGCACCAGTATCGCGCGGGTCAGGATGCGCACCGACTGAAGGATGTTGAACAGCATGACCGGCTCCATCGCGTTGAGCTGCAACTGGCCGGCCTCCGCGGCGAACGTCACGGTCAGGTCGTTGCCGATGACCTGATAGGCAACCTGGTTGACGACCTCCGGAATAACAGGATTGACCTTCCCGGGCATGATCGACGAGCCCGGCTGAACCGCCGGCAGCCTGATCTCGCCAAGGCCGGCGCGCGGACCGCTGCTCAGCAGCCGAAGGTCATTGCAGATCTTGGACAGTTTGACGGCAATGCGCTTCAGCACGCCGGAGAAGGTGACGAACGCGCCGACGTCGGATGTCGCCCCGACGAGGTTCCTGGCCTGGATCAGTTGGTAGCCGCAGATGCCCGAGAGATGGGACACGGCGAGGGCGCCATAGCCAGGCGGTGCGTTGATGCCGGTACCGATCGCGGTCCCGCCCAGGTTCACTTCCTTGAGCAGCTTGGCGAGTCGCGCGACGCGTTCAATGTCTTCCGCGACCGTCGCGGCAAAGCCGGCGAATTCCATGCCCAGTGTCATGGGCACGGCGTCCTGCAATTGCGTGCGCCCGACCTTGCCTATGGCCGCAAAGGCGGTAGCCTTCCTTTCAAACGCCCGCACCAGTCGTTCCATGGCAGCCTTCAGCGGTTCGCATTGGCTCAACACCGCCAGGCGCATCGCGGTTGGGTAGACGTCGTTGGTGGATTGGGAGCGGTTGACGTGATCATTGGGGTGAAGTCGGTCATAGCTGCCCGGCGCGGCACCCAGCATCCCAAGGCCAATGTTGGCGATCACCTCGTTGGCGTTCATGTTGGTGGACGTGCCAGCCCCACCCTGGATCATGTCCACGACAAAGGCAGCATGATGGTTTCCCGCTATGATCTCGTCGCAGGCTTTCACGATCAGGTCGCAGATGTTTTCGTCCAGCGCGAGAAGCTCGCGATTCGCCAGCGCGCATGCTTTCTTGACCATGGCCAGGGCAACCACCAGCTCCGGAAAATGGCTGATCGGAACATCGGTTATCGGGAAGTTGTCGAGCGCGCGTGCGGTCTGAATGCCATAAAGTGCATCGACGGGCAGTTGCATCTCGCCAAGGAAGTCGTGCTCGGTACGTTGGCTCACGGATAATTGCCCTAGTCGGCGGCCAGGGCGGTGATCTCCCGGCGGAAGGGCAAGGCATCGCCGATATCGGCTTCGTCCAGTTCACGGGCAAAGCGATGACCGGCATAAGTTGCCCAGGCGATAGGGCCAGGCGCCTCGGCATCACCGATCACCTTGATCGAGCGGATGCCGTTGTCGGCCCATTCGCCTTGGCGTGCTTTCAGCTCATGCCAGAGGCTATCGTCTTGCTGGCGCGAGGTCACCAGCACCACGGCGTCGGCGGCAATGTTGCGTTCCGAACCGGTGTAGGCGCAGGCGGTTGCGACAGCGCCGTTCAGAAGACGGGTGACATTGCGATTGAGAACGATCTCGACGCCCAGATCCGCCAGCCGGCGATGAATGGCACCTTGTTCCAGTGTGTTGCGGGTCCAGTCGGAGACGTAGGCGGATGGCGTCACCAGCGTCACTTTCGCGCCCTGCCGGGCCATCAATTCGGCAAGCACGCCACCCATGTAATAGTGGTCGTCGTCGAACAGCACGACATTGCCCGCCGGCACGTTTCCAGCCATCAGGTCGTCCGGTGTGTAGACCGGCATCGCGGGATCCATCGGCATCGCGACGACATGGGCGCGCGCCACGCCGTCCCGCCGCCAGGTCGAGCCGGTCGCGAGAGCGATGTTCTGGAAGCCAAAGGCCAGAATGTCGTCGGCTGACAGCCGGCTTTCGAAGTAGATGTCGACATTGGGCATCTGGCTGATTTGATACTGCCGATAGTCGCGCACGCGGCCCCACGCCGAAAGACCGGGCAACCGGCATTCTCGCGCCACGCGGCCGCCGAGTTCCGTGCCTGCCTCGGCAATCGCCACCTGGTAGCCGCGCAGGCCAAGCGCGCGCCCGGCTTCCAGTCCGGCCGGACCGGCGCCGACGATGAGGACGCTCTCGCTGGCACCCTTCGCTTGCATGCGTTCAGGATGCCAGCCTTTGCGCCACTCTTCCATGAATGTCGGGTTTTGCGTGCAGCGCGAGATCGACATGGTCATGTCGCCGGTGATGCAGATGTTGCAGCCGATGCATTCGCGGATATCCTCGATGCGGCCTTCCTCAATCTTCCTGGGCAGGAAGGGGTCGGCGATCGAGGGGCGTGCGCAGCCGATGAAATCGAGCGTGCCCGATTTGATCATCCGAACCATCACATCGGGAGACGTGAACCGCCCGACGCCGACGACTGGTTTCGATGTCAGCTTCTTGATCCCGGACACCAGAGGTTCCTGGGCGGCCTCATCCTTGAAGCGGGAAGGGCCCGAACAGTCCTCCCACGCGCCATGCGCGAGGTCCCAAAGGTCGGGCAGGTCGGCATGCATCTCGATCATGTCGCGCACTTCGGAGTTGGCGAAACCCAGTTCGCCGATCATCTCGTCCAGCGACAGGCGCAAAGTCAGGCCGCAAGTATCGCCGATGGCGTCGCGCCCCTCTTCGATCAGTTCACGCATCAGCCGCGAGCGGTTCTCCAGCGATCCGCCATATTCGTCGCTGCGCTGGTTGGTGGCGGTCGACAGGAAGTGCTGGATGATGCCGAAGCCATGCGCACCGTAAAGGCAGACGAGATCGAACCCTGCCTGTTGGGCGCGCTTGAAGGCATTGCGATGCCAGCGCCGCAGGTCGCGAATGTCCTGTTTATCCATGGCGCGTGCCTGGACGGGATCATTGGTGAAGGTACGGATCGGCAGCGCCGACGGGCCGCGCGGCACTTCCTTGGTGTAGAGATTGGGGCCATTGATGCCCGAATAGGCCAGCTGGATGCCGGCCAGCGCACCGTACTGGTGCATGGCCTCCGACATCTTGGCCAGCATCGGGATATCGGCGTCATCCCAGAGCCGGAGTTCGATGAAGGGCGTGATTTCCGAGGTGTGGTGCATCTCGGTCTGCTCGGTGAAGATGACGCCCCAGCCGCCTTCCGACTTGATGCGGCGCATCTCGGCTGCGGCCGACGGATCGCGATAGCCGCCGCCATTGCAATGCGGAACCTGGTAGAAGCGGTTCTTCGCCGTCACCGGCCCGATCTTCATCGGCTCGAACAGAATGTCGTAGCGTGGATCCCGCATGCGTATTCCCTCCCTGTGTCCCTGCTCGGCAATAGCGCGAGCCGGCGTGTGGACCAATTCGTGGTCCTCGCCATCGGGGTGGTTCCGTCAGGCTACTCATAGGACGAGGCGCGCGGCGGAAAACTAGAGATTTCTTCCGCTACGATTAGGAACGGCCTAAGCGATACGGCGACGGGCATCATTAGCATCAGGTGAAGCCGCGCTGAGCCAAATGCGAATTCAGGATTGGCGCGGACCCGTGATAGTCAGGGTCGACAGGCACGAGACACGACGCATGGACAGCATTCAGATTCTCGATCAACTCATCGCGTTTCCCACGGTCAGCCGGGACTCCAATCTCGCGCTGATCAACTATGTTGCCGGGTTGCTGGAGGCGGCTGGTGTCGCCAGCCAGATCATTCACAGCGAGGATGGCCACAAGGCCAACCTTTTCGCCACCATCGGCCCGGCGGGCACCCCCGGCATCATGCTGTCCGGTCACACCGATGTTGTCCCGATCGATGGCCAGGACTGGACCCTGCCGCCATTTGAGATGACCGATCGGGACGGCCGGCTCTATGGACGAGGCGCCGCCGACATGAAGGGCTTCGTTGCCTCGGCCGTCGCTGCCTGCCTCAAGGCAGCGACGATGGAGTTGAAGACGCCGCTGCACCTGGCGCTGTCCTATGATGAGGAAATCGGCTGCGTCGGTGTCCGCAGCCTGATCGAAATGCTGCAGGGCGCACCGCAGCGGCCGCTGTTGTGCATCATTGGCGAACCGACCGAGATGCAGGTCGCGACCGGTCACAAGGGCAAGGTTGGCGCGCATGCCACCTGCAAGGGGCGCGAAGGCCATTCGGCGCTGGCACCACTCGCCCTCAACGCCATCCACCTTGGCTGCGATTTCGTCTCCGCCTTGCGCCGCGAGCAGGATCGGCTGGAACAGCATGGCGAGCGCGACGGCGACTACGACATTCCCTACACAACCGTCCATGTCGGCAGGATGAATGCCGGCGTGGCGCTAAACATCGTGCCGAACCTCTGCCGGATCGATTTCGAGATCCGCAACATCGCGGCCGATAACCCGGTCGAGATTCTCGATCGCATTCGCGGCGACGCGGCGCGCATTGTTGCCGATGCGTCGGCGATCGCGCCCGAGGCGGCGATCGATATCGAGATATTCAACACCTATCCCGGCCTCGACACGCCGGCGAATTCCCAGGCGGTCGCTTTCGTCAAATCGCTGACCGGCGGCAACGGTACCATCAAGGTCGCTTTCGGCACCGAAGGCGGGTTGTTCAGCCGCGACCTGGGCACGCCGACGGTTGTCTGCGGCCCGGGATCGATGGCGCAGGGGCACAAGCCGGATGAATTCGTCAGCCGCGAGCAGATGCGGCGTTGTGACGACATGCTGGAAAAGCTGCTGCGGAGGCTCGTAGCCGGCGCGGTGTAAGACGCCGCTGGACTACTCCACCACCCGCTCGCTGCCGAACACGCCTTGCTCGACCACGAAACGCCGGCAATGGGCGATGAATGCCTTGACGCTCTGGGTTCGATGGTCGGCATTCGGCAGCGCGATGCCCATCGTCAGAGGCCGAAGATCGCCGGCGAGAGGCACGAAAATCAGCGGCTTGCCGTCCGGCGCGAGTGTATTCAGCGGCCTCATGTTGGCGATGCCATAGCCGAAGCCGTTGGCCACCATGGAACGCATCGCGGCGATGTCGCCGGTCCGCTCCGCGATGTTGGGCCGCAACCCCTTCTGCTGGAAGGCGGAGAGGAAGTATTCGCGGCTGAACGGCAGGTCCAGAAGCACCATCGGCTCGTCAGCGAGTTCGTCCGGGGTAATCGACGCCTTGCCGGCGAAGCGGTGGCCGGGCGGCAGCATGACATAGGCCGGCACCAGCATCAGCGGCTCGAAACTCATGTCCTGAGACAGTTCAAGATCATAGGTCAGCGCGACTTCGATTTCGCCCCGCTGCAACATTTCGAGCAACTGGCCCTGATTGCGCTCGAACTGGCGGATCCGGACGTCTGGATATTCCTGTTCGAACTTGCGCCGCAGCGAAGGCAGGATGATCTGCGCGAAGGTCAGCAGGCAGCCTATGGCCAGGGGACCCCTGACCTTGTTGGCGAGGTCGCCGGCCACGTCGTGCAAGGCGTCCGCATCGCTCAGCAACTTCTGGGCTTCCTTGAGGAAGACCCGGCCAGCGGCTGTCAGTGACAGGCCATGCGAGTGCTTGCGGACGAAAAGCTCGACGCCGAATTCGATCTCGAGCTGTGCGATGGACGCCGAAATCGAGGGCGGCGACACGTTGACCTGATCGGCGGCCTTGGCAATGGATCCTGCCTCGCCCACAGCGACGAAGTATTCAAGCTGTCTCAGGGTGAAACGCAGCGGCATGGCGGCTATGTTGCCGTTTCCGGGGCTTCAATCAAGCCTCCGCCCTCATCAGTACTTGATCCAGGTGGTTTTGAGCGTGGTGTATTTGTCGAGCGCATGCAGCGAGAGGTCACGGCCAAAACCGGATTGCTTGACGCCGCCGAAAGGCGTCATCGGGCTCAAGGCATCGACGGTGTTGACCGAGACAGTTCCGGCACGCAGCCGTCCCGCGACGCGGTGGGCTCGTGACAGGCTGTCCGTCCATAGCGATGCGGCCAGGCCATAGGGGCTGTCATTGGCGATGCGGATTGCTTCCTCCTCATCGTCGAAGGCGATCACTGAAAGCACCGGCCCAAAAATCTCGTCGCGCGCCAGCGGATCACTATCCCTGACATCGTCGAAGATGGTGGGCTCGATGAAGCTGCCGCGGCCATTGATGGTGACCTGATCTCCGCCTGTGACAAGCCGCGCGGTCTTCTTTCCCGCCTCGACGAAACGCATGACGTTGGCGGCATGGCGGGCATCGACCATGGCGCCCATCTTCGAGGCCGGATCGAGCGGGTCTCCCGGCTGCATGGCCTTGGCCCGCTGCACCAGCTTTTCGACAAATGCGTCCTTGATGCCGCGCTGCACGAGCAACCGCGAATTGGCCGAGCACACTTCGCCCTGGTTGAAGAAAATGCCGAATGCGGCCATGTCGGCCGCCGTATCGAGGTTGCCGCAGTCGGCGAAAACGAGATTGGGGCTCTTGCCGCCGGTCTCCAGCCAAACCTGCTTCATGTTCGACTGGCCGGAATACTGCAGGAACATCTTGCCGACGGTCGTGGAGCCGGTGAAGGCGAGGCAGTCCACATCAGTGTGACGGCCGAGCGCCTGACCTGCGGTCTCGCCAAATCCGGGCACCACATTCAGCACGCCGGCCGGCAAGCCCGCTTCCATGGCGAGTTCCGCAAGCCGCAGCGCCGAGAACGGCGACTGCTCGGCGGGCTTCAGCACCACCGAATTGCCGGCCGCGAGTGCGGGCGCGCATTTCCAGGTGGCCATATCCAGCGGAAAATTCCACGGCACAACAGCGCCGACAACACCCAGCGGCTCGCGGCGCACCAGCACAAGGTCGCCTTCGCCGGTCGGTGCCACTTCATCGTAAATCTTGTCGATGGCCTCGCCGTACCACTGGAAAATCGCAGCCGAACCAGGAACGTCAACGCTGGCCGCGTCCTTGACCAGCTTGCCCATGTCGAGCGATTCAAGCAGGGCGAGCTCGTGCAGGTTTTCACGCAGCAATTGCGCCAGGCGCAGCAGCACATCCTTGCGATGCGAAGGGCTGGCTCTTGACCAGGCGCCGGATTCGAAGCTCCGGCGTGCGGCGCTGACCGCGATGTCGATATCTTCCTCGCCGCAGGACGCCACCTCTGCAAGCGTTTCACCGGTGGCCGGATTGATGCTGGCAAAAGTCCTGCCGGAGCGGGCGGGAACCGACTTTCCGTCGATGAAGGCTTTGTCGCGAAAGCGGATCGCCGACGCCTTGCCGATCCAATCCTTGTGGCTGAGCTCGCTCATGACAGGTTCCCTGGAATGGTTCGTCTATTCGTCACCGGGCACGCCGTAGCTCGGCGCACCTGAAGGGTTCATGGCCCGGGTCACATAGGCATCGAGCTGTGGCTTGTAGATCTCCCACAACGTCGCCAGCTGTTCGATCGGACAATCTTCGCTCCAGTCGCAGCGCAGATCGGCCACCGGCCAGCTCACCTCAAGCACCAGCTTGAGGCCAGCCGAGCGGACAGGGCCTGCTTCGCCTCCCGCCTTGAGCGCGGCGCGCATCGCGCCGATCAGCCGGTCGCCGAGTTCGCCTTCGGAGGCGACGAAGAAATCAACCATCGCCTGCGGAACATTGCTGTTGGCGAGCAGGTTGCCGCCACAGGCGACATTGGCTCCCCGCGCTTCCGCCCAGATGCCCAATGCCTTGGTGCCGGAATGGATCGCGCTGACGCCATCGGCGCCGACGGCGAGAAGTTGGCGGAATTCCATGTTGGCATTTGTCCGCTTCAGGATGGCCACCGCCTCTAAGGCAGAGGCGCCTCTTGCCATCAGGTCCAGCGCGCGCAAGCCAAGTGTAGGATCCGTCACGTTCTGGCTGGCGACGGCGCCCGTCCCGGCCTGTGCATACGCGCAGCGTGCCGCCACCGCTGGCGAGGATGATGAGACTGCGACCCCGAACATGCCCGTGCGTTCGCATCGCGCGACAATCGAAAAGGTCATGGCATCAGTCCGGAATGACGGCGGTGCCGTCGATCTCGACCAGCCAGTCGGGCCGCGCCAGGGCCTGCACGACGAGGCCCGTCGAAACCGGGTGCACGCCCTTGATGTATTCGCCCATCGTCCGATAGACCGCCTCGCGGTAGCGCACGTCGGTGATGTAGACGACGACCTTGACCAGGTGCTCCATCGTGCCGCCGCACTCCTCGATGAGCTGCCGGATGTTCTGCATGACCTTGTGCGTCTGCTCGACCGGATCATGGCTTCCGATATTCTTGGCGGTGTCGAGATCCTGCGGGCACTGGCCGCGCAGATAGACTGTTCTGCCGCCCCGCGTGACAACCGCCTGGCACAGATCGTTGTCGAGCTTCTGCTCGGGATAGGTGTCCTTGGTGTTGAAAGGACGAATTCGGATATGCGCCATCTTGGTCTCCATCAGGTAGGGCTCAGGGCCGGACATCCGTTGCCCGACGCTTCCTTGGCGAAGATGCGCCGGGACCAAGCCCGCGTGTCCCGGTCAGATATCCACAGCGCGGACAAACTTTGAAGAACAGTCTTTCTCATCCC
Source organism: Mesorhizobium sp. INR15 (assembly GCF_015500075.1). Classification (NCBI taxonomy): domain Bacteria; kingdom Pseudomonadati; phylum Pseudomonadota; class Alphaproteobacteria; order Hyphomicrobiales; family Phyllobacteriaceae; genus Mesorhizobium; species Mesorhizobium sp. INR15. The sequence goes on along the minus strand of NZ_CP045496.1, from coordinate 6,320,540 downwards.
TGCTAAGGACGCTCCTAATCAGGCGCGCGAAACGCGACGTCGCCTAGCCTGTTCCAGTTATGCGTCCTCGGTTTCACTTCGCATGGCGGCATCGTAGGCCAGATACTTGCGCTGTGTGGAAATGCGGTCGGCCAGATGCTTGGCGTCGTGCCAGACACCCCAGATGAAACTGGAACCCCGGCGCGACTGCCATGGCAGCCCGAGGAAATAGATGCCGGGCTCGGCCGACACACCGCGCTGATGCCTGGGCCTGCCTTTCTCATCGAAGGCGCCAACCTTCAGCCAGCTGTAGTCAACGGCATAGCCTGTCGCCCAGATGATCGCGGTGATCCCGGCGCCAGTCAGGTTCAGATCGAGAATGGGATCGGTTACGCATTGCGGGTCCGGCAGGAACTCGCGGGCATCGGGCTCTTCCGGAAGTGCCAGGCCATTGCGCACCAGATAGGCGTCGGCCTCATCCAGCAGCGACAGGTAATTGGCATCACCGCGCGCGATGTTCTCGCCAAGATCGGGCGCGAATGTCATCACACCGTTCTTGTAGGATTCCGTGCGGCCGACCAGCGTCATGCCTTGTGCCGCCAGATTGCGGAAGTCGATCGTCTGGCCGCCGCGCGCTCCGCTCACCGCGATCGTGACATGTTCGGTGCCAGGTCCCGGCGTCTCGGCGTCCCACTTGCCCAGAACCCCCAGCCACCAGCAGAAGTCGCGCCCGCGATAGGCGCGGGGAGGGCGGTCGTGTGGCCCGACCGAGAGATACACCTGCTTTCCCGAACGCTGGAGTTCGTCGGCGATCTGCACTCCCGAAGAGCCGGCGCCAACCACCAGCACCGCGCCCTCGGGCAACTGGCCGGGATTGTGATAGGCGCTGGAATGGATCTGCATAAGTCCGGCGGTTTCGGGAACAACGCCTGGGGTCACGGGATGCTGGAAAGGTCCGGTGGCGGCGACAATGTTGCTGGCCTCGATCACGCCATCCGAGGTTTCGACGCGAAAGCCCGGTCGGCCGACATTGCGTTGCACATCCGTGACCTCCACGCCGCAGCGGACAGGGGCAGCGATCTGCTCGGCATAGGCGACAAAATAGTCCGCAACCTTTTCCTTGGAGACAAAGGCATCGGCGTGCGCGCCGGGAAACTCCATGCCCGGGAAACGGTCGTGCCAGGCCGGTCCGTTGGCAACCAGGGAGTCCCATCTTTCCGAGCGCCAGCGTTCGGCAATGCGGTGCCGTTCAAGGATAAGATGAGGCACGCCGCATTTGCTCAGGTGCTCGCTCATGGCCACCCCCGCCTGGCCACAGCCGACAACGAGCGTGTCTACCTTTTCAACTGACATTTCGGCGTCCTTTTCTGGCTATCCGGGAGCTTCCGCGGATGCGGCGGAGGTCTGATCGTTGGTTTACTGGAGGGGCCGGGTCGCGAAAATTATGATTTCATGTGGCAGTGGTTAGCCTGTCCCTAAATGCCGGGGCGGGCTGCTGCACATTGCGTGGAGAGCATGGGGTGCGGAACGGATCGTGCCCGGGACTTACAGGTAGAGGCTCTTGGCCGCCTTGGACGAGAGCAGGTCGCGCGCCGGCCCCTCCTGCGCCACCTTGCCTTTGACCAGCACGTAGCCCCGGTCGGCGATGCTCAGCCCCATCTCGGCGTTCTGCTCGATCAGAAGGATGGTCGTGCCGCGCCGGTGAATCTCTTGCGTGATCTCGAAATATTCCCCGATCAGCTTGGGCGACAGGCCGAGCGACGGCTCGTCCATCACCACAAGCTTCGGCTCGCCGATCAAGGCGCGCGCCAGCGCGACCATTGCCTGCTCGCCGCCCGACAGCGTGCCGGCCTGCTGGCGCAGCCGTTCGCGTATGCGCGGGAAAAGCACGCACATCTTGTCGAGCTGCGGCTCGAAATTCGGCCCGCGCCGGGAAACGGCGTCGTAGCCGAGACGCAGGTTTTCCAGCACGGTGAGACTTGGAAACAGCCGCCGTCCCTCCGGCACGAGCCCGACGCCGAGTGCTGCGAGGTTCTCGGTTCCGAGCCTGGCGATGTCCTGGCCCATGACCTCGACCTTGCCGCGCTGAGCCGGCACGACACCGCAGACGGCCATGAAGGTGGTGGTCTTTCCCGCACCGTTCGGTCCAAGCAGGCAAACAAGCTCCCCTGGCTGTATGCTCATGGCCACGTTGCGCAGCATCGGCACCGCGCCATAGGCGGTGTCGACATCCTTCAGCTCAAGCATGGGCCGCCGCCTTTCCGAGATAGGCTTCCTGCACACGCCGGTCCGCGCGTACGGTTGCGAAGTCGCCCTCGGCGATCTTGCTGCCGTAGTCGATACAGATGACGTGTTGGGGGAAGGCTTCGACCACCCGCATGTCGTGCTCGATCAGGATCACCGACAGGTCCGGCTGTTCAATCCGCAGGCGCTTGATGTCGGCGACGAGCGCATCGGTTTCCGTATCGTCCATGCCGACCGAGGGCTCGTCCAGCAGGATCAGCTTCGGCTCGGACGCGAGAGCCCTTGCGATCTCCAGCCGGCGGCGATCCGCTTGCGCCAGGGCGCCGGCTGGCCGGTAGCGCTGCTCGAACAGGTCGCCAGAGCCGGATTGCAAAAGCGTCTCGGCCTTGGAGACACAGGCAGCCATCTCACGCTTCGATGCGCGCGGGCGAAACAAGGCGTCGAGCACGCTGGTCCTGGTGCGGGTGTGCATGCCGATAATGACGTTGTCGAGCACGCTGAGGTCGGAGAAAAGCCGCGACGACTGGAAGGTGCGGGCGATGCCGCGTTTCACCACGTCATGGGCCGGCCGGCCGGTGATCTCGGCGCCATCGAACGTCACGCGCCCGGCGGTCGCCGTGTAAACGCCGGTGACGACATTGAACAAGGTCGACTTGCCGGCGCCGTTCGGGCCGATCATGGCGAGCACCGAACCCTTGTTGATGGAAAAGCTGACATCGTTCACCGCGACAAGGCCGCCGAAGCGCATCGTCGCATTCTCGACCTTGAGAAGCGCGCTCATTGGTTGCCCCCGTAGCGGCGCATGCGTTGCGGGAACAGGCCCTGTGGCCGGATCATCAGGAAGCCGATGATCACCACACCGAAGAACAGCAGCCGGTAGTCGGAAAAGGCGCGCAGCTTCTCGGGCAGGATGGTCAGCAGGAAGGCGCCGACGATGACACCGAAAATGTTGTCCATGCCGCCGACGATGACCATGGTCATGATGGTGACGGAGACCAGGAAGGTGAAATTGTCGGGCGAAATGTAGGAGATATAGAAGGCGTAGATGGTGCCGGCGAAGGCGGCCAGGAAGGCATCGACCGCGAAGGCCAGCACCTTGTACCATGCGACGTTGATGCCCTGCGCTCGCGCCGCGATCTCGTCGGCCCGCAGCGCGTTCCAGGCGAGGCCGATGCGCGATCCGTGCAGCCGGTGCGCGGTGACGATGGCGACGACCACCAGCAACGCCGATAGGTAGTAGAAGTTCGCCTGGCTCGGCAGTTTGTGGCTGAACACCACCAGCGGATCGGCGAAAGAATGACCGAACAGGCTGGGGGCGGGGATGCCGACAAGCCCGTTCGGCCCGCCAGTCCATTCGAAATTGTTGAGCAGTTGCTGCACCACGACGCCGAAGGCGATGGTGACGAGCGCCAGATAGGTGTCGCGCGTGCGCATCGAAGGAATGCCGATGATGAAGCCGAACAGCGTCGCCGCGAGTGCCGCGATGGGCAATGTCAGCCAGAAGCTGACCCCGAAATTGACGGCCAGCAGCGCCGACACATAGGCGCCGATGCCGTAGGAAGCGCCGGTGGCGAAGTTCGGGATGTTGGCGCTGCCGAGCTGAAAATTGAGCGCCAGCGCCAGCACGGCATAGAGCTGCGCGACGATCAGCAGATGCAGCACATAAGTGTTCGAGCCGACGGCGAAGGGAAACAGAACGACGATGGCCGCCGCCGTGACCATCGCTACCAGCGGCACGCGCGCGAAGCTGGTCATCGCGTAATCGGCGATCCACGGCTGCTTTTCCAGAACGTAGAAACCGGCACCCAGAAGCGCGAGCAGGCCGGCGACCTGCCATCCCCCTTCTACCCTCAGGATCAGGTAGAGGAAGGCAGCGCCGCACAGTTGCGAGACGATCGCGAAGGCCGCGGCAGAGCCCAAACTCTGGGTCGAGGACGAAGCTGGCCCCTGCATCACACTTTCTCCATGACGGGACGCCCGAGTAGCCCTTCCGGGCGGAAGATGAGCACGGCAATGACCAGCAGGAAGACAAAGACCAGACGGTAGGACGCGCCGTCCGGCACGAAGGTCTGGGCCAGCACCTCGATGCCGGCAATGATCAGGCCGCCGAGGATCGCGCCCGGCATCGAGCCGAGACCGCCGATGACCGCGGCCGAAAAGCCGAGCAGGCCGGCCATCACGCCGAAGTCGAAACGCGTCACGCCGGCATAGCTGGCGAAGAGCAGGCCGGCTATCGCGCCGATCGCCGAGGCGATGAAGAACGTGGCGCGGAACACGCGAGCGTCGCGTATGCCCAGCATGCGCGCCACGACGCGATCTTCCGAGGCCGCGCGGATGCGCAGGCCGAGCGGCGTCATGCGCAGGAACACATAGAGCAGCGCCACCAGCGCGACAGTGAGCCCCACCACCAGCAGGGCGAACCAGCTGATCTGGACCCCGGCGGTTTCGAACGCGACACCGGACACCAGGCGCGGGAACGCCTGCGGGTTCGACCCTTGCGGATAAAGATGGCGGATCAACTCGCGGATGACGATGCCCAGCGAAACGGTGGCGACCAGCGCCATCATTGCAGGCGCGTCACGGAAGCGGCGGATGACCACCTTGTCCAGCACGACGCCGATCATGCCGACAATCAGGACGGCCGCCAGCACCGCGATGATCAGCCACGCCGGGCTGGCCACACCGACTGCGACCATCAGGGCTTGCGCCAGCGCCAGCGAGATGAACGGCGCCGTCATCGCCACGTCGCCATGCGAGAAATGGATGACGTTGAGCACGCCGAAGATCAGGCTGAAGCCAATCGCCAGCAGGGCGTAGATACATCCCAGGGTGATCCAGTTCACCAGTTGCTGGACAAGCAGCTCCGTCATTCGGATCCGTTTCTCAGGCTAGAGGACAACAATTGTGGGCGTCACCTTTAGGCGCACATCATCAATCCCTGAAATATGAATCTCCGAAGTCACGGATAGCAATTTCCGAATTTCGCGAGCCGGCGGGCGTCAATACATTTGCGTCAGCCGACGGCAATGATCGGCCGGGCCGTGACCGTCGCGGTAGACAACCATAGAGGTGGAACCATGCAAAACAGGCGGAAAGCACTTATCCGCATATCGTCATTCCTGGCCGGATCCGTATTCGCGGTGACGCTTGGTATCGCGCAGGCCCAGGCCGACCAGATCAAGCTCGGCTTCATTGGACCGCTCTCGGGCGGCAATGCGCAGCAGGGCCTCGGCGCCCGCAACGGCTTCCTGCTGGCCATCGAGCAGGCCAATGCCAGCGGCTATCCGCATCAGGTGGAGGGTGTCGTGCTCGACGATGCCTCCGATCCGGCCGTCGGCGTTTCCGCGGCGCAGAAACTGGTCAATGATCCGGACGTCATCGCCGCCACGGGCCATTGGAACAGCTCTGTCGCGCTGGCGACCATTCCGGTCTTCAACCGTGCGCAAATGCCCTTCATCGTCTGGGGCGCGGTCAGCCCCAAGATCACCGAGCAGAACCTTGCCAATGTCACGCGCGTGACGCCGACGCTCGTCAATGAGGACAAGCCGCTCGCCGAAGCCATCGCCAAGGAAGGCAAGATCAAGAAGATCGCCATCGTCTCCGACACCACCGACTACGGCGCGGCCAACACCAAGTGGTTCGCGGAGTTCTTCAAGGCAGCGGGCGGCGAGATCGTCTCGACCGACGCGGCCGCCGTTGGCACGACGGACTTCCGCGCCATGCTGACCAAGGCGAAAGCCGCTTCGCCGGACGCCGTCTATTTCGGCGGCGTCGTCACCGAAGCCGCGCTGGTGCGCAGCCAGATGGCTGACCTCGGCATGGGCGCGCTGCCGATGTACGGCATCTCCGGCATCTACGATCCGAAGTTCATCGAGATCGCCGGCGCGGCAGCCGAGGGCACGATCGTCGGCACCCCTGCGGTGCAGAGCAATCCCAAGCTGGAGGAATTCAACAAGGCCTACGACGCCAAGGGCTATACCGACCCTGCGGGCTCCTATGCCAAATATGCCTACGAGGCCACGCAGATCCTGCTCGAAGTCATCAAGGAAAAGGGTGTCGGCGACAAGGAAGCGCTAAGCAAGGCGATCCGCGACATCAACCACGAAGGCATTCTCGGCACCGTGTCCTTCGACCCGAACGGCCAGACCAACATGGCTGTCGAGATCGACAGATATGTCGTCCATGACGGCAAATGGGTGAAGATGTAGTCCTGCCTTTCACCCGCGCCGCTCTGGCGGCGCGGGCCCTTCTCGCGGCGCTGCCGCGATCGCTGGCCCGATGATCCGGCCGCCACTCCTCCCCTCCGAGACCGCATCATGGACAAGAGCCGCCTGATTGAGATGAACAAGGCGGTCGAGATCAAGGGCGTCTCCAAGACCTTCGGCAATTACCAGGCACTCAAGCCGGTCACGTTCGATATCTACGAGAACGAGTTCTTCACGTTGCTTGGCCCCAGCGGCTGCGGCAAGACCACGCTTCTGCGCATGATCGCCGGTTTCGAGCAGCCCTCCACAGGGGCGATCTCGCTGCGCGGCTCGAACATCCAGGGCCTGCCGCCGCACAAGCGGCGCGTCAACACCGTGTTCCAGAGCTATGCGCTCTTCCCGCACATGACGCTCGAGCAGAACATCGGCTTCGGGTTGGAAAATCTCGGCTGGACGAAAGATCGCCGCGACAAGCGTGTCGCCGACATGCTGCGGCTCGTCCACATGGAACAGTTCGCCGCCCGCAAGCCGCAGCAACTGTCGGGCGGCCAGCGTCAGCGGGTCGCCCTTGCCAGGGCGCTGGCGCCGGAGCCGGAAGTGCTGCTGCTCGACGAGCCGCTCTCGGCGCTCGATCTCAAGCTCAGGCAAGCCATGCGCGACGAACTGCGCACGCTGCAGCGCCAGACCGGCATCACCTTTGTTTTCGTCACGCACGACCAGGAAGAAGCGCTCGACATGTCGGACCGCATCTGCGTTCTCGGCGACGGCCATATCCAGCAACTGGGGACGCCGGCCGACATATATGAGGAACCGTCGAACCGGTTCGTCGCCGACTTCATCGGCGAGACCAATTTCCTCGATGCCGAGGTGCTTTCCGTCAAGGGCGATCACGCCACGGTGTCGATCCCGTTTGGCATGACGATGATCGTGCCGCACAAGCAGGCAGCGGTCGGCGCCCCAGCGGTGATGTCGATACGGCCCGAGAAGATCAGCCTTCCTTCGCAGGACAACCAGATCGTTGTCGACGGCACGATCGTCGGCGCGAACTATCTCGGCGGCTACACCCATTATGTGGTGGAGACCGGAACCACGCGGTTGCGCGTTTCCAAACGCAACAGCCTGAGCCGAGGCCGGACATTCGAGGTGGGCCAGCCGATCAAGGTCGGCTTCTCGGCGGAATCGGCGAGGGTGCTGGGCGCATGACGCGGCGCCTGAAACCGCCGGGCTGGAATGTCCTGGGCCTGTTGCCGGCCCATGTCATCATGTTGCTGACGCTGATCGTTCCGGTCGGCATCATCATCCTGGTGTCTTTTTCGACACGCGGTCCCTATGGCGGTTTCGACTATGTCTTCACCACGGCTCCCTACAAGCAGATCCTGTTCAACGAGGGCTGGACCGGTGAGCTGGAGTTCAATCCGCAATATCTGATCGTCGTCGCCAGGACGCTTATCCTGTCGCTGGTCACCACCTTCATCTGCCTGCTTTTGAGCTTCCCGGTCGCCTATTTCATCTCGCTGCAAAGGCCGGGGCTGAAGGTAGGCCTGATCTATCTGGTGACGCTGCCGTTCTGGGTTTCGATGATCGTGCGCGTCTATTCGTGGATCATCATCCTCGGCAATGACGGCGTTATCGCCAAGGCGTTGCGCGCGCTTGGCCTTGTCGAGAACATGGGCAGCCTCTTGTTCGGCGATACCGCCATGCTGATCGGCCTTGTCTACAGTTACATCCCGCTGATGATCCTGCCGATCTTCGCCTCGATCGAGAAGCTCGATCCGACACTGGTTGAGGCCTCCCACGACCTCTATGGCAGCCGCCTGACCACCTTGCGGCGGGTCATCCTGCCGCTGTGCCAGCCCGGAATGCTCGCCGGCTCGATCCTCGTCTTCGTGCCGTGCCTTGGTGCGGTGCTGGAGCCGACATTGCTCGGCGGCGGCAAGACGATGATGATGGGCAACCTCATCCAGCTGCAGTTCGGCGCGGCCCGCAACTGGCCGCTTGGCGCGGCGATTTCCATCGTGCTGATGGCGGCGGTGCTGATCTTCCTGGTCTCAAGGGGGCTGCGCGCCATACGTCGGGAAAGCCGGGAGCTTGGCAAATGAGCGCCGGCACCGACGTAAGGCGCTATCCAGGCTTCGGCCTGTTCAGCCTGCTGTTCTTCCTCTACCTCTATTTGCCCATCGCGGTAGTGGTGTTCTACTCCTTCAACGCCAACCGCATCGTTGCCAACTGGGGCGGCTTTTCCCTGCACTGGTACTCGGCCGCCTTGTCGAATTCGGCCCTGGTCGGCGCCGTCAAGACCTCGCTGTTCGTCGCGGCCATCGCCACCGTCTTGTCGACAACCGTCGCGCTCATGGCCGCGCTCGTCCTCGTGCGTGGCAGGGATGTGCGGTTCCGGCGTGTTTCGGAGACGGTTGTCAATTTGCCGCTGCTCCTGCCTGAAATCGTCGTTGCGGTGGCGGTGCTGATCCTGTTTTCCGAAATCGGGCTCACCAATGGTCTGCTGAAGCTGACGGTCGCGCACACAACCTTCTGTATTCCCTTCGCCTTCCTGCCCATTCGCGCCCGCCTGCAAGGCATGGACCCGGATCTGGAAGAAGCCGCGCGCGACCTCTACGCTTCTGCATGGGTTGCCTTCCGGCGCGTCACGCTGCCGTTGATCCTGCCAGGCGTGTTCAGCGGCGCGATGCTTGCCTTCGTCATCTCCATGGATGACTTCATCACCAGCAACCTGTTGAATTCGGGTGGGGCAACGACCTTGCCGGTCTATATTTTCTCGCTGATCAAACAGGGCGTGTCGCCGCAACTGAATGCCATCTCGACGCTGATCATGATTGTGTCGGTGCTGCTGGCGACGGTCGCGTTTCTGCTGCAGCGGCAGAAGTAGCCGGCCAAGCGAGTTTTTTCCTAACCATCGCGTCGGGCGATACAAATTTAACGCAGGCAGCGGTTTGTTATCGTCGTCCCCGGGAAAACAACAACCAGGGGAACGACATGTCGACAAACACGCGTATTGCCATTCTTGCCATGGCCAGTGCCATGGGCCTTGCCTTCAACGGATCGGCCCACGCCGACGGCAATCTTTCCATCTACGCCTGGGCCGATTCCATCGCGCCGGAGATGGTCGCGAAATTCGAGAAGGAGACCGGTATCAAGGTGACGGTCGATGCCTTCTCTTCCAACGAGGATCTGCTGACCAAGCTGCAGGCGGGATCGTCCGGCTATGACATCGTCACGCCCTCGCAGCACTTCGTGAAGATCATGGCAGACAGCGGCCTGCTGGAAGACATCGACGCCGGTTCCATGCCTGCCTATCAGCAGGTGCTGCCCGAATGGCAAAAGCCGTGGTGGGATCCGACTGGCCACTATTCCGTGCCGCTGGCCTTCGGCAATGCCGGCTTCACCGTCAACCGCGACCTCTACAAGGGACCGGTCGACAGCTGGAAAATCTATTTCGAGCCGTCGGACGAATTGAAGGGCAAGATCGCCAGCCTGGCGCAGCCCGATGAGGTGATCCCGGCGGCTGAGAACTATCTCGGCATCAAATATTGCAGCGAGGACCCGCAGGAAATGAAGCGCGTGCTCGACCTGCTGCTGGCGCAGAAGCCGTTCGTCGCCGCCTATTCCAGCGACAATATCGAAAACCGTGTCGGCAGCGGCGAAGTCGCCATGCACTTCTGGTGGGACGGCAACACCATGCGGCTGCGCCGCAACGACAAGGCCAATGTCGAATACGCCATGCCCAAGGAAGGGCTGGTCGGCTGGCTGGATTCCTATGTCGTGCCGAAGGGTGCGGCCAACATCGACAACGCCAAGAAGTTCATCGACTTCATGGCGCAACTGGACAACGCCACCCAGCAATACAATTACTATGGCCATTCCTCGCCGGTGAAGATCGACACACCCAAGGCGCTCTACAACAAGGAAAACGCCCCGGAACTGTTCCCGACCGTGCCGGTCAAGATGGGCCAGGCCTGCTCGCCGGCGGCGCAGGAACTGGTCACCAAGGTGTGGACGCAACTCCTGCAGTAATCCTATCGGCCGGGGTCGTGATCGATCCCGGCCATCCGCTCATGCACATGCAGTAGAGGCGGCGCGTCACGTGCCGAAATCCGCGACCATGACCGACACCTATGACTATATCGTCGTCGGCGCGGGTTCCGCCGGCTGCGTGCTGGCGAACCGTCTCAGCGCCGATCCAGCGGTGCGGGTTTGCCTGATCGAAGGTGGCGGCAGCGACCAGAGCCTGCGCGTGAAAGTGCCAGCCGGCATTCTCTCGCTCTACGGCAATCCGACCTACGACTACTGCTATGTCGGCGTTCCCCAGCCACGCTTGAACAACCGGAGGATTCCGGTCAATCGTGGCAAGGCGCTGGGCGGTTCGTCCTCGATCAACTCGATGGTCTATATCAGGGGTGCAGGCGCCGATTACGACGAATGGGCAGGCCTCGGCTGCACCGGCTGGTCCTATGACGATGTGCTGCCCGTGTTCAAGAAGCTGGAGCGCAACCTGCTTGGCCAGGATCCGCGCTACCACGGCACCGATGGCGAACTGCTGGTCGACAATCCGCGCGACCCCAACGCGCTGTGCCGGATGTTCATCGATGCCGGCAAGGATGCCGGCCTGCCGAGGAATGATGACTTCAATGCCGAAAATCAGCTTGGCCTCGGCGTCTACAATGTCACCCAGGATCGCGGGCAGCGGTTCAGCGCTTGCACCGCCTTCGTCCGCCCTGTGCTTGGCCGCAAGAACCTGACGGTTCTCAGCGATTGCGAGGTGCAGCATCTCGTCATTTCAGCCGCGCGCGCGACAGGTGTGCAGGTCCGCCATCAAGGCAGCGCCAGCACCTTCACGGCGACGCGGGAAGTCGTGCTTTCAGCCGGCGCCATCAACTCGCCCACGATCCTGCTGCAGTCCGGTATCGGCCCCGCCGAAGAGTTGCGGCGGATCGGCATCACTCCGGTCCACGACCTGCCCGGCATCGGCAAAAACCTGCGGGACCATGTCGACGGCATGATCACGGTGCGTTCCTCCAGCACCGAGACACTTGGCCTTTCCCTAGGAAATTTGCCGCGTGTGCTTGCGGCGCCGTTCAGATATTTCACCCGGCGCAAGGGTATGCTGACCACCAACTATGTCGAGGCCGGCGGCTTTGCCCGTACGAAATACGCGGGCGCGCTGCCTGACATCCAGTTTCATTTCGTACCGGGCTACCGCAGCCATCGCGGCAGGCTGGTCGAATACGGCCACGGCTATGCCATTCACACCTGTGTGCTGCGGCCTGGAAGCATCGGCGAAATCAAGCTGTCGCCAGCGGCTGGTTCGCACCGCGACGTGCTCATAGACCATCGCTTCTTTTCCGATGAACGCGATGCGAAGGTTCTCGTCGAAGGCATCAAGATCGCCCGGCGCATCTTTGCCGCCCCCCAGTTCGACGGCATTCGCGGCACGGAGATGCTGCCCGGCAAGGATGTTCACAGCGATGAAGAGATCCTGGATTATCTCAGGGCTGAAGCGCTGACCGTCTATCATCCCGTGGGAACCTGCAAGATGGGCAACGATGCGATGGCCGTCGTCGACCCCGCGACACTGAAGGTTCACGGCATCGACGGGCTGCGCATCGCGGATGCCTCCATCATGCCGACGCTGATTGGCGGCAACACGAACGCACCGTGCATGATGATCGGACAGCGTGCTTCGGACATGATGCTGAAAGCGCTCTGAACCCGAATTGGCCGTTGCGGGAATGGGCCGGCTTTCGGCCCATTCCATGGCCAGCCGAAACGGCCATCGCCATCACCTTGCGCGCCGGAGGCCAGGACGCGTCCGCCATTTCCCATTCAAGCCGTCCGCTGGAAAGCACGCTTCTTAAACTTGACTTTTTTAGTGAAGTTTTGTGTTTTCACAAATATCTTTCCTGGCTAGGATACGCTGCTTCGTCACGAAGCGACCGGAAGGACAGGAGAAGGCTTGTGGAGTTCCGCGCACCGACCAGGATTGTTGGCCGGCAGTGCGGCGCCCATGCTTCCGAGGCGGTGGCCAGGAGATGGGCAGCGTGATCCATTCGTACCCTCCCGCTGATCCGTCCCGGCCAGCAAGTGGACACTCAGCCGATGAGTTGAGCCGCCATCGCGAAAGTGTCGCGGAGGTCGAGGCTTGGGCAATCGCCGTGCGCAAGGCGAAGCGTGCGGCCCATGACAGCCTGGCCCGGGCCAACGACGCGCCGGGGCCGCATGAGTCGACGAACACGATCTTCGTGGGGCTCTATGAAGCGCATCTGCGCGACCGTGAGGCGCTGTTCGCGGCGATGCGCGAGCTTGACATGGCGCGTGATGCGCGGCGCGCGATCGCCACCGGGCCGACCGATGGGGCCATTCCCTTTGCCGACCGAAAACAGGTGGGTTGACGGACGATTGGTTCCGGCCCGCTTCGACTTGCTGATGTGATCCGCACCGGCATCAACGTGACAATTGGAGACTTGAGCGAGTGTTGCAGAACGAGGTCGAGCGCCGCCACGAAGAGGCGGAGGCGCATATCCGCAAGACGATCATGAACGAGTTTTGCGAAATCATGCACAAGTCCGGCCTGCCGCCGATGGCGGTGATGCGGTTGGCGGCGCGGTCAATCGGTATGATCTACAGGGAAGTCGCCGACGCGCATTCCGGTCCCGAGGCATGTCCCTGCGGCTGGAGGCCCAATGAGGTGGTCGATGTCGAGGTGCTCGGCATGGCGCTGATGACGGCATGCGAGCGCTGCCAGGTCCGTGATCTCAGGCACATGCGGATCGCCGGCACAGCCTGATCGAAGCCGGTGATCAGCGCGCTGCCCCTGTTTCGGGGCCGGCCGACTTCGACAGAAGCCTTTGACCGGCTTCCCAGAAGGCCAGCTTGCTTTGGGCGCGCCGCTTTTCGCCTTCCGCGCTGGAAATGGGCTTGATCGGCAAGCGGAAACCGAACGGTGCGGCGGGCTCGCCGCCACGCTCGATCCAGTAGTCGTCAAGGTTCGCGTGCATCATGCGCCTGCGCTTGCGGCGGCGCTGGTTGATGACATGCCGGGCGTTGGAAACCGCCAGGAGGTGCCCGCTGCTGCCGTTCGAAACCAGTCCCTGCAAGATGAGAAGCACCGCATCCTTGGGCCGCAGGCCGCCGAGGCATCGCGTGGCCGTGATCAGCGCGCGCTTCGCGTCGCTTGCTCTCGGTCCCTGCATGCCGCCAATCGCCAGGCTGTAGTCGCTATAGCCGCACCGGACAAAGACGAACCCAGCCGTGCACAAGGTGTAGCCGTCCTGCATCCTCGAGATCCTGACGGCGAAAACACCCTCGTGACGGCTGCCGCAACGGTCGGCGAGCAGAAGGTGGATCTTGTAGCTTTCGCTTCGCCCCTCGACCGTCCCGACATCCATGGCATCGCCGCGCCACAGCGCCCGCAGAACGTCAGGCGTCAGCACATCACCGGCGATGCGAAAGTTGTCCGTGAGCAGGTTCAGCCGGTCGCGCGCCGAGGCGCCGTGAACGAAAAAGGTCGCCAGCGATTTGCGCAGGAGATCATCGTGTGGGCACCCAAGTGATTTCCGCCGGGCGAAATCGCCGAGGAACGTTATCCACTTCAGGCTCATCGCCGGCCGGATAAGGAAACGGAGACAAAAAACGACCGACCGTTTGAGTGTCAGGCGACGTCCCAGCCCCAGGACTTGAAGCCAGATGGAAGGCCGGGCCAGATCGGGCTGGACCGGCTTTGGCGAGGCCGCCCGGCCAGCGCACAAGGCATCCTCGAGCAGCGGGCGATACGCGATGTCCGCGCACGCGGGCACGTCGGCTTCGAACTTCCAGGCAGGCTGCAAGGCGTTCCCTCGGGCTGATTCCACTGCCGCGATGAACGAGACATCGCGGCACCGAGCTTTTGCCCAAGGCTTGTCAAGAAACGGCGGAGAAACCCGCTGGATATTGTGCGCGGCAGCGCCTCAAATACCGGCCTCAGTTTTCAGGGTGGCGTGGCAACACGATCGTGATCGAAGCGCCGCCGCCCTCCCTGTGATTGAGCTGGAGCCGGCCATCATGGGCCCGGGCGATGGCATCCACCACCGAGAGTCCAAGCCCGGTGCCGCCAGTCGCACGCGACCTTGAGGGATCACCCGTGATGAACATCGCCAGGGGAGAGCGCGAGACCAGTTCATCCGGCAGGCCCGGTCCCCGGTCCATGATGCGGACAAACGCCTCGTGGTCGCCAAGGCGCCCGGTTTCGCATCGGATGACCTTGCCGGAGGCGGCATAGCGGCAGCAGTTTTCGACCAGCGCCAGCATCGCCTGCCGCAAACGCAACGAATCCGCCGTCGTTCGAACGGCATTGAGATCGGTTTCGATCGTCATCCCCGCAGCGGCGAGAATTGGCCGGGCCGAATCGATGAGCCTTTCCGCTTCCACCGCCAGATCGACGCGGCTGCGCTCGGTCACCAGCTTCTGCGCCGTGGCCAGCGACAGCATCCTCAGATCCTCGACCAGCCGCGACAATCCTTCCACCTGCGAAAGAAGAAGATGAAGGCGGCGGTCATCGAGCGGGAAGACACCGTCGAGCATGCCCTGGATCGATCCTTGCAGGACCGTGAGGGGAGTACGCAGTTCGTGTGCGACCGCCATCGTGTTGAAGCGCAGCCGCTTTTCCATGTTGTCGAGATCGGCGGCCAGCGCATTGAACGTATCGGTCAGCGCCGCTATTTCGCTGGCGCCTTTGCCCATTGCCGGAATGCGCACGGCGAAATTGCCGCCGCGCAATTCATCAGCGGCCACGGTCAGGATTTCGAGCGGTCGGCTGATGCGCCGCGCCAGCCAGTAGCCGATCAGGCTGCAAAAGACGGCCGCCAGGACACTGAACCCGATGATCGAGGCGTAGAGGCGCATGTTGCCTTCTTCATTGAAGGCCGGCAGCATGGTGACGAACTCCATCAGGTCGTCCCGGTCGGGTGTCTTGCCTGCCGAGATGTCACGATAGGCCTGGCTGACCCGGGGCGGCAACTTCTCGAGAAGCTGGCTCTCGATCCGGTCCGAATACCAGCTTATCCCCGCATAGATGATGGCGACACTGAGCAGCAGCATGGCCGCGATCGTCGAGGCGGTCAGGGTGCTGAGCGAGAGACGCCGCTTCATTGTGGCCTGCCGAAACGATAGCCAACGCCGCGCACCGGGCTGAGGTAGCCGGCGGCGCCGTGGTCCCTGAGCTTGTGCCTCAGATTGGCGACATGCGTGTCCACGGTGCGGACCAGCGCATCGCTGTCGGGCAGGCAGGCGTCGAGAATGTCGGAACGGTCGATGGCGTGTGTCGGCCGGCGGATCATATAGGCAAGGATACGGAATTCGCTCAGCGTCAACGGCAGCGACACGCGCTTCGCGCCGGTGTTGACGAATGCCGAATGGGCATCGAGGTCGACCTCGATATTGTCGTGGCTGAGCACCGGGCTGGCGTTGCCGCCGCGCGTGCGGCGCAGCACGGCATTGACACGGGCCACCACTTCCTGCGGGTTGAACGGCTTGACGATATAGTCGTCGGCACCGAGGCGGAGGCCCGACAAGCGGTCGATATCCTCGGCCAGGGCCGTCACCATGATCACCGGCGTATTGCCCTCGCGCCGCAGCCGGGCCAGAACTTCGAACCCGTCAAGGCGCGGGATACGGACGTCGAGCAGGACGAGATCGGGCGAGAGCATCTTGTGGTGCTGCAAAGCGGTCTCGCCGTCAGCGGCCCGCACGGTCCTGAATCCATCGCGGACGAGATATGCGTCCAGGATCCGCGCGATTTCCGGCTCGTCTTCCACCACAAGGATGAGACCCTTGTCGATCATTGGCAAGGCTCCCTCCGTCAGTGCTCGATGTGGGCCTTATGCGGTGAAAAACCGATCCTGCCAATTGTAGGTTGCCGGCCCGCGCGTCGAAAAGCGACGACCCACATGGGATCTACGTCAAATCTCCGCTAATTCTTGACAGATCACTATCCGGCCAAGCGTTCTCGCTACCGTCTTCAAAGACCTTGCCAAGTGTGATTTAGCTCAATTGCGGCAATCGGCCGAGCCTGGTTGCGAAGCGCTCCACCATGGCAAGCCCGGTTGCATTGTGCCGCATGGCGGGCGCGCGATCATGGATATCGATACCGGCGCGTGCACCGAACAGGCGCTTGCCGTAACAGATCAGATTTTCGATGCCTTGCATGACGAAGACAGCTGCCGGCAGCATCTCCTCGTAGCATCGTTGCGCGGTATCCTCGTCGCCGTTTCGAAAGGCCTCATAGGCGCGAACGGCATGGTCGATGCAATCCGGCGCCAGGATCATGCCACGGCAGCCGATCCGCAGATTGTCGATCAGCTCCAGGCCGCCACGCCCATTGAAGACCGGCACGCGGCCGTCCGTTCGTTCGATCAGGCCAGCGATATCGACCACCGGCCCTTCGCCCTTGATCAGCCGGATGTTCGGATGCTGCATGATCAGGTCGCGGATATCGTCGGCGGTCAGCCCACGTCCGAAGAAAGCGGGTGCATTCTGGATCGCCACCGGCAGGTCGGTTGCCTCGGCCACACGGCCGAAGAAGCGGATGTATTCAGCCGCACTGTATGATCCGGCGGCGGGAGGCTGCAGGATCACCCAGTCGGCGCCCACGCTTTCGGCATGGCGCACCTGCGCGACCTGTTCCGCCACGGAGGAGCCGAATATGGTCAGCGCCAGCGGCACCCTCGCGGCGGTGTCCTCGGCAACCCAGTCCATGACCGTGCGGCGTTCGGTTTCCGTCAGCTTCGAGACTTCGGTCGCCAGGCCAAGTGCGGCCATGCCATGAGCGCCCGACGCCAGGCAGATACTCACCTGCCGCCGCATGGCCTCGCGGTCGAGCTTTTCGCCTTCGTCGAACAATGCGTAGAGGATGGCATGGATGCCGTGAAAACTGTCGGGCTGGAATTTCGTCACGACCGGCCTCAATGACTTTCGCGCGGAATGGCATGGCCGCGGCAGCCAACGAGGAAGTCGAGGTCGGCGCCCCGGTCCGCCTGCAGGACACGCTCGACATAAAGGCTCTGATAGCCGCCCTTCATCGCCGCGACAGGCGGCGTCCAACCGCTTCGGCGCTGCGCCAGTTCGGCATCCGAAACCTCGAGGTGAAGCCTGCGCGCCTCGACATCCAACTCGATCATGTCGCCGGTTTTCACCAGGGCGAGGGGGCCACCAACCGCCGCTTCCGGTGCGGTGTGCAGCACGACGGTGCCGAAAGCCGTGCCCGACATGCGCGCGTCGGAGATGCGGACCATGTCGCGGATGCCTTTCTTCAAAAGCTTCTGAGGCAGCGCCATGTTGCCGACCTCGGCCATGCCGGGGTAGCCCTTCGGGCCGCTGTTCTTCAAAACCATGACGCATGTTTCGTCGATGTCGAGCGCCGGATCGTCGATCACTAATTTGTAGTGCTCGATGTCCTCGAAGACGACGGCACGGCCGCGATGACGCATCAGTTCGGGCGATGCGGCGGAAGGTTTGATGATCGCCCCATCGGGAGCGAGATTGCCGCGCAGCACCGCCATGCCGCCCTGTTGTGTCAGCGCCCGGCCGCGCGGGCGGATCACCTCCGGATTGTCGTTGCGTGCATTGGCGATGTTGTCGCCCACGCTCTTGCCGGTCACCGTCAGCGCGTCGAGATCGAGAAGATCGGCAATTTCCTTCATCACGGCGGGAACCCCGCCGGCATAGCAAAAGTCCTCCATCAGGAACCGGCCCGATGGCATGAGATCCAGAATGGTCGGCACATCGCGGCCATACCGGTCCCAGTCGTCCAGGGTAAGCTCGGTGCCGATGCGGCCGGCGATCGCCAGCAGGTGCACGACGGCATTGGTAGAGCCGCCGATCGCGCCATTGACGCGGATGGCGTTGGCGAAGGCCTCTTTTTTGAGGATCGCCGAGAGCCGCAGGTCCTCGTTGACCATTTCGACGATACGGCGGCCGGTCATCCGCGCCAGCCGTGCGCGATGCGCGTCGACAGCCGGATAGGCGGCGTTGCCGGGCAGGGCGATGCCAAGCGCCTCGACCATCGATGCCATGGTGGAGGCGGTGCCCATTGTCATGCAGTGGCCTGGCGAGCGCGACATGGCGCTTTCGGCGCTGGCGAAATCCTGAGCACTCATGACGCCGGCCCGCACGTCCTCGGAGAATTTCCAGACGTCGGTGCCGGAGCCGATCTCGCGGCCCTGAAAGCGGCCGTTCAGCATCGGTCCGCCGGAGATCACGATCGAAGGCAGGTCGCAGGACGCGGCGCCCATAACCAGCGACGGTGTGGTCTTGTCGCAGCCGGCCATCAGCACGACGCCATCCATGGGATTGCCACGGATCGCCTCCTCGACATCCATCGAGGCGAGATTGCGAAACAGCATCGCGGTCGGCCGCAGGTTCGATTCCCCGCAGGAGAAAACCGGGAATTCAAGCGGCAGGCCGCCGGCCTCCAGCACGCCCGCCTTGATATGCTCGATCAGGCCGCGAAAATGCACATGGCAAGGCGTGAATTCGGAAAACGTGTTGCAGATGCCGATGACCGGCCTGCCATCGAAGGCGTCGTCTGGCAGTCCATTGTTCTTCATCCAGCTGCGGTGAATGAAGGCGTCCTTGCCGAGGCCGCCGAACCAGTGTTGCGAGCGCCGTTTGGTCACGTCATCTGCTCCAGGTATCGCCCGTTAGAAATCATTTGACTGCTCCCGTGGTCAGGCCGCGCATCACCTGTCCGCGCAAGATTAGCGCAAGGTGATCGAGGCCCGCGCCGGCAGCGAGAATCTCACCACTCGGCGAAGGAGCCGTCCTTGTGGCGCCATATCGGGTTGTGCCAGTTGTGACCTTCCCTGGCGCGTTCCCTCACGTAGTCCTCGTCGATCTCGACGCCGAGGCCAGGCCCATCCGGGATCGCGACATAGCCGTCCTCGTAGCGGAAGACGTCCTTGTTGGCGGCATAGTCGAGCAGGTCATTGCCGGCATTGTAATGGATGCCCAGGCTCTGTTCCTGGATGAAGCAATTGTAGCTCACGGCATCGAGCTGCAGGCATGCGGCGAGCGCGATAGGCCCAAGTGGGCAATGCGGCGCCACGGCCACGTCATAGGCCTCCGCCATGGCCGCGATCTTGCGGCATTCGGTGATGCCGCCGGCGTGGGAGAGGTCGGGCTGGATGATGTCGACGACACCTTCCTCAAACACCGACTTGAAGTCCCAGCGGCTGTAGAGCCGTTCGCCGAGCGCGATCGGCGTCGAGCCAAGCGATGCGATTTCCTTCAGCGCCTCGCGGTTTTCGCTCAGCACTGGCTCCTCAATGAACATCAGCCTGTAGGGCTCGAGTTCCTTGACAAGGATGCGGGCCATCGGCCGGTGCACGCGGCCATGAAAATCGACGGCGATACCGACATTGGGACCGACGGCTTCGCGCACCATGGCGACCCGCTCGACAGCAGCGTCTATCCTGTCGTGGCTGTCGACGATCTGCAGTTCCTCGGTGCCGTTCATCTTGAGCGCCGTGAAGCCGCGCGCCACCACGTCCTTGGCGCCAGCCGCGACTTCTGCTGGCCGGTCGCCGCCGATCCAGGAATAGACCTTGATCGTGTCGCGCAGCTTGCCGCCGAGCAGTTCATGCACGGGAACGCCGAGCGCCTTGCCCTTGATGTCCCACAGCGCCTGATCGATACCGGCGATGGCGCTCATCAGGATCGGTCCGCCACGGTAGAAGCTGCCGCGGTGCATCACCGTCCAGTGGTCCTCGATCCGGCGCGGATCCTTGCCGATGAGATAGTCGGCGAACTCCTTGACCGCCGCCTCGACGGTCAGCGCCCGGCCTTCGATGACCGGCTCGCCCCAGCCGGTGATGCCGGCGTCGGTCTCGATCTTCAGGAAGAGCCAGCGCGGCGGAACGATGTAGGTGGTCAGCGAGATGATTTTCATGCGGTATCTCAGTTGTTCTTGAGTTTCTTGGCGCTGACGAGGTCGCGCGCCGCGAGGTTGAGAATCCGGTTTGCCGCCGCGCGCGCTGCCTCGGCGTCGCGCATGCGCAGTGCTTCCACGACCTCGCGGTGCGCGGCGACCGCTTCCGTGCGCCGGTCGAGCGAAATCGTCGCCGTCGCTTCCAGCGAGAATTTGAGCCCGGTATCGATCAGATTGCCAATCTGGCGGAAGATCGGGTTGTGGCTTGCCGCATAGACGATCTGGTGGAAAGCGATGTCGGAGCGCGAGAATGCCGCGAGATCTTCTCCGGCATTCGCCATGCCTTTCCACGCCGCTTCGAGATCCGCGATCTCCTGCAGCGTTGCGCGCGTGGCGGCCAGTTCCGCGACCAGAGGCTCGATCGCCCGGCGCGTTTCGAGGATCGCGTCGAACAGCTTGTCGTCCAACGCGTGCGGTGCGTGCCAGGCCAGCACCTGCGGGTCGATGATGTTCCAGTCGTCCTCGTTGCAGACGATGGTGCCGACGCGCGGCCGTGACAACACCAGGCCCTTGGCGGCCAGCACCTTCAAGGCTTCGCGAATGACGGTGCGGCTCACGCCATATTCAACGCCAAGTTCGTTTTCGGTCGGCAGGGAAGAACCGGCCGGATAGCGTCCGGAAAAAATGTCCGAGGCCATGGCCTTCGTCACCTGAGGCATCACACGCGGCCGACGGGTAGCCGCGTCACCTTGTGTCTTTTTCAAAACCTCGTTCACCTCAGCCCCTCCTCCAAGGCGGCGAACCCTGCCTGTTTCGCACAGCCGGTCCGGCCTTAGCGGACGCGGCTGATTTGCGCCAGCGGCCACTGATCAGAGCATGTATATTAATTATCATACCAGATCAATTGACGAGTATGATAAAAGCGAATAGAGACTTTGGTGCCCGGGCTGAACGCCCGGCCTTTGCTGGGAGGTAAATCATGCGACTTTTGAAAACCGCGCTCGTCGCGGGTGCGCTCGCCGTTCTGTCCGTCACGACGATCGCTTCTGCCTATGCTCAGGACACAAAGATCGGTTTTATCGTCAAGCAACCCGAGGAGCCCTGGTTCCAGGACGAATGGAAGTTCGCCGACCAGGCCGCCAAGGAAAAGGGTTTCACCCTCGTCAAGATCGGTGCCGAAGACGGTGAGAAGCTGCTGTCCGCGATCGATAATCTCGGCGCGCAGGGCGCACAGGGCTTTATCGTCTGCACGCCGGACGTGAAGCTCGGCCCTGGCATTGTCGCCAAGGCGGCAGCCAACAATCTCAAGCTGATGACCGTCGACGACCGCCTCGTCGGCGCCGACGGCAAGCCGCTGGAAGATGTGCCGCATATGGGCATCTCGGCAACAAAGATCGGCGAGGCCGTCGGCCAGACGATCGTCGATGAAATGAAGTCGCGCGGCTGGAAGGCCGACGAGGTCGGCGCCATCCGCGTCTCCTACGATCAGCTGCCAACGGCGGTCGATCGTGTCGAAGGCGTCATCTCGGTGCTGAAGGCGAACGGCTTCAAGGCCGAGAGCATCTTCGATGCACCCCAGGCCAAGACCGACACTGAGGCGGCATTGAACGCCGCGACGACGGTTCTCAACGCCCATGCCGACATCAAGAAGTGGGTGGCTTTCGGCCTGAACGACGAAGCCGCGCTCGGCGCGGTTCGTGCCACGGAAGGCGTTGGCATCCCGGCGGAAAACGTCATCGCGGTCGGCATCGGCGGTGCGGACTCGGCGATCAACGAGTTCAAGAAGCCGGCAGCCACCGGCTTTGTCGGCTCGGTGATCATCTCGCCGAAGCGTCACGGCTACGAGACGGCGCTCAACATGTACGACTGGGTCGCCAACAACAAGGAACCCGAGAAGCTGATCCTGACCGCGGGTGCCGTTGCCAAGCGCGACACCTATGTGCAGGTTCGCAAGGACCTCGGCATCGAGTAATCCTCCCGGGCAAGCGGGCGGCGGCTTGTCCGCCGCCCGCTTCTCATGGTGTTAGAAGGATCAGCGCGTGTCCTTTCTCGAATTCTCGCACATCACCAAGACCTATCCGGGCGTCAAGGCGTTGTCGGACGTTTCGTTCGGCGTCGACAAGGGCGCGGTGCATGGCCTGATGGGCGAAAACGGGGCGGGCAAATCCACCCTGATCAAGATCCTCTCCGGCGACCAGCACGGCGATGCAGGTGAAATCCGTGTCGACGGGAAGGTTCAGGCCTACGCCTCGACAAGGGATGCCTTCGATAACGGCGTCATCGTCATTCACCAGGAATTGCAGCTGGTTCCCGAACTCACCGTTGCTGAAAACCTCAGCCTTGGCCGCTTTCCAGCGAGCGCGGGCATCATCGCCCGCCGCAAGATGGCGGAAGAGGTCGGCGCCAAACTGAAATCGGCCGGCATCGACATCGACCTGCGGCGCAAGGTCAAGACGCTGTCGATCGGCGAACGGCAGATGGTCGAGATCGCCAAGGCGATCATGCTGGACGCGCGCGTCATCGCCCTGGACGAACCAACCTCGTCGCTGTCGTCGCGCGAAAGCGAAATCCTGTTTACCCTCATCGATCGCCTGCGCGCGGAAGGCAAGGTCATCATCTATGTGTCGCACCGCCTCGATGAGGTGTTCCGGCTCTGCGACAGCCTGACCGTGTTGCGCGACGGCAAGCTCGCGGCCCACCATGCCTCGCTCAAGGGTGTCACGCGCGACCAGGTAGTCGCCGAAATGGTTGGCCGCGAAATTTCGGACATCTGGGGCTTTCGCCCGCGCAAGGCAGGCGATGTTCGCCTCAAGGTCGATGCTGTCTCAGGCGCGAAGCTGAAGACACCCGCCAGTTTCGAAGCCCGCGCCGGCGAGATCGTCGGTTTCTTCGGCCTGATCGGCGCAGGACGCTCGGAACTGATGCGGCTGGTCTTTGGCGCCGACCCACGTTCGGGCGGCACGATCGCGGTGGACGGCAAAGTGATCCAGGCGGCCGATCCGCACGGCACAATCCGTGCCGGCATCGTGCTGTGCTCGGAAGACCGCAAGCATGACGGCATAATCCAGGGCCGCTCGATCGAGGAGAACATCAACATCTCGTCGCGGCGCCATCACACACGCTTTGGCGTGCTCAACCGTGCCAGCGAAGTGGCAACGGCCGAAACCTTCATCAACAAGCTGAAGGTGCGCACGCCGTCGCGCAAGCAGGACATCATCAACCTCTCCGGCGGCAACCAGCAGAAGGTCATCCTCGGCCGCTGGCTTTCCGAGCAAGGGGTGCGGGTTCTCATCGTCGACGAGCCGACGCGCGGCATCGACGTCGGCGCGAAGTCGGAGATCTATGAACTGCTTTACCAACTGGCCGAAGACGGCATGGCGATCGTCGTCGTTTCGTCCGAACTGCCGGAGGTGATGGGCATCTGCGACCGCATCCTGGTGATGTGTGGCGGGCGGATCAGCGCCGAACTCACGCGCGACCAGTTTGCCGAAAAGGCGATCCTGGCCGCTGCCCTTCCAGACACAAAAACCCCTGACGCGATCGCATCTTGAGGACATTGGCATGACCGACCAGTTGAAGAAGATCCTGCTTGGCGAACAGGGGCTCGTCGTCATCTTCATCGTCGCCTTCGCGCTGGTGTCGCTGCTGGTTCCGAACTTCCTCACCGACCGCAACATGCTCGGCCTGCTGCAATCGGTCGTCACCGTCGGCATCGTCGCCTGCACCATGATGTTTTGCCTCGCGGCGCGTGACTTCGACCTGTCGGTCGGATCGATCGTCGCCTTTGCCGGCATGGTCGCGGTCATGGCGTCGAACTACACAGGTTCCATCATGCTTGGCCTCGTGGCGGCAATCGCCTGTGGCGGCTTCGTCGGGTTCATCAACGGCGTCGTCATCGCGAAATTCCGCATCAACGCCCTGATCACGACGCTGGCGACCATGCAGATCGTGCGCGGCCTGGCGCTGATCGCCTCGGACGGCCGAGCCGTCGGCATCAACAGCCCTGATTTCTACCAGCTCGCGTTGTCGAAACTGCTCGGCATACCGACGCCGGTGTGGGTATTGGCCATCCTGTTTTGCATCTTCGGCTTCGTGTTGAACCGAACCGTTTTCGGCAAGAACACGCTGGCGATCGGCGGCAACCCGGAGGCCTCGCGTCTGGCCGGCGTCAATGTCGACAGGACGCGCATCTGGATCTTCGCGCTTCAGGGTGTGGTCTGCGGCATCGCCGGCATCCTGCTGGCTTCGCGCATTACGTCCGGACAGCCCAATTCCGCGGTCGGACTGGAACTGTCGGTCATATCGGCTTGCGTGCTTGGCGGTGTCTCGCTCGCCGGCGGCCGCGCCACCATGTCCGGCGTCATTGTCGGCGTGCTGATCATGGGCATCGCCGAAAACGCCATGAACCTGCTCAACATCCCGGCCTTCTATCAGTACATCGTGCGCGGCATGATCCTGTTGCTTGCGGTCCTGCTCGACAATCTGCGTTCGTCGGCCCTGGGACGGCGTTGAGCCGGGGAGGGGCATGTCAGCCTGGATATCCCTCGCCAGCGATCCGCTGAACGTCCGGATAAGTCCTCGCGGCGGTGCGATCGTCGACGGACACACCGCCAACGGCGTGCCGTTCCTGCGCCCCTACAAGAGCCAGGCCGAATTCGGCGTCGCGGACTGTGCCTGCTTTCCATTGATGCCGATCGGCAATCGCGTCGAGGACAACGCGTTTTCCTTCGGCGGCCGTATGGTGACGCTCTCGCCGAATGCCGCTGACCCGCTCTACATTCATGGCGACGGCTGGCTGGGAACCTGGGAGATCGGGGAGCATTGTGCCGACTACGTCGGACTGAGCTTCGACAAGAGAGCCGACACTGCCTCGCCTTATGCGTATCATGCCCGACAATCATTCCAACTCGCCGGAGCGCGGTTGGAACTCCATCTTTCGGTTGAGAATACCGGCACATTCGCGTTGCCGTTCGGCCTTGGCTTCCATCCCTTCTTTCCGCGCACGCCGCTGACGACCCTTTCCGCACCGGCCCAGGCCTGGTGGACCGAGCGTGACGGACATCTTCCAGCCAACAGGAATGCCATTGCCGAGGATGTCGATTTCTCCACCGCGCGCCTGTTGCCGGACCGCTGGCTGAACAACGGCTTCGAAGGCTGGAATGGTGTCGCGCGCATCGTCTGGCCGGAACGGCGTCTTGGTGTCAAGATCGAGGCGGATACGGCATTTGGGCGCTACATGCTCTACGCGCCCGATAGCGACAAGAGCTTCTTCTGCTTCGAGCCGATGAGCCATACGCCGAACGCGTTGAAGCATTGCGGGACCGACCTCATGGGGCTCAAGGTGCTCGCTCCGGGTGAAACACTTGGCGCGGATTTGGCAATGACTGTTTTCGACTGGAGTGCAAGCAATGGCTGAGCGCCTTCTCGGCAAACGCATTTTCCTGACTGGTGCCGCACAAGGCATCGGTCTGGCCATTGCCGAGGCTTGCCTTGCCGAGGGGGCAAAGCTCTTTCTCGTCGACCGCGATGGGGCGTTGCTGCGCCAGGCCGTGGCCGGTCTTGGCGCACCGAACGGCGATGTCGGATATGCGGCGGCCGATATTAGCGACGGGGCCGTGATTGCCGCTGCCGTCAGCCAGGCCGCAGCCGAGATCGGCCCCATCAACGCACTGATCAACAATGCCGGCGTCAACGTGTTCTCGACGCCGCTAGACACGACCGAGGACGAGTGGAACCGCAACTTCGACGTCAACGTCAAGGGTGCCTGGAACTGCAGCAAGGCGGTGTTGCCGGGAATGATCGCTAGCGGAGATGGCGCGATCCTCAACATCGCATCCACCCACAGCTTCACCATCATTCCGCACACCTTCCCTTATCCTGTCGCCAAGCACGCCCTGCTTGGCCTGACCAAGTCGCTGGCGCTCGAATATGCCGGCAAGGGCGTGCGGGTGAATGCACTGGCGCCAGGCTATGTCGAGACGCAGAAGGCCATCGACTACTGGAACTCGTTCCCCGACCCCGATGCCGCCCGTGCCGCCACGCTGGCGCTGCACCCTGGCGGCCGCATCGCGTCGGCACGCGAGATCGCCCTTGCAGCGGTGTTCATGATCTCCGACGAATGCCGCTTCATGAACGCGGCCTGCCTTGTCGCCGATGGCGGCCTGAGCATGCTCCAGCACGCAGTGTGACGCGGATCGCTCAAGACGGCGCTGAAATGCGTGCGGCTGAAGGCAATTTGCCGGATTCCTGCCAGCCCGATTTCGGGTAAGCTGCTTGCTTTCTGGGGGCGGAAAATCCGATGGGCAAAAAAATCTTGATGACGGGGGCCGCCGGGAATCTTGGGGTCAAGTTGGCCGCGCATCTGCGGGCGGCAGGGCATCTTGTCACCGGCCTCGATCTGCGGGCGGAATCCAGTCCCGTGCCAATCCATGCCGCGGATCTGTCCCGGTTGGACGACGAATGGACGGCAAGACTTGTCGGGCAGGACGTTGTCATCCATCTTGCCGCCGAGAGCTCGCCTGTTTCAGGGTGGAAGACCGCGATACCGCACAACATCGATGCCGTGCTCAATCTTTTCGAGGCATCGCGCCAGGCAGGGGTGGCTCGTGTGGTCTTCGCCAGCTCGAATTGGGTACTGGGCGGCTCTAGATTTCGCGGGGATCGCCTCGGCACCGACACCGTTCCGGATCCGGTCACCCCATACGGGATGTCGAAAATGGCTGGCGAGCGGATCGGCGCTCATTTTGCCGCTGCGCATGGGATGACGGTGATCTGCACCCGCATCGGCTGGATCCAGGCCACGCCTGACAACCAGCCTGGGCCGCACATGGGACTGGGCCGCTGGGGGCAGCAGATGTGGCTGAGCGACCGGGATTTCCTGGATGGGATGACGGCGGCGATCACCGCTCCGGTGATGGGTTTCGCTGTGGTCAATCTGATGTCCGACAACCCTGGAATGCGCTGGTCTCTTGACGAAACGCGCGCTGTTCTCGGTTTTTCTCCACAGGATGGAGCCCCCGCGAGCCTGTCCCCGAGCGTCCGGATGACAGAATGGGGCGCCTGGCTGGCGCAAGTCGGCATGCCGCGCCTCATGGGGCGGCTGATGGGCTGGTGACGATGTGTGCTTCACGATCAAAAAGCGGCTTCCGCGACGGAAAGAAGCAGAAGCGCCAGCGGAGTCGACATTGCATGAGGATGTCACTATATAGCGGCGGCTTCGACCGCGTACCTATGATTGCGCCACCAAGCAGCAGCAAAATGTGCTACGTATTGTGATACTTATTGTGACACAAATCGGTGGTCGTGGCCGAGAAAAAGCGAGTAGAAACAAGTACGTAGGGTTGCATGCGATCCCAGCCAACGGTACCAGTATCCTCCAGAATCAGAAATGTCCTTGAACCCTCGATTTCCTTCCGCTCTGTGGACTTGGACGAGATCGGCTTGCCGGTCGGCGCCGACTCGGTTCGAATGGGAACATGCATCCTTTGCGGGATGTTGACGTTTATGATTACCAACCGGCATAGCCGCCAGGGAATAGCAGTATGAGTGAACACGCGATCGAGTTCTTGCGGGGATGGATCGGCGAAAAGGTCCACTGCCAGCCTTCGGCTGCAAGGATCGAAAAGCAGGCCGAAACCCTGGCCAAGGAATGCGCGGCCAAGGCGGCTGAAGCCGGCATCCCGCTGGAAGATATTCAGGAAGAAGTCGGCGACATTCAGGAACTCATTGCGTCACGGCTCGAGGAAGCGGCCGAGGCCGGCGAGCAGGTTTCAGGCACGCCCGCGAAGTAAGGCGCCATTGCTGGCGCCGCTCCAGACCAGCTATCCAAGCACTGGATCGCCCAGGCGGCGCAAATCGTGCGTGGCCTATCCCTTGGGAAGCTGACCATATCTGTCGCTCAGCCACGCCTTCGGCAGCGAAGGCACGAAATTGCCGTCGCGCCCTGTCATGTCGTCATTGGCGACCAGCGCGTTGAGGATCGCCTCTTCTACGGCCTGAACCACAGCGTCGAAGAATGGGTCGATGTCGGTGTCCGGGATGAAATCGGCATTGGCCATCCGCCCTGATGGCGCCAGGGCAGCCGCTGGGTTGGCGGTCGAGAAGGCGAGAAAGATGTCGCCTGAACTGTGATAGCCAAAGCCGCCGGTCATGGCGACGCCAAGCGGCACGCGGCGGGCAAGCCGCTTCATCTGATGTGGAAGGAACGGCGCGTCGGTCGCGACAACGGCAATGATCGAGCCCTTTTCCGCGCGGGGCGTGCCTTCGCGAACTGCCGGTTCGGCGAGTTCTGGCCCGACGCGAGTACCGCGAATGGTGAAATTGTGCCGCTTGCCGAAATTCGACTGCACGAAAGCGCCGACCGCATGGCGTCGGCCCTGCCATTCGACCATTCGGGACGCGGTGCCTGAACCGGCCTTGAAGCCGAAAGTGATCATGCCCGTGCCGCCGCCGACACTGCCTTCCTCGATCGGCCCGCTGCTTGCACCGTCGAGCGCCTCGGTGACATGCTCGAATGTCACATGGTGGCCATTGATGTCGTTGAGGAAACCGTCATAGGTCTCGGCCGCCACCGGCAGACCCCAGGCGCTGTCGAGGGCCTCGGGCAGCACCCGTTGCATCCAGCGCAACGTTCCATCGCGCGAAACACCGCAGGAATGGGTGTTGGTGATGGTGATCGGGAAATTGAAGGCGCCGGTCTCCTCGACGATGTGTGAGCCGGTCAATTCGCCATTGCCGTTCTGGCTAAAGATACCGGCAAACACCGGCGTGGCGAGTTCAGCGCGTGGTCTGAGCAGGATGGCGGTCACGCCGGTGCGCACTGGGCCCGTGCCGGCGACCAGCGGGCCGTCGCCCGAAATCAGCGTCGAATACCCGACCGCGACACCGGGCACATCGGTGATGGCATTGAACGTGCCAGGAGTACCGTTAAAGCCGATGCCGACGCTTCGCGCGCGCGGCTTGCCTGAAGGTGTTGTGCGATGGTGTGAATTGTCTGTCATGGCAGCGTCTCAGAACAGGGATCCCTGGTTGCCGGGCTCTTTGCCCTTGGCAGCGGGCTTCGCCGCCGGCTTTGGTTTTGCCGCGCCGCTGGTCGCGACCGCATCAGCGGTCCCGTCGGCGAATTCCAGCGAAAGCGCCATTCCCGCCGCCACATCGGCGGCCTGCTTGACGACCGCGCCGTCGGCATCCTTCACCAACGCGAAGCCGCGCGCCAGAACGGCCTTGTGCGAAAGCGTTGCCAGCAACCGGTCGGCCTGGGTTAGTTTTCCGCGCAAGCGTTCGAGCTTTACGGAAATCACCTGATCATTTCGCCGCGCCAAGGCCGTCAGCGCATCGCCCAGCAGTTTCTGCCGCCTGGCGATCGGCGCCGGAGACAGCCGCGCCGTGGTGCGTGAGAAACGTGTGCGGCGCTCGCGCACGATGGCGAAGAACGCCGCCTGCGCGCGGGCGAGATCGCGCCCGGTCAGCGTGCGGGTCTCGTTGATGCGCCGCGACAAGGTGGCCGGCGTCAGCCGCTGTGCGGCAAGGCGGGCCCGTTTGCGTTCGACGCTGACCGAGAGCGCGCGGCCGAGCCGGCTGGTCGCCTCGTCAAGGCGGCGGCGCGGCAGCGCCAGCAACTGGTCTGGCGAAGGGAGCGCGCGTGCCGCGGCGCGCGCGGCTTGCCGCTTGCGCTCGAAATTGCGCGAGACCGCCGTTTTGAGCCGTGCTCCGAGGCTGGCCAGTGTCGCTTCAAGGTCCGCCCGTACCGGCACGGCGATCTCGGCCGCGCCCGTTGGCGTCGGCGCCCGCACGTCCGCCACCAGGTCGATCAGCGTCCAGTCGGTTTCATGGCCAACGGCCGAAATCACCGGAATGACGGAGGCAGCAACAGCGCGGGCCAGCGCCTCGTCGTTGAACCCCCAGAGGTCCTCGAGGCTGCCGCCGCCGCGCGCCACGATCAACAGGTCCGGCCGCTGAATCGCGCCGTCCCAGGCCAGTTCATTGAACCCATTGACGGCGGCAGCCACTTCGGCGCCGGCCGTCTCGCCTTGCACCCGCACCGGCCAGACCAGCACATGCAGCGGAAACCGGTCCTTGATGCGGTGGATGATGTCGCGGATAACCGCGCCCGTTGGTGACGTAACGACACCGATGATGCGCGGCATGAAGGGCAGCAACTGCTTGCGGCCTGCATCGAACAAGCCCTCGGCCTGCAGCCGGCGCTTGCGCTCTTCCAGTAAGGCCATCAGCGCCCCGGCGCCAGCCGGCTCCAGGTTGTCGATGACAATCTGGTAGTTCGATTTCCCGGGATAGGTGGTGAGCTTGCCGGTGGCGATCACCTCCATCCCTTCCTCGGGACGGAATTTCAGCCGGCTCATCGTGCCTTTCCACACCACTGCGTCGAGCCGGGCACGGTCATCCTTCAGCGCGAAATAGGCATGGCCTGACGAATGTGGCCCGCGATAGCCTGAAATTTCGCCACGCACCCGCACATTGCCGAAGACATCCTCCACCGTGCGCTTCAACGCGCCGGAAATCTCGCTCACCGTGTATTCGGCGGCGTTGGTGCGTGATTCGGATGCTGCATCGCTCATCCGGCAATTGGCAGGCGGTTGGGGGGGCGCGTCAAGGCGCCTTGCTTGACTCAAGGGGGCGTAACACGATCTTAAGTCCGCTTTGGTTGACTTGGGCACAACGGAGCTGGCCGGGGAAGCATGAGCCTACGCGCATATCGCAGCCCTTTGACGTATCAGGTCACGCTGACCGTGCTGGCGCTTGCCGCCTTTGCACTGGTCATGGTCGTTGGCTTTGGCTTCTACGCCGCCGTCCAGGCCGACCGTGTTTCGCTTGAGCGACAAAAGATATTCTTCGCCAATGGCTTGCAGGACAGGATCGCCGCGGTCGAGCGCGAGCAGGAAAGCGTCTCGGTATGGGATGATTCCGTCGTCAATGCCAAAGCCGGCAACCAGGCCTGGATGGCGGAGAACCTTAGCGTCTGGATGTATTCCTACTACGGCCATAACCGGGTCTATGTGCTGGACGACGCGAACCGCCCGATCCATGCGATGCATGAAGGAAAGGTGGTGCCGCCGGACGTCTATGGCGCCGACGAGCCCGCTCTGCTTCCGACCATCGAAAGGTTGCGTGCCCTGCTCACGCAACCTTCGAAAGAGGCTCCGTCCGCCGGACCGACGAAAATGGTCGCCGAAGACCTGGTATCGCTTGGCGGAATGCCCGCCATCCTCAGCGTCATGCCGCTGGTGCCGAACTCGGATCGTGTCACTCAGGCCCCAGGCAGCGAATATCTGCATGTCTCGGTGGAATTCATCAACGACGCCGTCGTCGGCAGGATTGGTGAGAAATACCTGCTTGATGGGGCGCATCTGGTGCCGTTGTCGCAGCCGGTCGGCTCGGCTGTTATCCCGCTCATGGATTCACGCAATGTCATTTTGGGATACATCAGTTGGGATCAGGAGCGCCCTGGCCTGACGCTGGTGCGCAAGGCCGGTCCGGCGTTGGTCGCCGGCATGCTGCTTTCGGCCGCCGCCTTGGCCTTTCTCCTGAGGCGCTTGCGCCGGGCGTCACTCGCGCTGCAGACTAGCCAGGCGGAAGCGCAGTATCTCGCCTTTCACGATACGCTTACCGGGCTACCCAACCGGGCGCTGTTCGAAGACAGGCTGCGGAGGGCCTTGCTCACAGCCGGGCATGATTCCGCCCGGATGGCGCTGCTCTATCTCGACATCGATCGTTTCAAGCATATCAACGACACGCTTGGCCACCCCGCCGGCGATGAACTCGTGCGTCAGACGGCAGCCAGGTTAAAGCGCGCAATCCGCGAGATCGACACCGTGGCGCGGCTCGGCGGCGACGAATTCGCGATCATTCTGATCGATATTCGTGACGCAAGGGCCGCGGAGGATGCTTCGGAAAAGCTGCTGGAAAGGATGCGCGACCCTTTCAAGCTGATGGACGATCAGGTCTTCGTCAGCGCCAGCATCGGCATAGCTCTGACAACGGGGCCGGGGACCGACGCGGATGATCTGCTGCGCAAGGCCGACATCGCGCTTTATGAGGCCAAGAAAAACGGTCGCGATCGCTATGAGGTCTTCGCTGGCGACATGGACGACCTCTTGCTGCGCAAGCGCAAGGTCGAGAGCGAGCTTCGCAATGCCCTCATCAGCGGCACCGGGATCAAGCTGGCCTATCAGCCGATCTTCGCGGCGGACGGCAAGACGATGCTCGGCGCCGAAGCCCTGATCCGCTGGGCGCATGAGATCCATGGCGCTCTGCCGCCGCAGCAGTTCATCGCCATTGCCGAAGAGCGCGGCATGATTGGTGATCTCGGCAAATGGGTGCTGCAGGAGGCCTGCCAGTTCGCTGCCGGCACGAAACTGCCTTGGGTTGCCGTCAACGTGTCGCCGTTGCAATTGCGCGACGCGGCCTTTGCGGGTCAGGTCGCGTCGATCCTGGAAGAAGCCGGCCTGGCACCAGGGCGGTTGCAGCTGGAGGTCACCGAAAGCGTGCTTCTGGAGAGCAACGACACGACCAGGATGGTTCTGGCGGCATTGCGCCAAATGGGCATTCGCGTGGTGCTTGATGATTTCGGCACCGGCTATTCATCGCTGAGTTATCTGCGCCGCCATGTCATCGACAAGCTCAAGATCGACCGGTCGTTTGTGCGCCTTCTGGATGCCGACCGAAATTCGGCCGCCATCGTCAAGGCTTTGATCGACCTTGCCATCGCCCTCGACGTAGAAGTCACCGCCGAGGGCGTTGAGACCGAGGAGCAGAAAAACCTGCTCGTCGGCATGGGCTGTCATCAGTTGCAAGGCTATCTGTTGTCGCCGCCGCTTGAGCCAGCCCAATTGCTCGGCCTCAGCGGTCGCGCATCGGGTCGGGGCGGGCCAACCCGGGTCCGCGTCTGACCTTTCCTACCAGCCCGGCAGAATCTGGTTCGGCTTGGTCCGCTTCATCTTGGTGAAGGCGAGCGCGGCGAAATCGAAGGTTCCGGCCTCTTCGCTGGTCGGCACGGATATGTTGTCCAGGCTTTCCGAGATATGGCGGGCAAGCGCATCGACGATCTCCGGCCGTGATGTCTGGCCGCGCATGATGCCGATCCGGCAATCGGGCAGGGCGCCGAAGCCATCGGCCTCGCCCAAGACGCGCATGCCGGGGCGAAGCGCGCATTCTGGCAGCACCGAGATGGCGAGACCGGAAAGCACCGCGGCAGTAATGACGGTTGCCGAAAAGCTGGTGAACAGGATGCGATAGTCGCGGCTCTGCCGGTCGAGCACATCGACCGCGGCGCGCCGCCAGATGCAGTTCGGCCGGCCGAATGCCATCGGCAGCGTTTCCTGCTCATGCGTTGCATGGTTGACGGAGGTCACCCAGAGCAGCGGCTCGCGCCGCACCACTTCCGACTGGCCGCGCGTGTCGTTGTGCGTGACCAGTGCCAGGTCGAGATTGCCGCGCTTGATGTGTTCGACAAGCCCCGGCGTCGGCTCGCAGATGACGGTCAGCTCGACGCGCGGGTTGGAGCGGGTGAACCGCGCCATGATCTCGGGCAGGAAGCGGTCGGCATAATCGTCGGGCGTGCCGATGCGGATCGTGCCTTCGAGCCGCCGGTCGTCGAAGGCGGCCAGCGTTTCGCGGTTGAGAAACAGCATCCGCCTTGCGTAGGAGAGCAGCTTGTCGCCTTCCTCGGTCAGCCGGTTGGTGCGCCCGTCTTTTTCGAACAGCGGCTTGCCGATCCGCTCCTCCAGCCGGCGCATCTGCATCGACACCGCCGACTGGGTGCGGTGCACCTCTTCGGCGGCGCGCGTGAAGCTGCCGGTGTCGGCAATCGAGATGAAGGTCTGCAACTGATCGAGATCGAGAGGCGCTTTCATCGATATGATCCATCATTAGTGTTGATGTTAAAGATTAGAAACATTCGTTGGATTAATCAATCGTGCCGTGGCAAATTCGCATCGTCCACATGAAGGCATGTGAATTGGAACGGGAACGGTCGCTTTCGCGCCGGTTGCCTGGTTCTTCGTTCGAGTCTGAAGGAGACCGACATGACCACGTTTGATTTCGCCACCGAGACCTCGCGCATCACTTCGCGTCCGGCTGTTGCGACGCGCGTGGCCAACACCGTCTCCAATTTCTACCGCGCCTTGAAAAACCGCCGCGCCTTCTATCGCCTTGGCGATATGTCCGACGCCGAACTCGCCGACATCGGGCTTACGCGTGCCGACCTGCACGTCGCCATCGATGTGCCGTTTGGCCGTGATCCGACTGTCATGCTGCGCGAAATCGCCAGCGACCGTGTGGAGACGATCGAGGATATCGCCCGCAAGGTTGCCTGATCGCGTTTGCTGGTTGCTATCGTTGCGGTCGCCATGAACCTTTTTGAGGTTCGGTGCGACTGATGAGTATGCAGGCTCCCACTCCCTGCCGGATCCCCGCCGGCCCGCCTGCACCCTGCCCGGTCCTCCCAGGACCGGGCTTTTCTTTTGGAGCAGGGCTTAGCGCCGGTCCATGCCGCGCTTGAACTGGTCGAAGATCGATTCCATCCCCTTCTGGTAATCGTCGCGCTGCTGTGCGCCGGTCTCGAACATCTTGCCGAACACATCGTCGAATGGGTTTCGTGGCCGGCCGCTGGGATTGGTATGTGGTTGCGGTGCCTGTGGCTGCTGCGGTTGCGGTTGGCCGCCCGGCATGCCACTGCCAAAACCACCGCCGCCGCCTTGCCGCAGCAGTTCCTCGAACATCTTTCCGAGCGGATTGTCGCCGTAGGGGCTTTGCGGTTGCTGGGGCTGCGCGCGGCCCTGCGGCTGCGCGGCGCCGCCACCGAACATATCCTGCAACACTTTGCCAAGCGGGTTTCCGCCATAGGGGTCGGGTGCTTGCTGTGGTTGGCTTTGCGGCTGCGCCGCACCGCCGCCGAACATGTCCTGCAGCACCTTGCCAAACGGATTGTCCATCGAGTTCTGAGGCTGTGGCGCCTGGCGCGGCTGCGGGGCCGCCGCGCCACCGCCCAGGCCACCCCCTTGGCGCATCATCTGTTCGATGATCTCGCCCAGCGGATTGCCGCCGCCGCCGAAGCCGCCCGCCGCCTGCATCTGATTTGTGGTCTGCTTGAACAGCCCACCCATGACCATCGAGGCGATGGCCGGAAGCATCTGCTGCAGGATCTGCTGGCTGACGCCGCTGGCCTGCGCCGCCTGGCTGGCAATCGCGCGCGACAGGTCCTTGGAGCCGAACAGGTGCCCGAGAATGCCATTGCCCTCATCAACGCCTTGCGGCGAAAAGGCTCGGGTCGCGTCCTCGAAATACTGGGCATGCTGGCCACTCGCCATCGCCGTCATGAAGGCGCCTAGTCCATAGGGATCCGCGGTGTTGCGCTGCAGCCCTTGCGAGAAGGCCGGCAGCAGCGCGGCGACGGCGGCTTGCGCCTGTTGCTGCGAAAGGCCAAACTGGCGGGCGAGCGCATCCATCCCGTTGCCGTTCTGGGCCTGCGCCAGCATATCGAACAAGGTGGGCATCGGCTTCTCCTCCGGTAATCCTCGGCGGAGAGCCTAATTCGTTTCGATGGCCGATTGAAGCGGCTTTTCGCGGCGGTGTCAGCCGCGCGGATAGCGACCTTTAGTAGGCATATTCCATGAACACCGGCTCGATCGAACCGCCCCAGCGCGTGTGGTAGGCGGAGAGCATTTCCTCGGCGCTGGTGGTGCCACGTGCGACGACTTCGTCAAGCGTGTTGAGGAATGAGGTCTCGTCGTAGCCGTCGCGGTTCTTGCGGCCGCGATTCTTCAGCCCCATGCGCGAAATGGTCATCACGTCACGGGCAATCTCGCGCAGCGTCGTGTTGCGGAACGGCGCCGAAATACCTTGTTCGGGCACCGCATTGCGCATCGCCAGCACTTCCGCGTAGCTCCAGCTCGACGTCAGCGCCTCGGCGGCGTCGAGGGCCGCCTCGTCATAGAGCAGGCCGACCCAGAACGCCGGCAATGCGCAAATCCGGCGCCAGGGTCCGCCGTCGGCGCCGCGCATTTCAAGGAAGCGCTTCAGCCGGACATCCGGAAACAGCGTCGACAGGTGGTTCGCCCAGTCACCCATGGTCGGCAGCCCATCAGGCACTTCATTACGGGCCGCACCGGCCATGAACTGGCGGAAGGTGATGTGCGTCATGTCATGGTAGTGGCCGTCGCGGATGACGAAATACATCGGCACGTCGAGCGCCCATTCGACGTAGTCTGCAAAGCCGAACTCGGGCGAGAAGCAGAACTCAAGCAGGCCGGACCGCTGGTTGTCGGTGTCGCGCCAGATGTCGCCGCGCCAGCTCTGCAACCCGTTCGGCTTGCTCTCGGTGAAAGGGGAATTGGCGAACAGCGCCGTCGACAGCGGCTGCAGCTTCAGCGAAACCTGCATCTTGCGGCGCATGTCGGCTTCGCTCTCGAAGTCGAGGTTAACCTGGATGGTGCAGGTGCGGTACATCATGTCGAGGCCCTTGGTGCCGACCTTGGGCATATAGCGCGTCATGATCTCGTAGCGGGATTTCGGCATCTTCGGCGTCTCGGCCAGCGACCATTTCGGGCTGCCGCCAAGGCCGAGGAAGCGGATGCCCATGGGCTCGGCGATCTCACGCACCTGAGCCAGGTGGGCATTGCCTTCGCGGCAGGTCTGGTGGATCGTTTCCAGCGGTGCGCCGGACAATTCGAACTGGCCGCCGGGCTCGAGCGAAATCGCGCCCTGGCCGGTCGGTTCGACCAGGCCGATGATGCGGCCGGCGTCCATGATCGGATCCCAGCCGAGCTTGTACTGCATGCCTTCGAGGATGGCGCGGATGCCACGCTCGCCGCCATAGGGCACCGGCGCGTTGCCGTCGACATAGAACGGGAATTTCTCGTGCTCGGTACCGATGCGCCACTTGTCGCGCGGCTTGTTGCCTTCGGCCAGGTGCTCGACGAGTTCGTCGATGTTTTCGATGGGCCGGAAATCGGTTGTGTCGCGCGCCATGAAACCCCTCCGGAGCATGATCCCGAAAATCGCCTTCGATTTTTCGGAAAGGATCCCGCACCAAAATCAAGTACTACAGCGTCCTGTGCGCGTCTGAAAGAACGCGCGGCGCTGTACGCGATCGGACGACCGCGGCGCTAGATGGACGAAATGTCAGCAGACGATCAAGCAAAAAATCCTGAGCCACAGTTCAACAGGAATTGAACATTGATGCTCCGCCCCACCCCTTGAACAAGGGGAGGCCTCACCAGTCTCCGATTGTTGCCTGTATGACCGCCAGCGCCGCCACCGCCGCCGTGTCGGCGCGCAGGATGCGTTGACCGAGCGGGATGGCTGTCACGAACGGCAAAGCGCGCAGCATCTTGCGCTCCTCGTCGGAAAAGCCGCCTTCGGGCCCGACCAGCAGCGCAAGCTTCTTCTCTTGCACCGCCTGCAACGCGGGCAGGGGATTGTTGGTTGAAGCGTCCTCGTCGCAGAAGATCAGCCGCCGGTCCTTGTCCCAACCGGCGAGCAGCCGATCGAACTTCTCCGCTTCGCGCACCTCCGGTACCGTCAGGATGCCGCATTGTTCGGCGGCCTCGACGACATTGGCGCGCAGGCGATCGATGGGAGGCTTCGCCACTTGCGTGTGCTGGGTGATGACCGGCTGCAGGACACCGGCGCCCATTTCCACCGCCTTCTGCATGAGATAGTCGAGCCGTCCCTGCTTCAGTGGCGCGAAACAATAGACAAGGTCGGGCAATGGCGGCTGCGGTCTTTGCCGCGCCAGAACGCCAAGCTTCACCGCCTTCTTGGATTTTGCGGTGATGGCCGCCGACCATTCGCCATCGCGGCCGTTGAACAACAGCACTTCAGCGCCTTCGCCAAGCCGAAGCACATGCATCAGGTAGTGGCTTTGCTGCTGGCCAAGCTCGAATTCGAGATCTGACCCGAGATCATCGGGTACGAACAGCCGTTGCATCTTGTAATTGGCGCGCATCGGCGAGGAATGAGCGAGCCGGCCTCTGGCGTCAAGTCTCGGCGGAAGGATGCCAGACTGGTTGAAAGCCCTGCCGCAACACGGCAATCGTCGTCGCTGGCGTCAGCACCGAGAGCGCTGTCTCGCCGATGCGGGTGAAATCGGCAGGCGGCCCATACCCGGCAAAAGACCAGGGTAGTGCCTTGCCGCCGCGTAGTGCGAATGCATCGGCACCGTCGGCAACCATGGTGCCGTCCGGCAGTCCGGCGAGTTGTTCAAGAGCCACCTTGGGCGGTTTGCCGCCGGCCGCCAGCCGCTCCTTGTGAAGCCGCTTGTCGACCTGCGGCGCCCGTGGTTCAGTGATGCCGAAGGCTCCGCCAAAGCGGCCAACGAAATCCTTGGCCCGTTCGCGCTGGCAAAAGAAACAAGGCCGGTGTCCCGCCGCCAGCGCCGTCACCTCGTCGAGAAAGAAAAGCTCGGTCCAGCCGGCTTTGCCACCAGCCCGGTTGCGGCCCATCGGATCGCGTCGCACATTGCGGAACTCGCAGACACAGATGATCCAGGCGTGGAGCGCCCAACGTTTTTTCAGCAACGTCTTGGTTGCGGGATCATGGATGATGCCGCGATTGCCCATGAACAGGCCACGCTCGGGCGCTGCGTGAATGGCGCCAAACGGATCGATCCGGTTCTGCAGTGGCATAGCTTTCTCTCCGAATGCGCATCTTGGCTGTATTGCCGGCAACATGATATCGCTCGTTCCATCGTTTTCATGTCAGCAGGGTTTTGCGATGCGGGTGCTGGTGGTCCAGAACTTCGACAATACCGGCCTCGGCCAGGTCGGTGCGGCACTTCAGGAAGCGGGGGCCGATCTCGATGTGCGCCTGCCCTACAAGGGTGATCCGCTGCCGGATGACGCGGCCGGGCATGATGCGATGGTGGTGCTCGGCGGCGGCCAGAATGCGCTCGCCGACGATGACTACCCCTATTTTCCCGCCTTGCTCGAACTGACCCGCGATTTCGCCGACAAGGACCGCTCGGTTCTCGGCATCTGCCTCGGCAGCCAGCTCGTAGCCCGCGCTTTCGGTGGCGAGAACAAGATTGGCGCCGCCAATGAATTCGGCTGGCATGGTGTTTCCCTGACACCGGACGCCAAATCCGATGCTGTTCTGGGCAAGCTTCCCGAAAAATTCCCGATCTTCCAGTGGCATGACGACACGTTTGTGCTGCCTGAGAATGCGGTGCGGCTCGCCGGCAATGAAACAGCGGAGAACCAGGCGTTTCGTGTTGGCCGCGCCGTCTATGGTTTCCAGTTTCATTTCGAGGCCGACCGGCCATTGGTGAAGGACTGGAGTTCGTCCTTCGCTCCCACCATCGCGGCGCGCCATCCCGACTGGGCCGGCAAGCTGGATGGCGAAATGGCCCGCAACGGACCTGCCGCCGATGCCGCAGGCCTGGCCATTGCCCGCGCCTGGGTGGCAACAATCTAGCGCCACCTCGCGCCAACCCTCTCAAGGACCGGTTTCCCGTTCGCGGGCGTGCGTTAGTGCCGTTGCATATTTGGCACGCGGCGGTGAATCCGCGCGGGAAAACCTGTTTCAGGCTTGGCTTGTGTCCGCCCGTCATCCTAGAAGGCGCGCGCTCTGCATGGGCTGTGCAACCGCGATGAACCTTTTGTGTGACCCGCGCGACACACCGTCGATACAGAACGCTTCTAGAAGCGCGAAAACGTTGAAACTTTGAAGCGAATTCTCCGTTTCAACGCATTGGTAACCACCTGATGCACAGATGCAGGAAGCTCAACAAGAGATGACGTCCGTGAAAGCAGCGCTTCTGTCCTTTGCAATGTTGTCCGCCATTGTCCTGTGCGGTCTCGGCATCTATGCCGCAGACGCAGCCAACAACCACAACGCCGTCGACGGCTACGGCGTTACCGCTTCCCTACGCTGACCCACAGTGCCGAAGCGCGTCCCACAAGGGCGCGGGCACCTTGGATCAGGACCCATAAATTTTCAGCGAGCTCTTAGCCGGCATTTTGCTGCATCTGCGTCTTGCGTGCGCTAAAGCGCCGAGCGCTGCCCAGGGCTATCGGAACGCCAAGGGGCAAATTGGCATCAACTGGCGAGGCTCGGCAAAAGCCCTGCCCCTTCGAGAGACTTTCCCAGAATTCTTTTTACTGCCGCGATCCGTTTCCACGCTCCGTTTCGTCCTTGGTGTGTCCGCAACTGAAAGGTACACCCATGTCCGGCGAATCCATCATTCTGATCAATCTGTTGAAGGTCAAACCCGGCAAGCAGGATGCGCTGATCGAGCTCTTGAAGCAGAACACCGATACGGTGATCCGCACGCTCCCCGGCTGGAAGGCGACCCGGCTGATCGCTGCAAACGACGGCACCGGTGTCGTCATCTACTCCGAGTGGGAGACCGCCGCGGCTGTCGAGGCGATGCGCGGCGATCCACGGATGAAGGCCTATTTCCCGAAGATCATTGAGTTGGGGAGCCTGGACTCGATTGTCGGCACGAACGTTGAAATGTTCGGCAACAGGGCAGCTTGAACTCATCCTCTTGTTCGGCCGCCGGGTTAGGCGGCAAAATCACGGCTACACAACGGGCGGCCGCTTGTCGCGGTCGTCAAGATCATGAAATGAGACGAAGAAGGATCGACGATGTCGGCAACCAAAGCAGCCTTTGTCCTGGTCCACGGCGGCTGGCACAACCATTCGGCGTGGGACAGGGTTACCCCAATGCTTGAGGCCCAGGGCTTCGCGGCCCTGACCCTCGACCTCCCCGGCGCCGGGGCAAATGCGATAGCACCGAAGTCGCTCAGCCGCCGCCCATTCGACCCGGCCGCTTTCGCCGCCGAGCGGTCACCCATAGCCGGCGTTACGCAGGAAGAGCGGACGCGAGCGGTGGTTGCGTTGGTAAGAGAAGCCGCGTCACGCTGCGATGGCAAGGTCATTCTGGTCGGGCATTCGGCCGGCGGGATGACGATTTCGGCGGTTGCGGAGCAGGTTCCGGACCTGCTCCTCGCGGTCGTATATCTTGCCGGGTTCCTGGTGCCGAACGGCGTGCCGTTGCTCGCGATGCTCATGCATGAAACCATGTCTTCAGCGCTGTCGCCCGGACTGTTCGTGGGAGACCCCGTCGCCATCGGCGCGACAAGGATCAACGCCGGCCCGGCTGACGATGACTACAGATCGCTACTCAAAGCCTCGTTCTACGCGGATGTGCCCGAGGCAGAATTCGCGCAGGCGGCGGCGCAGCTTCATTGCGACGAATCGAACGCCGGAGCCTTGGCTCTATCGGAAATCACGCCTGAGCGGTTTGGCACCGTGCCGCGCCACTATATCCGCTGCGCACAGGATCGCGCGGTTCCATTGACCGGTCAGGATCATATGATCGCGACAGTCGACGGTACCATCGGCGGCAAGACAATTACCCACACATTGGAAAGCAGCCACTCGCCATTTCTGTCGCAGCCGGCGGCTCTGTCGAAGATTCTCATCGACATTTGGGCAAAATCCCTGGCGGAACAAAGCGCGGAAGCACCTTAGGTCTTCGATATGAATACGGACGAATTCGAGGATCGCCTGAAAGCGATGCGGCCACGCCTTCATCGCTACTGCGCGCGCATGACCGGATCAGTGGTCGATGGCGAGGACATATTGCAGGATACCCTGGTCAAGGCGCTTCGCGCCCGAGCCCAGGGCGATGTGGTGGAAAATCTCGAGGGGTGGATGTTTCGCATCGCCCACAACACGAGCCTTGATTTCTTGCGCGACAGGTCCCGCAACACGGTCGTTCCGCTTACCGAAGACA
The DNA here is from genome assembly GCF_015500075.1 of Mesorhizobium sp. INR15. Lineage (NCBI taxonomy): Bacteria > Pseudomonadati > Pseudomonadota > Alphaproteobacteria > Hyphomicrobiales > Phyllobacteriaceae > Mesorhizobium > Mesorhizobium sp. INR15. The sequence continues at coordinate 6,278,443 of NZ_CP045496.1, read as the reverse complement.
TCGAAACAGCGCCTATGTCGGATGCGGATGTCGTCGCGATCGGCTTTCAGACGTTTCTGCGCCTGCCTGAACTTCAGCGTTGTGCGGTGATCCTCAAGGATGTCCTGGGTCATTCAGTCGACGAGATCGCGAGCATCGCCGAATGCTCGCCGGCAGCCGCCAAATCGGCGCTTCAGCGCGGGCGCGTGGCGCTGCGGCAGTTCGCCTTGGCGCATGACGACACCCGGTTGCCGCTGATGTCCGATGCGGCGCGACAAGAGATTGCCGCTTACGTCCACTTGTTTCGGACCGGCGATTTCGATGCGATCCGCGCCATGCTCGCCGACGACGTGAAGCTTGATCTGGTAAACCGGCTCAAATGGGAAGGGCGCGACAAGATCGCCCCCTATTTCACGCGCTATGCCGAAGAAACGAAATGGCGGTTCGCTCTCGGCGCGGTCGAAGGCCGTCCAGCCATGCTGGTTTTCGACAGCGGCGCCATGGAGAAGCCAGCGCACTTCGTTCTGGTCGATTGGCGCAAGGACCGGATCGCGGCGATCCGCGATTTTCTATTCGCCCCCTATGCGCTCGAATCGGTGGATTGGGTGCGATTGGGCTAACGGGCTACCAGAAGACCATCGGGGACACAGTCACATGTAATTCGCTGTTATCCTGCCTAGGCTCCCTTTCCCGTCATTGTCAGAATACGTTTATCCGAGCCGTCCACGACGAGCGCAGTGAGAATTCCTGACTGCCAGGCAAGCGTGTCGACATTGACCCGGTTGGCCATCACCTCGGCCTCGGCCACCGGCGTGTGGCCGTGCACGATGATTTTTGGAAACAGCCCCGGATGGTTGTGGAAGACATCGCGGATCCAGATCAGGTCCTGCATACTCTGTCTTTCCAGCGCAACGCCCGGCTTGATGCCGGCGTGACAGAAGAAGAAATCGCCCAGCGTCAGTGAGAATGGCAGCGACCGCAGGAAGGCGACATGGCTTCGCGGCACTGCCTCGACCAGCGCCGTATGTCCCTTCCGCACGGCCGCCTCGGCCTTGCCAAACCAGGCGCTGGCGCCTTCAGTGATCGCCACGCCGTAGGATTGCGCCGTCTGGATGCCGCCGAAGCGGACAAAAAGTCCGTCCGGAGCAGGCGTTTTGAGAAAGTCGAGAAAGCCGATGTCGTGATTGCCGGCCAGCATCAAATGGCGTGGGTCGCGCTTGCGTGCCTCGATCAGGAAATCGATGACGCCCTTGGAGTCCGGCCCGCGATCGACATAGTCGCCGAGATGGATGACGCGCCAGTCGAAAGGCTGGTCACGCTCGATCTCCGCCATGATCTGGCTGTGCATGGCGGCCAGCAGGTCGAGCCGTCCATGCACGTCGCCTATCGCGTAGAGACGCACGCCTTCAGGTCCCTGCGCGTCAAGAAAATGGATACCCGGTTCTGCCAACGCCTCGTTGTCTCCGTGGTCAGGCCGTCACCGGTTTAGCGCCGAAGCTGGTCCTTGCCCATGTCGGTGACCAGACGCTTTCCGCACAGCGCCAGCGTGATGTCCATCTCCTTGCGGATGATTTCCAGCGCCTTGGTAACCCCTTCCTTGCCGAGAGCACCTAGGCCATAGAGAAATGGCCGGCCGATATAGGTGCCCTTTGCGCCGAGGCACAATGCCTTCAGCACATCCTGGCCGGAGCGGATGCCGCCATCCATGTGCACTTCGATTGTGTCGCCGACCGCGTCGGCAATCTCTTCCAGCACGCCAATCGAGGAGGATGCGCCGTCGAGTTGCCGTCCGCCATGGTTGGAAACGATGATTGCGTCGGCGCCTGTCTTGGCCGCCATCAGTGCGTCTTCCTTGTCCAGAATGCCCTTCAGGATCAGCTTGCCGCCCCAGCGTTCCTTGATCCAGGCGACATCCTTCCAGGAGAGGTGCGGATCGAACTGCTCCGTCGTCCACGAGGACAACGAAGCAACGTCGCCGACGCCTTTGGCATGACCGACGATGTTGCGGAAGGTGCGGCGCTTGGTGCTAGCCATGCCCATCCACCAGCGCGGGCGCATTGCAATGTCGGCGATGTTGGCCAGCGTCATCTTGGGCGGCGCCGACAAGCCGTTGCGGACATCCTTGTGGCGCTGGCCGAGGATCTGCAGATCCAGTGTCAGCACCAGCGCCGAGCATTTCGCCGCCTTGGCCCGGTCGATCAGGTCGAGCACGAAATCCTTGTCGCGCAGCACATAGAGCTGGAACCAGAACGGCTTTTTCGTCACCGAGGCGACATCCTCGATCGAACAGATGCTCATGGTCGACAGGGTGAATGGGACGCCGAATTCTTCCGCCGCTTGCGCCGCCAGCATTTCGCCATCGGCGTGCTGCATGCCGGTCAGGCCGGTTGGGGCCAATGCCACCGGCATGGCTACCTTCTCGCCGATCATGGTCGATTCCAGCGAGCGGTTGCTCATGTCGACAAGCACGCGCTGGCGGAACTTGATCTTCTGGAAATCCTCTTCGTTCGCCCGGTAGGTGCCTTCGGTCCAAGCTCCGGAATCGGCATAGTCGAAGAACATTTTCGGCACGCGCCGTCGCGCGAGGTCCTTGAGGTCGGCGATGGTAAGGATCTGGCTCATGGGCTTCCCGTTTCGAGATTAGGAGCGTTTGCGTGCGGGTTCGGTATCATCGACACGCTGCTTCAGCCTGAGCCGAGACACGCGCTGCCAGTCGCCGCTGCGTTCGGCCTCGGCCATCGATCGTTCGACGTAAGTGATGTGGTCCATCGCCGCCTGCCGTGCCGCGGCCGGGTCACCGGCCTTGACCGCCGCATGGATGGCGCGGTGCTGCGCCAAAAGCGCCTCGCGTGCGCCGGGCACACTGAACACCAGCAGCCGGTTCTGGAACACGCCTTCCGACAACAGCCGATAGCAGGAGCGCAGCGTGTGCAGAAGGATGATGTTGTGCGCGCATTCGCAGATCGCGTGATGGAACTCGACGTCGATCTCGGCCTCGTCGTCAAAGTCGCCGGTCCGGTCCGCTTCGTCCATCCGCGCCATGATCTGGTCGAGCAGTGCGAGATCATCAGGCGTGGCGCGCCGCGCGGCATATTCGGCAGCGATCCCCTCGATCTCGCGGCGGTATTCCAGATAGTCGGTCACCGCCTTGCGGTGCATCGAGATCAGGTCCGTCACTGGCTTGGTGAATAATTGGCCGGTGACGTCGGTCACATGGGTGCCGCCACCTGGCCGCGTCGTTAACAAGCCGCGCCCTTCGAGCGCCTTCAGTGCATCGCGCAGGATCGGCCGCGACACGTCGAACTGGCGTGCCAGTTCGCGCTCGCCGGGCAGCCGGTCGCCTGTGCGCAGGACACCCTCGAGAATGAGGCTCTCGATTTGCTGCACCACTTCGTCGGCGGTGCGCGAATGCTCGATCCTGGAAAAAATGTCGCTCAACAGGGTGCCTGGGGCTTGAACCGGTGCCGCTTACGATAAAGCCTGCGTCGGCAACTGGTCAAATTATTTATCCAATTCTTCTATTTTGGCCCGGGTGCGCGAGTCCTCGCTCTGTTGTCGTCGGCTAAACTTGCTGTTTGCGTCTCCCAGCGATTGGCCCTAGAGGGACGCGATTGCACGAAGGGCTCAGAGAAGCCTTGGGGGACATGCCGTGTCAGACGACCCGTCCAATCTCGAATTCCAGCCCCGCGCCAAGGGCAGCGTCATGGGTTTCCCCGCGCATGAGGGACGTCCGGGTGCGCTTGGCGAAGTCCATGCCCGCCCGCATCCGCTGATTGAAAAGCCACGCGTCCTGGTCCAGCTCGCCTTCATGACCGAGGGTGGCTCGGGCGTCGACCATGCGGTGCTTTCCGAACTGTCGCGGCGTCTCGGCATTGCCGCGCCTGACCGACAGGCTCGCCACCACGCGATGAAGTGGGGCAAGGGCTCGCTGCGCTGGGAACGGCACACGGAATTCTCCACCTATCTGTGGGAAGGGCCGCTTTCCGAAAGCGGCAGGGCGCAGGAAGACTCGCCCTTCGGCAATGGTTTCTCCCCACCGGGAACCGTCATCTCCGGCATCAGGCTCGAAATTCGCAAGTGGACGGCGGTCAGCGAGCGCCTGATCGCCGGCTTTGACCCCACCAGCCTGTGCTATTCGCTGGTCGAGCGCGGCAATGCCGCCATCATCACCGACTTCCGCCAGGATGGCGACGGCATGACCCGCATGCTGGTGCTCGACCGTGGCCTGACGCCGGCCCGAACCGGCGCACTCTCACAGCGGCTGATCGACATAGAAACCTACCGCACACTGGCCATGCTCGGCCTGCCGCTGGCGCTGACCCTCTCCGGCCGCGCCCGACGGATCGAGGACCGGCTGGCGCAGACAACGCTTGAAATGAAGGTGGCCGAGACCCGCGACAGCCAGACATTGCTGGCCGATCTGACCGAGCTCGCCGCCGAGCTTGAGGCCGATGCGGCGTCCAGCCTTTACCGCTTCGGCGCCAACCGCGCCTATGACGGCATCGTCAGCGAACGGCTGGAGGCGCTCGAGGAAGAGGCGGTGCCCGGCTACGACACCTGGGGCGGCTTTCTGCAGCGCCGTGTCGCGCCGGCCATGCGCACCTGCCGTTCGGTCGAGGAGCGCCAGGCCAACCTGTCGCGCAAGCTGACCCGCGCCACCACGTTGCTGCGCACCTGGGTCGACGTCGAAGTCGAGAAGCAGAACCGCGACCTGCTGGCGTCGATGAACAACCGCGCCCGCCTGCAATTGCGCCTGCAGCAGACTGTGGAAGGCCTGTCTGTCGCCGCCGTCTCCTATTATGTTGTCGGTCTCATCGGCTATGTCGCCAAGGGTGCCTCGGTCTTCGGCCATACCTTCGCGCCGGAAGTCGTGACCGCCGCGTCGGTGCCGGTCGCCATCCTGCTTGTCTGGTGGGGTGTGCGCCGTGTGCGCCAGATGCATTCCGAGCCCGGCAAGCACGCCGGCGAATAACGAGTTTATTCATAAACGGCGGAGGGCTGGTCAAACAGCGGCAGATTGCCGCTGCGGAAGCGTGGCTCTGCCTCGGCGTCCGATTTTCCGCCAAAGCAGGATTTGCAACATCGCCGCTTCACTGGTAAAAGATTTTGACCAGTCAAGCTAAGTGAGGCTGTTGATGTCCGGCCTGGCCATGCCGAAACCTGATGATGCCACGATGCGCCGGCGAAACGAGATTGTCGCCGACATGCGCATCATCGTGCCGGGCGAGGGCGTCGTCGACGCGGCCAACGCCATGCGGGCTTTCGAGAGCGACGGACTGACGGCCTATCGGCAACTGCCGCTGGTGGTGGTGCTGCCGCAGACGGTGGCGCAGGTCTCCCGTGTGCTGAAATACTGCAACGATCGCAACATCCGCGTCGTGCCGCGCGGTTCCGGCACCTCGCTGTCGGGCGGCGCGCTGCCGCTTGAAGATGCCGTGCTCTTGGTCATGAGCCGCTTCAACCGCATTCTCACGATTGATTTTCCCAACCGCGTTGTCGTTGCCCAGCCCGGTGTCACCAATCTCGGCATCACCACCGCCGTCGAGCAGGAGGGCTTCTATTATGCGCCCGATCCATCCTCCCAGATCGCCTGCTCGATCGGCGGCAATGTCGCGGAGAATTCCGGCGGCGTGCACTGCCTGAAATATGGCCTTACCGCCAACAATGTGCTGGGTATCGAGATGGTGCTGATGAACGGCGAGGTGGTTCGCCTCGGCGGCAATCATCTCGATTCCGAAGGCTATGATCTGCTTGGCGTCATGACCGGCTCCGAAGGCCTGCTTGGCGTCGTCACCGAGGTGACGGTACGTATCTTGAAGAAGCCGGAAACGGCGCGTGCGCTTCTGATCGGCTTTCCCACCAGCGAGCAGGGCGGCCAATGCGTCGCCGACATTATCGGCGCCGGCATCATTCCGGGTGGGATGGAGATGATGGATCGGCCGGCGATCCACGCCGCCGAGGATTTCGTCCATGCCGGCTATCCCCTCGATGTCGAGGCGCTGCTGATCGTCGAACTCGACGGGCCAGGCGTCGAGGTCGATCACCTGATCGCCGCTGTCGAAGCGATCGCCATCCGCAACGGTTCGACAACCTGCCGCATCTCGCAGTCGGAGCAGGAACGGGCGAGTTTCTGGGCTGGCCGAAAGGCGGCGTTTCCGGCGGTTGGCCGCATCTCACCCGACTATTACTGCATGGATGGCACTATCCCGCGCAAGGAACTGCCGCGCGTGCTGGCCGGCATGCGCGAGCTCTCGGAGAAATACGGCCTCGGCGTCGCCAATGTCTTTCATGCCGGCGACGGCAATCTGCATCCGCTGATCCTCTACGATGCCAATGTCCCCGGCGAACTCGACAAGGCCGAAAGCTTTGGCGCCGACATCCTGCGGCTCTGCGTCAAGGTCGGCGGCGTGTTGACCGGTGAGCACGGCGTCGGCGTCGAGAAGCGCGACCTGATGCCGGAAATGTTCAACCAGATCGACCTCGACCAGCAGATGCGCGTCAAATGCGCCTTCGATCCCAACCATCTGCTCAACCCGGGAAAAGTATTTCCGCAACTGCGCCGCTGCGCCGAGCTCGGGCGCATGCATATTTCGGGCGGCAAGCTGCCGTTCCCGGACATTCCGAGGTTTTGAGTGGACATGTCGGCGCTTGAACACCCCCCTCTGTCCTGCCGGACATCTCCCCCGCAAGGGGGGAGATTGAGCTCTCATCACGGCTTTCGCCAATCTCGCATACAGCAAGACAAGCGCCAACATTGCGACCAGCCAATCTCCCCCCTTGCGGGGGAGATGTCCGGCAGGACAGAGGGGGGTGGGCAGGATCACGGCTTCTCCGCATTTGCAGATGGCGCATCGTTCGAATGACCACCTTCACCCCAACCACATCGGACGAAGTCCTCTCCGCCGTCGCTTGGGCCGTGGCCGAGGACGCACCGCTCGAAATCGTCGGCCATGGTTCGAAGCGCGGCATCGGTCGCCCGCTGCAGACCGGGCACACGCTCGATCTGTCGAAACTGACCGGTGTCACGCTCTACGAACCGGCCGAGCTCGTGCTGTCGGCGAAGGCCGGCACGCCGCTGGCCGAGATCGAAAGCCTGCTGGCGCAAAATGGCCAGCGGTTCGACTTCGAGCCGATGGATTACGGCCCGTTGCTTGGCGGCGAGCCTGGAAAAGGCACGCTGGGCGGCGTGCTGGCCGCGAACCTTTCCGGCCCGCGCCGGCTGAAGGCCGGTGCTGCCCGCGACCATATCCTCGGCATCAATGCGGTTTCCGGCCGTGGCGAGGCCTTCAAGTCCGGCGGCCGCGTGGTCAAGAACGTCACCGGCTACGACCTGTCCAAACTGATGGCCAACAGCTGGGGCACGCTGGCTGTATTCACCGATGTCACCTTCAAGGTGCTGCCTGCCGCCGAGACCGAAATCACGCTCGCCATCCGTGGCCTGCTCGATGATGCGGCTGTTGCCGCCATGGCTCTGGCGCTTGGTTCTAGCGCCGAAGTGTCGAGCGCGGCGCATCTGCCCGAACGTGTCGCCGCGCGCGTTGCCGGCGGCAGTCTCGGCAGCGATGCGGCGACTTTGTTGCGGGTCGAGGGTTTTGGCCCTTCGGTCGCTTACCGCATCGCCGCGCTGAAGGCATTGCTGAGGAATGCAGGTCCGCTAGAAGAGATTGAGGCCGAAACCTCAAACGCCATCTGGCGCGATATCAGGGATTGCCGGCCTTTCGCCGATGGCAGCGAGAAACCCGTGTGGCGCGTTTCGATGACGCCGGCGGAGAGCCACCAGATGGTGCTGACATTGCGCATGCAGGCCGCCGTCAGCGCCTTCTATGACTGGCAGGGCGGACTGATCTGGCTGCGCATGGAGGAGGGCGATCCCGAAGCCGCCCTATTGCGCGGGCTGCTGAGAAAGCACGGCGGCGGCCATGCGACACTGGTCCGCGCCACGCCATCGTATCGCGCCGCTTTGCCGGTGTTCGAGCCGCAGGCGCCGGCGCTGGCTGCGCTGGCCGCGCGGCTGAAGCACGAATTCGACCCGAAGGATATTCTCAATCCGGGCCGGATGGTGCCGGGTGACAGCTCTGCTAGGCTCCATTCCGCAACCGAGGGAGCAATGCCATGAGCAACATCGATCCAGGCCCGGCCGCGACAGGGCCACGCCCCACCGACCGTTGGCTGGAGCCGGGGCCGACCAATGCGCTGGTCATTTACGTCCTTTATCTGGCCGGCTTTGTCATCGGCGTCAGCGGCATTGTCGGCCTTGTGCTCGCCTACATCAACCGCGGCAAGGCCGGCGGTTTCGTCGAGAGCCACTACACGTTCCTCATCCGCACCTTCTGGATCGGTCTGCTCTACGCATTGATCGCGTTTGTCTTGGTGTTCGTGATCATCGGTTTCGTGCTGATGTTCGCCGTCGCTGTCTGGTTCATCGCCCGCTGCATCCTCGGCCTGCAGGCCTTGCAGCGTGGCGAGCCGGTCAAGAATCCGGAAAGCTGGTTCCTTGGACTTTAGGGCATGACCTCGCTCAGGCAGTAAGGACGTTTCACGTGCAGACCAGTTTCTCGCTTGCTCAACTCGCCGATCCGCATGTCGCGGAATCGGAAAAGATCCTGCGCAAATGCGTGCATTGCGGCTTCTGCACCGCGACCTGCCCGACCTATGTGACGCTTGGCAACGAACTGGATTCACCGCGCGGCCGCATCTACCTGATCAAGGACATGCTTGAGAACAGCCGGCCCGCCGACAAGGAGATCGTCACTCATATCGACCGCTGCCTGTCCTGCCTCGCCTGCATGACCACCTGCCCGTCGGGCGTCAATTACATGCACCTGGTCGATCACGCGCGAGCCCATATCCAGGATACTTACAAGCGCCCGCTGCTCGACCGCCTGACGCGCGCGCTGCTGGCTTTCGTGCTGCCCTATCCCGCACGCTTTCGTGCCGCGCTCAAACTGGCAAAACTCGGCAAGCCTTTCGTTGGACTGTTCGGAAATATCCCGGCGCTTAGACCGATGGCTGCCATGCTCCGGCTCGCGCCGGCATCGGTTCCCCCGGCATCGCCGATGGCTTCACCGGGTGTGCATGTGGGGCAGGGCGCAACGAAGCGCGGCCGCGTCGCCATCCTTACCGGCTGTGCGCAAGCCGTGCTCGACCCCGGCATCAACGACACGACGATCTCGCTGCTGACCCGGCTTGGTGTCGAGGTGGTCGTGCCGTCAGGCGAAGCCTGTTGCGGCGCACTGGTGCATCACATGGGCCACGAACAGGCAGCGCTTGCCTCGGCGAGACAAAATGTCGACGCCTGGACGCGGGCAATCGCACAAGGGGGGCTCGATGCCATCGTCATCACCGCGTCTGGATGCGGCACCACCATAAAGGACTACGGTTTCATGCTCCGCCTCGATCCGGCCTATGCCGACAAGGCGGCAAGGGTGTCGGCGCTGGCCAAGGACATCACCGAGTACCTGGCCGTGCTCGACCTGCCGGAGCCCGTGCGCAAGCCCGGCACCATCGTTGCCTACCACTCGGCCTGTTCGATGCAGCACGGGCAAAAGATCACGCGTCAGCCGAAGGAACTGCTCGCCAAGGCCGGCTTCGTCGTGCGCGAGCCGCGCGAGGGACACCTGTGCTGCGGCTCGGCCGGCACCTACAACATCCTGCAGTCCGAAATCTCGGCGCAACTGCGGGATCGCAAGGTCAGGAACATCGAGGCAACCGGCGCTTCGATCGTCGCCACCGGCAACATCGGCTGCATCACCCAGATCGCTTCGGCGGCGAAAATGCCGGTGGTGCATACGATCAAGCTGCTCGACTGGGCTTATGGTGGACCGAAGCCGGAAGGCGTGGACGAGAGGCTGGTCGCGGCGGAGTAGCGGCGCAGTTCAGAATTACTCGGCAGCCAGCCTGTCCACCGTTCCATACGTCGCTTGATAAAGCGCGCGCTGACGGCCGAGTGCCACCATGGTGTTGCGCAGTAGGATCGCCACGGTGATCGGCCCGACGCCGCCTGGCACGGGCGTGATCCAGGACGCTACATCCTTGACGCTCTCGGTATCGACATCGCCGACGATTCGGCTGGAACCGTCCGGCAGCGTCTCGGAATTGATGCCGATGTCGATGACAGCAGCACCGGGCTTGACCATGTCGGCCTTGATCAGCCGCGGCTTGCCGACCGCGACGAACAGCGCATCGGCGCGCCGCGCATGCGCGGCAACGGATCGCGTCATGTGATGGCAGACCGTTACGGTCGCGCCTTCGCTCATCAGCAGGAAGGCGATCGGCTTGCCGACGATTTCGGAATGGCCAACGACGACGACTTCCAGCCCCTTCAGATCGAGGCCGGTTTCCTTCAAAAGCTCGACCGAGGCCGCCGCCGTACAGGGTGCGAGGTCGAGCTGGTTGTAGACGATGTTGCCGATCGAGGCCGGGTGCATGCCTTCGACATCCTTGAGCGGATGTACAGCCGCCTGCAGCATCTTGACCGGGATATGCGCCGGCACCGGCCGCTGGATGATGATGCCGGTGACGCGCGGATCGGCGTTCAGGCCATGGATCGCCGCTTCCAGCTCACCTGACGTGATGGTGGCGGGAAACCGCCGCTCCTCGAAATCGATGCCGGCGAGTTCCGCCTTGGCCTTCTGGTTGCGCACGTAGACACCAACCGCTGCCGTGTCGCCAACGGTGATCGACACCAGTTTGGGCGGAAACCCTTCTCGTGTCGCGATCGCTGCGTCCTCGCGCACGGCAGCGATAATGCGCTGGGCAACCGGGCCACCTCTGAGGTAGCGGCTGTCATCGGACAGGGGCATGAATGAACTCTCTGGCTGAAACGTGCCGCCGACATAGCAAAAGAAAATGGCGAAAGGCAGTACGAAAGCGAACCGCCATGCCCTTGCCGCGACGTGCGAGGTGGCGCGCCTGCTCTGGTATCAGTCTGAATTGGCCGGAAAACGGAAAAAGGCAGCGCGGTTTCCCGTGCTGCCCTTCCTGACTGACCGCATCCCCATACGGCCCGTCCCCCGTTGTCTCAGACTGGCGGCGAAAAGTGCAATGCTTTGCCGGCCAAGTGATTCGTGGAGGTTATTATATCACCTCGACCGTGGTTCCAACATTGACCCGTTCGTAGAGGTCCACCACGTCTTCGTTGCGCATGCGGATGCAGCCGGATGAGACCGCGCCGCCGATCGTCCATGGCTGGTTCGTGCCATGGATGCGATATTCGGTCGTGCCGAGATAAAGCGCGCGGGCGCCAAGCGGGTTCTCCATGCCGCCGGCCAGATAGGTCGGCAGGTAACGGCCTTTGGCTGCTTCACGCTTGATCATCTCCGCCGGCGGGCGCCAATCCGGCCACTCGCGCTTATTGGTGATCTTGTGCGTGCCCGACCATTCGAAGCCCGGCTTGCCGGTGCCGACGCCGTAGCGCCGCGCCTTGCCGTTCTTCTCGACCAGGAAGAGGAAATTCTGCGTGGTGTCGATGACAATGGTGCCTGGCTTCTGCGCGCCGTTGTAGGCGACTTCCTGCGGCAGGTAGAGCGGGTTGATCTGCGGGCGCATGACCATGCGCTTGGCTGGCGCCTGCACGGCGGCCGTCTGCACACGGTCGGGCTGCGCGGCGCGCAGGCGCGGCTGCTGCACCACCTGGCGGTTCTGGCGCACGATGCCGGGCGCACGGCCAAGCTGCAGAACCCAGGGCGCGGAAAGGTCGGGGCTCACCATTACTGGCGGCCTGTCGGCATAGCGGTCACCGGCAATGGAAGGCGTGGCGGCAGCAGCAAGCATGGCGGCTGCACCGAACAGGGTAAGCAAGACTGTCTTCATCGGAACGCACCTTGATCGTCGAACATACCGGGTGGAAAGCCTTCCCGGTTTTCGCGATCATTGGCGTGGAGCGGCAACCGAAACATGAATCGGAATGCGTAAAATGCCGAGATGTCAGTAAACCTTTTGGTGTGGTTACCGCCGGGTTCAGGAATCTGGTAAAGCCGCGGTAAATGTCGCGCCAAGGCGCGTTAACGAATGGATTTTCGCCATGGAAACTGAGAATACCGGCCTGATTGCCGGCCCAGACGGTGTCGTGCGCTGCTTCTGGCACGGCAATCTGCCCGATTATCTGCACTATCATGACAATGAGTGGGGCAGGCCCGTTGCCGACGACCGCAGGTTGTTCGAGAAAATCTGCCTGGAAGGGTTCCAGTCGGGCCTGTCCTGGCTGACCATCCTGCGCAAGCGGGAGAATTTTCGCGAGGCCTTTGCCGGCTTTGACATCGACAAGGTTGCAGCCTTTACCGACACGGATGTCGAGCGCCTGCTTGGCAATGCCGGCATCATCCGCCATCGTGGCAAGATTGTCTCGACCATCAGCAATGCCAAGCGCGCCCGCGAAATGACCGACGAATTCGGCTCTTTGGCCGCCTGGTTCTGGAAATTCGAACCCGGCAAGGACGAGCGGCCCGAGGTCGTTGACCTGGCGCACCTGCGCGCCAATCCGACGACGGCGGTTTCGGTTCGCATTTCAAAGGAGCTGAAAAAGCGCGGCTGGAGCTTTGTCGGCCCGACGACAGTCTATGCTTTCATGCAGGCCATGGGGCTGGTCAACGACCATATCGAGGGCTGCGTCTGCCGCAAGCAGGTCGAAGCGGAGCGGAAGGTGTTCAAGCGGCCGAAGTGAGCGACTGGGTCTCAGGTACCGCTTGCGCCGGCCAGGAAAAGACCGGCGACGATCGCTGCTACGGTGGCCAGGGCGGGATAGATCACCAGCAGGCCGGTCATCAGTGCATCGCGCATTGTCGGGCCATTGGTTTCATCAGCTGTAACGTCGAATGGACCTGCCGCCTGGCTCGCCATCTTGTGGGCGTGCATATCGGCGGGCCGCAGCCGGCCATGGGCTTCGCCGGCATTGCGGTCGATAATGTCTGACTTTGCTGCCGTGATCATGGCCCAGAACCCTTTGTTTCCGCGCGCTTTATCGGCTTGGATTGTGTCGGCACGATGCCGCAGCGGTGGCGGAATTGTTTCCTTTTGGCGCATTTTGTTTCCGGTGATGTGGTTCATCCCTCGCGCACGAGGAGGAGGCCTGGGTGCTGACCCTTGCCGCACAAAGCCGCATCGGTTAGGACACGCGCGCTGTGGGAAGCGGTAATTTTACCGCCCCACGAAGCCACGAAACACCGGGTACCCAACTCATGGCCGACAAATCGGAAAAGACGAAAGCGCGATTGCCGCGCGGGTTTGCCGACCGCAGCGCCGACGACATCCGCGCCGTCGAGAAGATGATGGTGACGATCCGCTCCGTCTATGAGCTTTACGGCTTCGAACCGGCCGATCAGCCGCTCATCGAGTATACCGACGCGCTTGGCAAGTTCCTGCCCGACCAGGACCGGCCGAACGAAGGCGTGTTCTCGTTCCAGGACGATGACGAACAGTGGCTGTCGCTGCGCTATGACCTGACCGCGCCGACGGCGCGTTTTGTCGCCGAAAATTATGAGCGCTTGCCGAAACCCTACCGCAGCTATCGCTCCGGCTGGGTGTTTCGTAACGAAAAGCCAGGTCCCGGTCGCTTCCGCCAGTTCATGCAGTTCGACGCCGACACGATCGGCACGCCGGGTGTCGCGGCGGATGCCGAGATGGCGATGATGATGGCCGACGTGATGGAAGCGCTGGGCATCAAGCGCGGCGACTACGTCATCCGCGTCAACAACCGCAAGGTGCTGGACGGTGTGCTCGAGGCAATCGGCCTCGGTGGTGACGACAATGCCGGTCGCCGGTTGACCGTGCTGCGCGCCATCGACAAGCTGGACAAGCTCGGGCGGGAAGGCGTGCGGCTCCTGCTTGGGCCGGGGCGTTGGGACGGTGGCAAGGAAGGCGAAGGCGACTTCGCCAAGGGCGCAGGGCTGAACAATGCGCAGGCTGAGGCAGTCCTTCTCGCGACTTCAAAGTCCGATCAAAACAGCCAGGCTGACCAGGATGTGAACGCGAACGCCGTCTACCAGGAAGGCGTTGGCGAGCTTTCGACGATCGAGGCGCTGGTCAGGGCGGCTGGATACGGCGAAGACCGTATCGCCATGGACCGCTCGGTCGTACGCGGCCTCGAATATTACACCGGCCCGGTCTTCGAGGCCGAGCTTCTGGCCGAGATCCCCAATGAGGACGGCCAGATCGTGCGCTTCGGCTCGGTTGGCGGCGGCGGTCGCTATGATGGCCTGGTCTCTCGCTTCCGTGGCGAGCCGGTGCCGGCGACCGGTTTCTCCATCGGAGTCAGCAGGTTGATGACCGCGCTGAAGAACCTCGGCAAGCTTGGCGCTTCAGACGTGGTCGCGCCGGTCGTCGTGCTGGTCATGGACAAGGACACGGAAAGCCTCGGACGCTACCAGAAAATGGTGGCCGAGCTGCGCGCCGCCGGCATCCGCTCGGAAATGTATCTCGGCGGCGCCGGCATGAAGGCGCAGCTGAAATACGCTGACCGCCGTGGCTGCCCGGTCGCCGTCATTCAGGGCGGCGATGAGCGCGCCAAGGGTGAATTGCAGATCAAGGACCTGATCGAAGGCGCGCGCATGTCGGCTGAAATCACCGACAACGCCGAATGGCGTGCCGCACGCCCGGCCCAGGTCACGGTGGCCGAGAGCGAGCTGGTTGCCGAAGTGAGGAAGATCCTGGCGGCGCAGGCCGAGGAACGCGCGAAGTGATGAGCGCCGTGCTCTGCTTGTCTTCTCCCCTTGTGGGAGAAGGTGGATTGGCGCGCAGCGCCAAGACGGATGAGGGGTGCTGGACGGAGCGAGACGTAAGTGCTTCCTGGAACACCCCTCATCCGACCTCGCTTCGCGAGGCCACCTTCTCCCACAAGGGGAGAAGGGAAGGGCGCACGACATGACCACCCGCTACCCCGCCATCGCTACGGATATCACCAGCCTCTTCGCCGCCCGCGACACGCATGCGGTCGAGGTGGCCGTGCTGCAGCCGGCCGATCCGTTTCTGGACATGGCCGGCGAGGATCTGCGCCGCCGTATTTTTCTGACCGAAAGCGAGACCGGCCAGACGCTGTGCCTGCGGCCCGAATTCACCATTCCGGTCTGTCTCGACCATATCAGTTCGCAGGCCGGCACGCCGCGCCGCTATTCCTATCTTGGCGAGGTGTTTCGCCAGCGCCGCGAAGGCGGCAATGAATTCTTCCAGGCCGGTATCGAGGATCTCGGCGATCGCGACACGGCCGAGGCCGATGCCCGTTCGCTGGCCGATGCGCATGCGCTGCTGTCGCTGGCGCTGCCGGCTCTCCCCCTGACGGTCACGCTTGGCGACCAGACTATTTTCGAAGCGGTGTTGGCGGCGCTCGGCCTGCCGCGCGGCTGGCGCATGCGCCTTGCCCGCGCCTTCGGTTCCACGGCGATGCTGGAGGCAGCCCTTGCCGATCTCGCCAATCCACCACGCAACGGCCAGCTTTCGGGAGCGGTCGCGGCGCTGGTGCTCGATGGCGATCTTGAAGCCCTTTCGGCGCATATTGCCATCGGCATGGAAGAAGCCGGCCTGTCGGCTTCGGCTGGACGCGCACCGGCCGACATCGCGCGGCGCTTGATCGAGAAGGCCGAGCTGCGCAGCGTGCGCCTTTCCAATGAAGCATTTTCGGCGTTGAAGAGCTTCCTGGCGATCGACGTTTCGCTCGATGGCGCAACGGCGGCGCTCGAAGCCTTCGCCACAGGGGCCGGGCTTTCGCTGGGCGCGGCACTGGAGAAATTCGCCGCCCGCGCCAAAGCCATCGTCGCGCATGGCTTGCCGGCGGAAAAAATCCGCTACGACGCCGCCTTTGGCCGGCCGCTCGACTACTACACCGGTCTCGTCTTCGAGATCGCGTCCGGGAACGGCGACCGGCCGCTGGCCGGCGGCGGCCGCTACGACCGGCTGCTGACGCTGCTTGGCGCGAAAACGCCGATTCCTGGCGTCGGTTTTTCGGTGTGGCTCGACCGCATCGAGGCATTGCGGGAGAAGGCGTCATGATCACGCTGGCGATCCCATCGAAGGGCCGGCTCAAGGAGCAGGCGCTGGAGGTTCTGGCGAAGGCCGGGCTCGCCGTCAGCCTGCCCGGCGACGAACGCTCCTACCGCGCCCGCATCGATGGCACCGAGAGTGTCGAAGTGGCGTTCCTGTCGGCCTCGGAAATCGCTGGCGAGATCGGCCAAGGCGCGGTCGACCTCGGCATCACCGGCGAGGACCTGCTGCGCGAAAACCTCGCCGACTGGGAGGCGCGCGCCGAGATCATCGCTCGTCTTGGCTTCGGCAGCGCTGATGTCGTGGTCGCGGTGCCGGAAATATGGCTCGATGTCGACACCATGGCCGACCTCGATGACGTTGCCGCCGATTTCCGCCAGCGTCACGGCCGGCGGCTCCGCATCGCAACCAAATACTGGCGGCTGACGCAGCAATTTTTCTCGCAAAAGCACGGCATTCAGGTCTACCGCATCGTCGAGAGCCTCGGCGCCACGGAAGGTGCGCCGGCGGCTGGACTGGCCGACATCATCGTCGACATCACCACGACCGGCTCGACGCTGCGCGCCAATCACCTGAAAGTGCTGGGCGACGGCGTCGTGCTGCGCTCGCAGGCCTGTCTGGTGGCTTCGAGGAGGACGCGGACGCCTGCCGACGAAGCCGTCTTGCGTGACATTGCCACGAAAATGGCTGCCATCGCCCAATAGGACATTCGCTCAGTACCATCGGCGGGATTTTCACCACCGCTGCGGGCTGATAGGCTCCGTCTGTCCTGGGAGGAGACGGTGATGGCGATCAATCTCGATGAGTTGAAGAATGCCACCAACCTGCGCGGACGCGGTCTGCGCAATGGCGGCACGTTCGTCGCGCCGCTCGATGGCCGGGCGCATGTGTCGGGCGAGCGCACGGTACCGCTGCTGCACAAGACCATTCCCGCGCTGTTTTCCGACACCGTCTCGAAGTTTGGCACGCTCGATGCGGCTGTCTTCGTCGACCAGGACAAGCGCTTCACCTGGAGCGAACTGTCGGACACGGTGGACGCCCTGGCCGCCGGCTTCCTGGCGCTGGGTTTGGAAAAGGGCGAGCGCGTCGGCATCTGGTCGCCGAACCGCTGGGAGTGGCTGGTGACGCAATTCGCCACCGCCCGCATTGGCCTGATCCTGGTCAACATCAATCCGGCCTACCGGCTGACCGAACTCGAATACGCCCTGAACAAGGTTGGCTGCAAGGCGCTGGTCACGGCGGCAAAGTTCAAGACCTCCGATTACCTCGGCATGATCGAGACGCTTGCGCCGGAGATTGCAAGATCGCAGCCGGGCAAGCTCGTGTCGGAAAAACTGCCTGATCTGAAGATCGTCATCCGCATGGGCGACGAGAATTCACCTGGCATGTTTAATTTCAGCGACGTGCTGGCCATGGCCGGGCGCGACGAGCACGACAGCCTCGACCGCATCTCGGACGGGCTGAGGGCTGGCGACGCCATCAACATCCAGTTCACCTCGGGCACCACGGGCGCACCGAAAGGCGCGACGCTGACCCACAACAACATCGTCAACAATGGCAATTTCGTCACCGCGGCGATCAAGCTCACCGTCGACGACCGGCTCTGCATCCCGGTGCCGCTCTACCATTGTTTCGGCATGTCGATGGGCACGATGGGTTGCGTCTCGAAGGGCGCGACCATGGTCTTCCCGGGCGAAGGGTTCGATGCCGGCGCTACGCTGAAGGCGATTGCAGGCGAGCGCTGCACAGGCCTTTACGGTGTGCCGACCATGTTCGTCGCCTTGCTCGACCATGCGGATTTCGCTTCCTTTGATCTCTCCGGCCTGCGCACCGGCATCATGGCCGGCTCGCCGTGCCCGATCGAGGTGATGAAGAAGGTTGTGTCGCTGATGCATATGGAGGAGGTGACGATCGCCTACGGCATGACCGAGACCAGTCCGGTGTCATTCCAGAGCAGCGTCGATGATCCCCTGGAAAAGCGGGTCTCGACCGTTGGGCGCGTCCATCCTTATGTCGAGGTCAAGGCGGTGGATCTGGACGGCGCCACCGTGGCTGTCGGTGCGCCCGGCGAGCTCTGCACGCGCGGCTATTCCGTCATGAAAGGCTATTGGGACGACGAGGAAAAGACCCGCGAGGCGATCGACACGGATGGCTGGATGCACACCGGCGACCTCGCGACCATCGATGCCGAGGGCTATTGCAACATCGTCGGACGGGTCAAGGACATGGTCATCCGCGGCGGCGAGAATGTCTATCCGCGCGAGGTCGAGGAATTCCTCTACCGCCATCCCAAGGTGAAGGAAGTCCAGGTGTTCGGCATTCCCGATGCGAAATATGGCGAGGAGCTGTGCGCCTGGATCGTGCTCAAGCCGGGCCAGATCACCACGGAACAGGAGATCAAGGCCTTCTGCTCTGGCCAGATCGCCCACTACAAGGTCCCCCGCTACATCCGCTTCCGCACGGAATTGCCGATGACGGTGACCGGCAAGCCGCAAAAATTCCTGATGCGTGAAGCGATGGTTGAGGAGCTTGGGCTGGTGAAGCAGAAGACGGCGTAACCAGCTCAGAAAGCTTGACGGAGACTGCAATCAATCAAATCTCGCCTTTGCGGCGGTCGCGCATAGCGAGCATGAGCAGGGGCTGATGCCGGCCGCCAGCGCGACGTGACCGCCGGCCGCTGTCGTCGCATTGCCTGGATGCGTTAAATGCTGTGCACTTTAGAGCCCCAGCGCCAAGGCCACGGCGTCGGCTTCAGCCCGGCAGCAACCGGCCGATGCGCGCGGGGCGAGGGACGCAGGCGAGCAGCGCCTCAAAAACTTGCCACGCATGTCACAGCGGCGGACTCTTAATCGTCATGACGTCGGAACCAACTCAAGGAGACTGATCATGACTGCTAAACTTGACATTATGGCCGCCGCGCCTGCGCTGATAAAGGAGTGGCAGCGCGCGGCGTTCGCCATTTCCTCCAGCCTCGAGCACAGCCTTGCCGAGCTTGTCGAAATTCGGGCGTCCCAGATCAATGGCTGTGCCAACTGCATCAACATGCATACGGTGTTCGCGCGTGAAAATGGCGAAACCGATCAGCGCCTCTATCTGCTGCCGGCCTGGCGTGAGGCGCCTTGCTACACCGACCGCGAACGCGCGGCACTGGGCTGGACCGAGGCGATGACACGGATCTGCGAAGGCCATACGCATGAAAGCGCCTATGAGGCTCTGCGGGCGGAGTTCACGCCCGAGGAACAGGTCAAGCTCACATTGCTGATCAATGTCATCAACGGCTTCAACCGGCTCTCGGTTGGTTTTGGCGGCTGGGTCGATCCGGCGGCCATCAAGTCCGCCAAGGCAGCCGCGGCTTGATTGCCAACGCACCATCCCAGGACGCAGCGGCTTGCTTCGAGCCGCTGCGTTCAAAGTTGATGCGCGTTGCCTATCGCATGCTTGGTTCCGTCGCCGACGCCGAGGACGTTGTGCAGGAGGCCTTCATACGCTGGATGAGGGCCGACCGCACAGAGGTGCGCGAGCCCGAGGCGTTTCTGCGTCGCATGGTGATGCGCCTCTGTCTTGACCAGCTCAAATCCGCACGACGCCGGCGCGAGACCTATGTCGGAACATGGCTTCCCGATCCCGTCGTCGAGGATGAGGAAGAAGACGATGTCACCTTGCCGCTGATGCTGGCGCTGGAGCGCCTTTCACCGCTCGAGCGGGCGGCCTTTCTGCTGCACGACGTGTTCGGGCTGGGATTCGAGGAGGTGGCGGCGACCATCCAGCGTGACCCTGCCGCCTGCCGTCAACTCGCCGGCCGAGCGCGCGGCCATGTCCGCGCGGCGAGACCTCGTTTCCAGGTGGAAAAACAACGTGGCCTGGCGCTTGCCGAGGCGTTTTTTACGGCGTCGCGCAGCGGCGACCTGAAAGCGCTCGGCGCTATGCTGGCAGCCGATGTCAGCCTTCATGCCGACGGCGGTGGCAAGCGGCCGGCAGCGCCGGAGCCGATCTTTGGTTTCGCTTCCGTCATGAAGGCCCAGGAGCATCTGGCGCCTTTGTTCCGCAAGCATGGCTCGAAACTCGTTCGCGCCGGTTTCATCAACGGATTGCCCGGCTTCATCACCATCGAGGCCGACGGCGAATTTTCAACCACCGCGCTCGAAATCGAGGACGGCAAGGTCGCGGCGATCTACGTGGTGCGCAACCCTGACAAGCTCAGGCACCTGCATTGATTTAGGTCAGGAGAAGTACGGCTTCAGGTTCTCCCGGATGCGGTCCAGCACCGTCGCGCCGGAAAGATCAGGAGCGAAGCTTTGGCCGGTGATCGCTTCGAAGGCCTGTATGTAAACCGCTGACGTCTGCTCGACCAGTTCCGCTGGGATTTCCGGGATAGGGTCCTTGTAGGGGTCGCATCGTGCCGTCACCCAGGCACGGACGAAATCCTTGTCGAAGCTGCGCGGCCGCTCGCCTTTTTCGAAACTCCCGGCATAGCTTTCGGCGAGCCAGTAGCGGCTTGAGTCCGGCGTGTGGATTTCATCGGCGAGAACGATTCTTCCGTCCTTGTCGGTGCCGAATTCGTATTTGGTGTCGACAAGGATGAGGCCACGTTCGGCCGCAAGGGCCTGGCCGCGCGCGAACAGCGCAAGCGCATAGCCGGAGACGGCGTCCCACTGCTCTTTTGTCAACAAACCCTGCTCGAGGATTTGCGCTGCCGACAACGGCTCGTCATGTCCGCCATCAAAGGCCTTGCTGGTCGGCGTGATGATCGGCTCGGGAAGCTTTTCGTTGTCGCGCAGCCCGTCCGGCAGGCGCATGCCATACATGTCACGTTCGCCGTTGCGGTATTTCGTCAGGATGGACGTGCTGGTGGTGCCGGCGAGATAGCCGCGAACAACGATTTCGACCGGCAGAATGTCCAGCCGGGTACCAATGACAACATTGGGATCGGGATAAGCGAGCACGTGGTTTGGACAGATATCGGCGGTTTCCTCGAACCAGTAACGCGCCGTCTGGGTCAAAACCTGCCCCTTGAGCGGGATCGAGGTCAGGATGACGTCAAAGGCGCTCAGGCGGTCGGTTGCGATGATAATGCGGCTGCCGTCCGGCAGATCGTAGTTCTCACGCACCTTGCCGTTGTAGCGGTTCGGCAGTTCGGGGATGAAGGCATCGGTAAGAACGCGCAAGGCTTTTGGTCTTTCGCTGGCGTTGTCGGTCCTTAACCGCTTAGAGCGGCCCGAACCCATGGGTCAAGCAAGATCGGCCATCCCTTTGATTTCCGACGGCCCTGTGATTTCTGGCGGCCCTGTGATTTCTGGCGGCCCTGTGATTTCCAGCGGCAAACCGAAAGCGGGAAACAGGCTCGCCCCCAGCGGCGGGGCGTAAAGCACCATTTCGCTGATCTGTCCGCTGCCTGCCAGCATATGCAGGGAGTGCGCCATATAGGGCTGGTTGGCGCGCCTGACATAGACGGCAACCGCCGGCTGTCCGTTGGCGACGCCCGCCACGGCGCGGAAGCCGTCATAGCGAGGCCAGACGCTGGTCATGAACTGCGCCACCTCGTGTCGGCCGTGGAACGTGCGATGCCATGGCGGCATGGTCATGACGATATCCCGTTGCAGCAGGCTGATCAGCGCGCCGACATCGCCCGCGTTCCACGCGTCGACATAGGCCGCCACCAGCACATGGTCCGACGCCGCGGTATCTTGCGGCGGCAGGGCGGAGCGCGCCCGTTGCAAGGCGCTGCGCGCCGCAGCCACGGTGATGCCGAGGGCGGCGGCCGCCTCCGCAGCCGTCATGCCGACGCCGTCGTGCAGCAGCAACACGGCGCGGCCTCGCGGCGACAGGGTGTGCAGCATCGAGATGAAGGCCAGGCGGATGTCCTGGCCGCGCTCCGGATCGGATGGCAGAGCCCCTCCTGGCCACGGTTCCACCCACGGCTCCATCCCCGGCTCGACCTCGTCGAGGCTGGGTCCGAACAGGGCTTGCCGCCGCTTGCGCGTCCGCAGCGCATCCAGGCAGACGCGGGTGGCGACGCTGTAGAGCCATGGCCGCCCGGCCGCCTCGTCCTGCAGGCTGGCGAATTCTCGCCAGCCGCGCAGCAATGTCTCCTGCAGACAATCCTCTGCGTCCTGCAGGCCGCCCATCATGCGGTAGCAATGACGCTTCAGCTCTGCGTTCATGACGCCAGCCAGCACGGAAAAAGCGCCCGATGCGTCTCGTCCATTTGATACGTCGAGGGCGGCGATCGAAGTCTCCATCCGCATCAGCTTAGCGCCGCCACCCCTTCCGGGGAAACGATGAAATTGCCGCCGGGCGCTGCCTCGCCAATCAGGCCGACCAGTGCGTCGGCAACCTGCTGCGGGGTCTGCCCCAGCCCCATCGTTTCGAGGAAGGCGGCTTCGCTGGTGCCGTTATAGCTCGCATAGCCCCTGACGCCCGCCGCGCCGATATCCGTCTGCGGCATCAGGCGGGCCGGTGCCAGTGACAGGAACCGCAGATCGAGGCCAGCGCGGTCGGCCGCCTTCTGGGCATAACTGGTCATGAAAATCTGCATCTGCTTGGCGCCGGCATAGCCGCCGGAGATCGGTGAGCCCTGGCGCACCGCGCCGCTGGTGATGGTGATGATGGTTGTGCCCGCCGGCAAGGGCCGCTTCAGCGCCGCTTGCAGGAAAACGTAGCTCATCCGCACGTCATTGTTCCAATTGCCGCTGAACGCCTCCCAGTCGACCTCGGGAAATGGGCAGCATGGCGGCATGGCGCCGCCGCACAGGACCAGGATACGTGGCACCTGGGTGGCGAAGACGCGGTTGGGTGTATCGGCAGCCGACGCATCGCAGGCCAGCACCGCCACGCCAGGCAGGTCGCGCGCCAAGCTGTCCAGGCCAGCCTGTCCGCGCGCCGTGACAAGCACCTGTGCGCCGAGGCGATGAAAGTTCTCGGCGAGCACGCGGCCAAGACCACGGCTGGCGCCGATGACGGTGACAGGGGTATGCGAGAAATCGGTCATTGAGGTTACTCCATGATGGTGACGTGGAGTAGGACGTCCCGGCCGCCGCGGATGCATCGCGGCGGCCGAAATATTTTTGGCGGCGGCGCGTTTTGCCAAGGGACGTATCGGGCAAAGGCAGCAAAAGTCGCCGGATTTTACGGTCTCATGCTCGCCGCGGAGCACGACTTCAGATGGAACAATTTCGGCCAGCTTACCGGCTCGCTCACGCCGCCAGCACCGCCGTACCAAGCCCCTGAATGATCTTCGCCAGTTCCACGCATTCGTCATGGCGCACACCGTTGCGGCGCCATGCAAGGCAGATCATGCGCTGTGGCATCGGTTCCTGGAAGGGGACGATCTTGAGATCGCGCATGGCGCTGGCCGGTCCCGCCGCCATTTCGGGGATGAGCGTGACGCCAAGCCCATGCGCCACCATCTGCAGGAGTGTCGTCAGGCTGGTGGCGCCGTAGCTTGCCATCGCCACGGGACGCACGCTACCGCAGATGGCAAGCGCCTGTTCGCGCAGGCAATGGCCTTCTTCCAGCAGCATCAATCTCTCGAGCGCCGGGCTTTCCGGCGGAACCGGCGGCGAGGCAAAGGCGGGGTCGCCGGCCGGCACCGCCAGGAAGAACCGGTCTGGAAACAGCGCCTCGGTCACCAGCCCAGGATGATCGAGCGGAAGCGCGGCCACGAAAGCGTCGAGCTTCCGCGAGGCGACGTCCTCGACCAGCGCGGCGGTCACCGCCTCGCGCAGTTCAAGTTGCAGCCCCGGAAAGTGCTTTTTCAATTCAGGCAAGGCACGGGGCAGAAGATACGGCGCCACCGTTGGAATGATGCCAAGCCGGAACCGTCCTTCCATCGCGGGGCGACCGCGCCGCGCCATGGTTTCGACGTCGCGAATATCGGACAGGATGCGCTCGATGCGCGGCAGCAAGGCCTGCGCCTCGTCGGTCATGCGCACCGATTTGCCGCCGCGTTCGAACAGCTTGCAGTTGAGGCGCGATTCCATCTCGGCGATCTGTGAGGACAATGCCGGCTGGCTGACGCCGGCAAGCTTTGCCGCGCGGCCGAAATGCAGCGTCTGCGCCAGCGCGTCGAAATAATGCATCTGCCGGACAGTCAAGCCTATCATAAGGAAAACCTATCGAAACAAACAGGAAAGGCAATTTGTTTTTATCGGCGAGCCGGCCTAGTCTGGAACCATTCCAAAGTGATGCGGCCGCTTGGCCCGCCCGGAAAACTCGGCAAATCGGAGATGAACATGGACGCGAACACTGATGACAAAAGCGCGGGCAAATGCCCGGTCGCGCATGGCCCCGTTGGCAGGATCAACCGCGACTGGTGGCCGAATCAGCTGAACGTCCAGATTCTCCATCAGCAGTCGTCGCTCTCCGATCCGATGGGCGAAGCCTTCGACTATGCCGAGGAGTTCAACAGCCTCGACCTCGACGCGGTGATCAAGGATCTGCATGCGCTGATGACGGACTCGCAGGAATGGTGGCCGGCCGATTTCGGCCATTACGGCCCGCTGTTCATCCGCATGGCGTGGCACAGCGCCGGCACCTACCGTATCGCCGACGGCCGTGGCGGCGCCGGAGCCGGGCAGCAGCGTTTCGCGCCGCTGAACAGCTGGCCGGACAACGTCAATCTCGACAAGGCCCGCCGGCTGCTGTGGCCGATCAAGCAGAAATACGGCCGCAAGATTTCCTGGGCCGACCTGCTGATCCTCACCGGCAACGTCGCGCTGGAATCGATGGGCTTCAAGACCTTCGGTTTCGCTGGCGGCCGCGCCGATGTCTGGGAGCCCGAGCAGGACGTCTACTGGGGTCCTGAAGGCAAGTGGCTGGCCGACGAGCGCTACAGCGGCGACCGCGACCTGCAGAACCCGCTCGGCGCCGTGCAGATGGGCCTGATCTACGTCAATCCGGAAGGCCCGAACGGCAATCCGGATCCGCTGGCCTCGGCGCGCGACATCCGTGACACCTTCGCGCGCATGGCCATGAACGACGAGGAAACCGTCGCGCTCATCGCCGGCGGCCACACCTTCGGCAAGACCCACGGCGCCGGCGATGCGGGCCTTGTGGGCGTCGAACCGGAAGGCGCCGATATCGAGCAGCAGGGCCTTGGCTGGGCGAGCAAGTTCGGCACCGGCAAGGGTGGCGACGCGATCGGCAGCGGCCTGGAAGTGACCTGGACCACGACGCCGACCAAGTGGAGCAACAACTTCTTCGACAATCTGTTCGGCTTCGAATGGGAACTGACGAAGAGCCCGGCCGGCGCGCATCAGTGGACGCCGAAGGGCGGCGCGGGTGCCGGCACAGTGCCGGATGCGCATAGCGCCGGAAAGCGTCACGCGCCCTCGATGCTGACCACCGACCTCGCACTGCGGTTCGACCCATCCTATGAGACGATCTCGAAGCGCTTCCACGAGAACCCGGACAAGTTCGCCGATGCTTTCGCCCGCGCCTGGTACAAGCTGACCCACCGCGACATGGGCCCGGTCGCGCGCTACCTCGGCCCGCTCGTTCCCGAGGAAGAATTGCCTTGGCAGGACATCATTCCGGAGCTCGATCATGTCCTGATCGACGAGCAGGATGCCGATGCCCTGAAGGCGAAGATCATCGCTTCCGGCCTTTCGGTGCCGCAACTGGTCTCGGCGGCCTGGGCGTCAGCCTCGACATTCCGTGGCTCCGACAAGCGCGGCGGCGCCAATGGCGCGCGCGTCCGCCTGGCCCCGCAGAAGGATTGGGCGGTCAACCAGCCGGCGCAGCTGGCCAAGGTGCTGGAAAAGCTCGAGGCGATCGGCAAGGAGTTCAACACGTCGCAGTCGGGCGACAAGAAGGTCTCGCTTGCCGACCTGATCGTGCTTGGCGGCAATGCCGCCATAGAGAAGGCTGCGAAGGATGCCGGCCACAACGTTGATGTTCCCTTCTGGCCGGGCCGCATGGACGCCTCGCAGGAGCAGACCGACATTCACTCCTTCGTCCCGCTGGAGCCGGCTGTTGACGGCTTCCGCAACTATGTCAGCGGCAAGCAGCGCCTGACCGTCGAGGAAGCGCTGGTGGACCGTGCCCAGTTGCTGACACTGACGGCGCCGGAAATGACCGTCCTCGTCGGCGGCCTGCGCGTTCTCGGCGTCAATGCCGGACAGTCGAAGCATGGCGTCTTCACCGGCAAGCCGGAGACGCTGACCAACGACTTCTTCGTCAACCTGCTCGACATGGGCACGGAGTGGAAGGCGGCGTCGGATGCCAAGGACGTGTTTGAGGGGCGCGACCGCAAGACCGGCGAAGTGAAGTGGACCGGTACCCGTGCCGACCTGATCTTCGGTTCGCACTCGCAGTTGCGCGCGCTCGCGGAAGTGTATGCAACGGCCGACGCCAAGGCGAAGTTCGTCTGGGATTTCATCGCGGCATGGACCAAGGTGATGAACGCCGACCGCTTCGACATCGTTTGATCCCGGCGCGAAATACGCAGGGATAGACGCTGCTGGGTAAGTACAAATGAAAAGGCGCGGGGCCAGCCCCGCGCCTTTTCCCGTTCAGGCTGTCGAAAGATCAATCTTTCTCGAACACGCGCGCCTTGGCGACGACCCCGGCAATGGCGCCACCGATCAATGGTGCGACGATGAACAGCCAGAGCTGGCTGAGTGCCGCACCTCCAGTAAACAGCGCCGGGCCGATCGAACGGGCGGGATTGACCGAGGTACCTGTGACCGGAATCATGGCAAAGTGGATGCCCGCCAGCGTCAGGCCGATGACCAGCCCGGCAAATGCTGTCGAGTGCTTTTCAGCGGTAACGCCGAGGATCACCGTGACAAACGTGAAGGTCCCGATCAGCTCCCACAGGAATGCCGAGCTCATACCCCATTTCGCCTCATCCCAGCCATTGGCTCCGAAGCCGCCGGTGTGGCCGCCGGTCTGGCCGGAGACGATGATCCACAAGGCCAGCGATGCCAGGATCGCGCCGATGATCTGTGCGATCCAGTAAGGGATGACATCCTTGGCCGGCAAACGGCCGGCGAGGAAGACACCCAGTGTCACCGCCGGATTGAGATGCGCGCCCGAAATCGGGCCGATTGCATAGGCCGCCGCAATGAGGCCGATGCCGAATGCCAGGCCGATGCCTTCCTGGCCGAGCGGCAGCGCACCGCCGAAACCGCCTGTCACCACCGACGCCGTGCCGATGAACACCAACAGAAATGTGCCTAGAACTTCCGCCAGATAAGTCTTCATTGCCCTCTCCTCGTGACGATCCGCCGGTCCACGGTTTCCGCGCCGCGAATCATGGTGACAAGAGTATTCTCAAGCGAAAAACTTGGAAAGCAGAGTGGTTGCGCCACAAGCCGTGCTTGCAGTCGCCAGTTACGAACATTAGAGACCTTTCATTTATTCACCGATCTGCTGTTGCCGGCCCGGGAGATTTATTGATCGGGCGGACTTGGCAGGCCACGGTCCGACTGCGGCCTCGTCACGAGACGGAGCGGGGTTCAATCCGGACGTGAAAGGCTCTAAGAGCAGGTCGAGAGATGAATGTGCTCGATTTGATGGAATAGCGAATGCGACTGGGCGGACGGCTGGCTGCGGCCATCGAAGTGCTGGAGGACATTGGCCGGCGTCACCGGCCGGTGGCCGATGCGCTGAAGGACTGGGGTCTGTCGCATCGCTTCGCCGGCGGCGGCGACCGCGCGGCGATCGGCAACATCGTTTATGACGGGCTGCGCCGCAAGCGTTCCGCCGGCTGGCTGCTGGGAGACGACACGCCGCGCGCCATCGGCTTCGGCGCGCTGCTGCTTGAATGGAGCCTCACCGCGCAGTCGCTGAACGGCACGCTGGATGGCGACAAGTTCGCGCCGCCCCTGCTGACATCAGCCGAACTTCAGGCAATCACCGAGCGCCGCCTGGCCGATGCGCCGCCGGCGGTACGGGCGGACGTGCCCGACTGGTGCGAACCGCTTTTCGCACAGGTTTTTGGCGAGGCCTGGATTGAAGAGGGGGCGGCACTCGCGACCCGCCCGCCGCTTGATATCCGGGTCAACACCTTGCAGGCCGATCGCCCGAAAGTGCTTGCCGAGCTGGCGGAGACCGGCGCCAAGGCAGCGCATATCGCGCCCTACGGCATTCGCATTGCGCCGATCGATGGTGACGGCAGGCATCCCAACGTGCAGGCAGAGCCCGCCTTCCAGAAAGGCTGGTTCGAGGTCCAGGACGAGGGTTCGCAGATCGCGGCGGCACTTGCCGGCGCCGAGGCCGGCATGCAGGTGCTCGATTTTTGTGCCGGCGCCGGCGGCAAGACGCTGGCGCTGTCAGCGGCAATGGACAATCGCGGCCAGATCTTCGCCCATGATTCCGAAAAGGCGCGGCTGGCGCCAATCTTCGACCGCATGCGCCGTTCCGAAAATCGCAATGTGCAGATCGTCACCAAACCGGCGGAGCTTTCGCCGCTCTCCGGCCATATGGATATTGTCCTGGTCGACGCGCCTTGCACCGGCAGCGGCACCTGGCGGCGCCGTCCCGATGCCAAATGGCGGCTGACGCAAAGACAGCTCGACACACGCAAGAACGAGCAGAAAACGATCCTCGAAGACGCCAGCCGCTACGTCAAACCGGGTGGCTTGCTGGTCTATATCACCTGCTCGGTGTTCGAAGAGGAGAACGGCGACCAGGTAACCGCCTTCCGCGGCCGCAATGCCGGCTTTGCCCCGGTCGATCATCGTGCACTCTGGAATGGCCGTTTCCCAGGCCATGAAGCGGCCATGCGTATTGGCGCTTCGGGCGGCATCTCGCTATCGCCGGCACGCAGCGGCACCGATGGCTTCTATTTCTGTGCGATGCGCAGATCGAGCTGACCTCGCCGTTGACAGTTCGCAGCCGCGCCCCAGTTGCTGGCGCGCGGCGTCATGCCGCCGTAACGGGGTGCACGCCTTGCAAAAATATCTGTCGCTTCTGATTTTCCTTATCCTCGTTTTGGGCGGCGGCCTGCTGATCGGCTACGCGACGCTGCCGGGCGCCTGGTACGCATCGCTGGCGAAACCTCCCTTCAATCCACCCAATTGGATTTTCGGCCCGGCCTGGACCTTGCTCTATGTGCTGATCGCCATTGCCGGTTGGCGGACCTGGTGCATTGAAGCCGACGGGACCGCCATGAAAATCTGGGCTGTCCAGCTGCTGCTCAATTTCGCGTGGTCGCCAACCTTCTTCGGTGCCAGGCTGATGGGGCCTGCCCTGGTCGTCATCATCCTGCTCTTGGCAGCCATCGTCCTCTTCATCGGCAAGGTCTGGAACAGGGACAGGGTTTCTGGATGGCTGTTCGTGCCCTACGCGGCCTGGGTGGCGTTCGCCACCGTGCTCAACGCATCGCTTCTCTGGCTAAATTAATACGCTTGCCGGAAGTTGTTTTGCTGCAGTGCAACATTAGATGATTGCCTGCAAAGCCAGCCTCTGCAATAAGCTTTTGCGACAAGAGTGAAGGCAATGGCCATGGCTGCAAAGATCGTACCCGCCCACGGACTACGAGGACCGTGTCAGGACGTCCTTCGCGCGCCAGAAAGCGATGGCGACCATCGGCGCCGAACTCACGCTGGTGACGCCCGGCATCATCGAGATCGAAATGCCCTATTCGGCCGCGCTCACCCAGCAGCATGGCTTCCTGCATGCAGGTGTTATTTCGACGGCGCTGGACTCGGCCTGCGGCTACGCGGCCTTCTCGCTGATGCCGGAGAATTCGAGTGTGCTGACCATCGAGTTCAAGGTCAATCTGCTGGCGCCGGGCAGGGGCGAGCGCTTCCTGTTCCGAGGCTCGGTGACGAAACCCGGCCGCACCATCATCGTTGCCGACGGCCAGGCCTATGCCTTTGCGGCCGACGGCGAGGCCAGGCTGATCGCCACTATGACCGGCACGATGATGACGGTGGTCGGCCGTGACGGGATAGAGGGGTAGTCTATGGGCGAGGCTGTCCGAATAGGGGGCAAGGATGTCCTTTTCGTCATGGCCGTGGAGGCCGAATATGGCCCGCATCTGAAGCGGCTGTTCACGCCATTGATGACCGGCGTAGGCCCTGTCGAGGCCGGCGTCAGGCTGGGAGCGGAACTGTCGCGGCTGAGGTCCGACAAGGCGTTGCCGGATCTGGTCGTGTCGCTCGGTTCGGCGGGCAGCCGCACACTGGAGCAGACCGAAATCTACCAGGCCGTTTCGGTCCGCTATCGTGACATGGATGCCTCGCCGTTGGGCTTCGAGAAAGGGGCCACTCCGTTTCTCGATTTGCCCGTGACCGTGCCGCTGCCGTTCAAAATTCCCGGCATCCTGGAAGCCTCGCTGTCGACCGGCGGCGCGATCATCACTGGGTCTGCCTATGATGGGATTGCCGCTGACATGGTCGACATGGAAACCTTCGCCTGCCTGCGCGCCTGCCAACTGTTCGGCGTGCCGCTGATTGGCTTGCGCGGCATTTCCGATGGCGCGGCCGACCTCAGGCATGTCGGTGACTGGACGGAGTATCTTCACGTCATCGACGAGAAGCTTGCGGGAGCAGTCGGGCTGCTCGAGCAGGCCATCGGCAACGGCCTGCTGAGCGCCTGACCGGATCAAGCGGCCAAAGAGGCGGTATCGCCGAAATCGATGCGCGAAACGCGCCCGCGTGCTGCACCGGTTGCGTCGACATATTCGATGGCACCCGGCATGTGGTCGAGCTTCCAGATGCCGGTTGGCCCGTCCTGCCATTCGACCTTGTAGCCGTCGTCCAGCAGCCACCATTGTCCATGAAAGCGGGTGCCGTCCGGCAAGAGCATGTGGGCGCGCTCCCCCGTTTCATAGTGGATGAAGGCGTTCTTGCCGCCCATGTCGATGACATGCGTGGTGCCGGCCATGATAATGGCCAGTGTTTCCTTGTTCAATATCGTCATTGTGCTGTCCCTGTGATCTGAGTTCGAAAGGCGTCTCGACGAGCCAGAGATCGTCAAGTATCTTGACTATATGAAGGATCGAGAAAATGGTCAAGTATCTTGACGAAAAAACCGAAGCGCTGCCCGATCATGTCGGCTGGCGGCTGTGGCAGGCAAGCCGCGCCTGGCAGGCCGAATTCACTGCCGCTATGCGTGCCGCGGGCCATGGCTGGTTCACTGAAGCGAGGGCCGGCTTGATGGGGCACATCCCGCGCGGTGGCATGCGCCAGTCGGCGCTGATCGAACGTTCGGCGATCTCCAAGCAGGCGGTTCAGCAATTGCTGGACGGGCTGGAGGCGGACGGCGTGGTCGAGCGGCTGCCTGATCCGCGAGACGGACGCGGCAAGCTTGTCCGTTACACCAGCAAGGGTCTGGATGCCCTGCGCGATGGCGACAAGATCAAGCTGGGGATCGAGCAAGCCTATGCCGCTCGCCTCGGCCCTGGGCGGTTCACAGCGCTGATGGACGCCTTGCGGACTCTCGACACCGGGCAAGCCAATGCACCTGATGCCGCCGAATCGAAGTGAAGGCGCGACCGCGCAACCCATTGCATCGACTCATTTCTTTCTCTAAACGCTCGCCATGAAAACAGCCAATCATCCCGACACCGTCCTGATTGTCGATTTCGGCAGCCAGTTCACGCAGCTCATCGCCCGCCGCATCCGTGAGGCCGGCGTGTTTTCCGAGATCGTGCCGTTCCAGTCGGCGGAAGCGGCGTTCAAGCGCATCAACCCCAAAGCCGTGATCCTGTCCGGCGGCCCGGCTTCCACCGGCGACATCGGCAGCCCGCGCGCGCCGCGGATCGTCTTCGACGCCGGCGTGCCGGTCCTCGGCATCTGCTACGGCCAGATGGCCATGTGCGTGCAGATGGGTGGCGTTGCCGAGAGTTCCGACCATCGCGAATTCGGCCGCGCCTTCGTCGAGATCGAAAAGGACAATCCGCTGTTCGAGGGCCTGTGGGCGCCCGGCCAGCGGCACCAGGTCTGGATGAGCCATGGCGACCGCGTCATCTCCTTGCCCAAGGGCTTCGAGGTGTTCGGCAAGTCGGAGGGCTCGCCCTTCGCCATTTTCGGCAATGTCGAACGCAAGATGTACGGCATCATGTTCCACCCGGAAGTGGTGCACACGCCGGACGGCGCCCGGCTGCTGAGGAACTTCGTCCACAAGATCGCCGGCATCGAGGGCGACTGGACCATGCGGGCCTATCGCGAGCACGCGGTCGAGACGATCCGCAAGCAGGTCGGCAAGGGCAAGGTCATCTGCGCGCTGTCGGGCGGGGTGGATTCTTCCGTGGCCGCGCTGCTGATCCACGAAGCGGTCGGCGACCAGCTTACCTGCATCCTCGTCGACCATGGTCTGATGCGCAAGGATGAGGCAGCTGGCGTGGTGGCGATGTTCCGCGAGCATTACAATCTGCCGCTCATCCTGGTGAATGCGTCGGACCGTTTCATCGGCGCGCTTGAGGGCGAGTCGGATCCCGAAAAGAAGCGCAAGACCATCGGTAGGCTGTTCATCGAGGTGTTCGAGGAGGAGGCCAAGAAACTTGGCGGCGCCGAATTCCTGGCGCAAGGCACGCTCTATCCCGACGTCATCGAGAGCGTCTCCTTCACCGGTGGCCCGTCGGTAACGATCAAGTCGCATCACAATGTCGGCGGTCTGCCCGAGCGCATGAACATGCAACTGGTCGAGCCGCTGCGCGAACTGTTCAAGGACGAGGTGAGGGCCCTGGGCAAGGAGCTTGGCCTGCCCGACAGCTTCATCGGCCGCCATCCGTTCCCGGGTCCAGGCCTCGCCATCCGCTGCCCGGGCGGCATCACCCGCGAAAAGCTCGAAATCCTGCGCGAGGCCGACGCCATCTATCTTGACGAAATCCGCAAGGCCGGTTTGTACGACGCCATCTGGCAGGCCTTTGCCGTGCTGTTGCCGGTGCAGACCGTCGGCGTGATGGGCGATGGCCGCACCTATGAATTCGTCTGCGCCCTGCGCGCCGTTACCTCGGTAGACGGCATGACGGCGGATTTCTACCACTACGACATGGCCTTCCTCGGAGCCGCCGCGACACGCATCATCAACGAAGTGCGCGGCATCAACCGCGTGGTTTACGACGTGACCTCGAAACCGCCGGGGACGATCGAGTGGGAATGATTCAGGCCCATCCGAGCGTATCCGGAACTACGCCTTGGTGCGAACTAAGTCACTGAAAACAAAACTAAATCCTTCCGAAGACTACCGATGACTATCGGTGGGCATAGTTTGGTTCTGACGGTCTAATCTGACGGTGCGGGCCATATTGCCTGAGCCGATTTTTCAAAGTACCGTCACGGCGAATGAGGTTCGTGACGGTACTTTTTTTGTTTTAAGTTATTGAAAACAAATGTGTTTTCCCCTTACGACTCCTAAAAAATGTGCTGACGGTACTTTTCAGGAAGAGGTGAGAATGCTGACGGACACCGCCCTCAAGGCATTGAAACCAAATGACAAATTATACAAGGTTGCCGATCGCGACGGCATGTATGTTCGCGTCACGCCGACCGGTGCAATTTCGTTTTGCCTGGACTAGCGACTTAACGACCGTCGGGAAACTGTCTATCTCGGCAAGTACGGGCGTGACGGCATTTCCCTAGCCCGGGCTCGGGAGAAGTGCCTCGACGCGCGGCGCGCCGTCGCCGAAGGACGATCGCCAGCGATAGAGAAGCAGCGCGACAAGCGGCGCATAAAGGAGGCGAAGAGCTTTGGTGAGTTCGGTGAGAAGTGGCTCACCGCCGCGCCGATGGCCGACAGCACGCGCGCCATGCGCCGCCACATCTTCGAACGAGAGCTTCTGCCTGTATGGCGCAGTCGTCTCCTGCCTGAGATTACGCCGAACGATCTAAGAGCCTTGTGCGGCAAGATCGTTGAACGAGGAGCCCCCGCGACGGCTATTCATGTACGAGATATCCTGAAGCAGATTTACAGCTTCGCGATCCTGCACGGTTAAAAGGTCGCCAATCCCGCCGCCTTGCCTGGGTCACCGCCAATGCGCGTAACCAGTCCGTATTTTGAGGATCGCTGTCGGGCAGCCGTTTTCCGACTGTAAGGCTATCCTGGTACAGGCGGGTGCGATAGCCACTAAGGGTACGCAAACGATGCACACCTTGAGCGGACATGCTGGGGACGGGACATGCAGACATTCAACTATCCAAGCTGGAACCGGATCACCTTCGACCGAAAAGGCACGGTGCCGCTGAACGAACAGCTGTTCGGCCAACTTCGACGCTTCATCGTTGATGGCATGATTTCTCCCACCGCGCGGCTGCCGCCGAGCCGCCTGATGGCGGAAGAGCTTGGCCTGTCACGCAACACCGTCGTGCTTGCCTATGAACGGCTCGCCACTGAAGGTTATGTCTCCCGGCGCGTAGGCGCGGGCACCTTCGTGGAAAACATGCTTCCGGAGGATCATCGCCCGAGTCCCAGTCCTGCGGCCGCAGCGACAAAGGATGCGTTCCTTTCTCCCTCGCGCCGTGGACAGGCATTGCTCGACTTGGACCTGCCACCCGAGCGCATCGCGGCCTTTGATCTCAGCGCCGGCGTCCCCGCGCTGAACGAATTTCCATATGACGTTTTCGCGCAGATCGCGAGCCGTCGATGGCGCGAGCATACCAGCGCACATACGGGCTACGACTATTCCCGCGGCGCATCGCTGCTCGGCAGCCGGATAGCCACCTATCTGTCAGACGCGAAGGCCATCGCATGCAAGCCCGAGCAACTCATCGTCATCGGCAACACGCTTCAGGCCGCCGCCCTCGTTTCCCACGTCCTTCTCGATCGCGGCGACACAGTGCTTATTGAGGACCCTTGTCACATACCCCAGGTCGCGACGCTGGAGGCGTTCGGCCTGACGACGGTTCCCGTGCCCCTCGATGAAAGCGGGTTTGACATTGCCGCGGCAGGGGAGGTGAACCGCAATGCCCGCATGGCCATCGTCTCGCCGGTCGAGCAATGGCCGTTCGGCTGTACCATGACGCCGCCACGCCAGCAGAACCTCCTCGAGTGGGCAGCCGATCGCGGGGGGTGGATCTTCGAGGACGATTCCAACAACGAGATACGCTGGTCGGGTGAAGCCCAAGTCTCGCTTCATGCCCGCGATCCACTGCGTGTGATCTATACGGGGTCGTTCAACCGTGTGTTGGCGCCCGGCCTGCGACTGGCCTACATGATCGTCCCCGAGCCTCTCGTGGAGACGTTCTCCGTCGCGCAGCGCATCTTCTCCTTCTATGCGCCGCTGCCTGATCAGATTTTGGTCGCCGACTTCATGGACCAGGGGCGGCTGGCCTCCCATATGCGCCGCATGCGCACCATCTACCGCGAGCGCGCGGCATGCCTGACCGAATGCCTGCGCGATCGGCTGGGTGACACGTTTGACGTACCGGACGCCCGCGCTGGCCTGCACCTGACCATCCGAGCGCGCAGGCCCTTCAACGACGTTGCCGTCTCGCGGGCGCTACTTGAGAAGGGTCTGGACTGCCCCCCGCTGTCGCGCTACTTCCGCGGCCAGGTGAAGCGAACGGGCCTTGTCCTCGGCTTCGGCAACACCTCGGTTCGGCGCATTCCGCGTTGCGTCGACATCCTCGCCCGTGCTGTCAGCGCAGTCGGCTGACAGCACTTCGGCGGTGGATTCTGGCACTGTGACCGCTTCCGCAAGGATTGGTCCGCACTCGCCACGCGAAATTGGCTCTTTGGCGCGCGCGGATTTCGGCTCACTCTTCATGTCAGCGAAGGATGGAGTTTTGGACCCCTATGGATGCAGAGCGGGAAATCGTGCTCAGCGCGGAAGGCATCCGCAAGAGCTTCGGCTCGCTGCAAGTCTTGAACGGCGTCAACTTGACCGCTCATGCCCACGACGTCATCACCATGATCGGCGCAAGTGGCTCGGGTAAGAGCACCTTCCTGCGATGCATGAACCTCCTTGAGATTCCCGACGCTGGCGTCATTACAGTCGAAGGCGAGGAACTGAAGCTAGACCGCAGTTCGGGGCGCGCGAGGCTCAATGCGCGCCAGATCAACCGCATCCGGAGTCGCATCGGCATGGTCTTCCAGAGCTTCAATCTGTGGAGCCAGCTAACTGTGCTCGACAATGTGGCGCTCGCTCCGACCAAGGTGCTCGGGCTGTCGAGGCGCGAAGCAGTCGATCGAGCCGAGGCCTATCTCGCCAAGGTCGGCCTCTACGACAAGCGCGACCACTATCCCGCCCACATCTCCGGCGGGCAGCAGCAGCGTGTCGGCATCGCACGGGCTCTCGCGATGGAGCCAAAGCTGATGCTGTTCGACGAACCGACCTCGGCGCTTGATCCGGAACTGGTCGGCGAGGTGCTGGGTGTTATGCGGACCCTTGCCGAGGAGGGTCGCACGATGATCGTCGTTACCCACGAGATCGGCTTTGCGCGGGAAATCTCGCGCGAAGTCCTCTTCCTCCATCAAGGCGGCGTAGAGGAACGCGGACCGCCCGAGCAGGTTCTCGGCAATCCGCAGTCGGGGCGCTGCCGCGCATTTCTCCAGCGCGTGCTGTGAGCCAGACTCCGTCAAAAAATAGAAAAACCACAGAGGGAAAACATGAAGAAGATCGTTCTGATGCTTATCGCCGGCCTCGCTGCTTTCGCGACCCAGGCTGCCGCACGCGAATTGCGCGTGGGCAGCGAATGCACCTATCCCCCGTTCAACTACCGCAGCCCTGACGGCGAACTGCTCGGCTTCGATATCGACGTCGCGAAGGAAGTGGTGAAGCGCATCGGCGCCGATGTTTCATTCGTCTGCCAGCCGTTCGATTCGCTCATTCCGGGACTGCTCGCGGGCAAGTTCGATCTTCTGGCGGCCTCGATGTCGATCACCGACGAGCGCAAGAAAAGCATCGATTTCTCGCTCCCCTACCGCTCCTCGACGGCCCGCTTCATCGGCCCCGAGGGCAGCGACACCAAGCCGCTCACCGACGATGGGCAGCCGAACCTGAAGGGCATGGAAGGCAAGACAATCGCGATCCAACGCTCCTCGACCTATGAGACCTACATGCGCGACAAGTTTCCAGACGCCAATATCTCGCTCTACGACACGGTCGACAACATGCTGCTCGACCTGACCTCTCATCGTGTCGATCTGGTTTTTGCGGGACCGATCAAGCTTGCCAACGACTTCCTGGATAAGCCGCGCGGCAAGGGCTACGCCTTTATCGGACCCGAGATCAATGACGTGAAGTATTTCGGGCCGGGCGTCGGCATCGGCCTGCGGAAGGATGACGGCAGCCTTCTGCAGGATGTCGACAAGGCAATGAAGGCCATGATCGACGACGGCACGTTCAAGACCATAAACGCCAAGTACTGGTCATTCAGCGTGCTCCCCGCGACAAAGAACTGATTAACTCTCGGGTTGCGCGCCCTTGGCCTCGCAACCCTTTTCCGAAACCCGAGGTGGAGCGCGTCCGCGATGGAGCTCTTTCAAGGCTGGGGCACCGAGATTGCTCGGGGGCTGCTGGTAACGATCGAGATAGCGATCCTTTCGCTCATGCTCGGCTTCGTCTGGGCGATCCTGGGCGCGCTCGCGCAGCTCTCGTCGATCGGTTTCTTGCGCGCGGCCGGACGCGGCTTCACCCTGGTGGTTCGCGGCACGCCGGAACTGTTGATCATCCTGATCGTCTATTTCGGGGGCACCGTGGCGCTCACCGGCTTGGTGAAGTTGATCAACCCTCATGCCGGCTACTTTGAGGTCCCGGCGATGCTGGCCGGCGTCTTCGCGCTTAGCCTGGTCTTCGGCGGATACGCCGCCGAGGTTCTGCGCGGCGCTTTCCTCGCTGTGCCCAAGGGCGAAATCGAGGCGGCCCACGCCTTCGGCATGTCGGCATATACGAGCTTCGTCCATATCCAGCTACCGCTGATGTGGCGCTTTGCCTTGCCGGGCCTCGGCAACAACTGGATATCACTGATCAAAGACACCTCGCTCATCTCTATCGTCGGCCTGGAAGAGCTGATGCGCATCACCAGTATGGCAACGTCGGTGAATGGGGAGCCGTTCCGCTTCTACCTGATCGCAGCCTTGATCTACCTGCTGCTGACGATGCTCAACACGGCGATCGTCGACGCCCTTGAGCGGCGCGCTGCTCGCGGCGAAAGGAAGCTGGCACGATGAACTTCGGCCTTATGATAGAAAGCCTGCCGGCACTGCTTCACGCCACCGTCACAACGGTCGAGCTGCTGATCGCATCCCTCGTCTGCGGCATGGCGATCGCGGTTCCGGTCGCCATCCTTCGCGTTAACGGCCCTGCGCCGGTGCGCATGCTGCTTCACTGCTACATCTACTTTTTCCGCGGCACGCCGCTGCTGGTGCAGATATTCCTGGTCTACTACGGCCTTGCCCAGTTCGAACCTGTGCGCGATAGCTTCCTCTGGCCTTATCTGCGCCAGGCCTGGGTCTGCGCGATCTTGACCTTTAGCCTGAACACGGCGGCCTACACCGCCTACATCCTGCGCGGCGCCATTCTGGCGGTACCGGCTGGCGACATCGAGGCCGCGCGCGCCTGCGGCATGTCAACCGCTCTGGCCTACCGCACGATTATCCTGCCGCGCGCCTTCCGCCTCGCGCTGCCGGCCTACGGCAACGAGGTGATCAGCATGCTGAAATCAACCTCGCTTGCCAGCACCATCACCGTGATGGAGCTTACTGGCACCGCCAATACGATCGTGGCCCGCACCTTCGCTCCCTATGAGCTCTTCATCACCGCGGCCCTGATCTATCTCGCCATCACCTATGTGCTGACCACGGCAGTGCGTTCCCTCGAACACAGGCTTTCGCGACACATGCGACCTCTCTCACAATCCGCTTCGGTGCTCTCCAGGGAGACCAATCATGCCAGTGCCTGATCTCGCCGATTTCGCGACCTTCGCCGATCGCCTCGCCGACATCAGCCGCGCCACGGTCCGCGAGACACTCGGGCAGGCACGCGCCTTCATCACCAAGGGTGACGCAAGTCCGGTCACGGCGATCGACCGCGAGGTCGAGAAGCGGCTGCGCACCGCCATCCGCGACATGCATCCTGGCCACGGCATCCTCGGTGAGGAGTTCGATTCCGTCGACCTCGACGCCGAGTGGGTGTGGGTGATCGATCCCATCGACGGGACGAAGGCCTTCATCACCGGCATCCCCACCTTCGGCACGCTCATCGCGCTCGCCCGCAATGGTGTCCCTGTTCTGGGGGTGATCGACAATCCGGTGACCGGCGAACGCTGGCTGGGCGCCGATGGCATCGGGACGCGGCGTAACGGCCAACCCGTCGCCACACGCGACTGTGGCGATCTTGGCGATGCGCTGGTCGGCAATGGCAATCCCGAGCCTTTCGATGCCGACGAACAGTCCGCTCTCCTTGCATTGCGCAGGGGCACGCGCTGGTGCGTCTATGGCGGCGGTTGCCATGCCTATGGCCGCGTCGCCGACGGTGCTTTGGACATCAATGTCGATGGCGGCCTCGACGCCTTCGACTACTGCGCTTTGGTTCCGGTTGTGCGGAATGCCGGTGGCGCGATGTCCGACTGGCGGGGTGAGGGGCTCACAATCCATTCCGGTCGGCGCAGCGTCATCGCGAGCGCGACAGCCGCACTGCACGGTTGCGCGCTCGATATCCTTTCCGGAACGTCCTCCCCGGTCCTTGCCTCTTCCTCGTAACGCTGTCGGCGGCCTGGATGAGGATGGGTCACGCTGGCGCTCGCCATAACGGTCGTCGACGAGGCCGTGACCGCCCGGGCGGCAGCCAGCCTCGCGGTCGAGAGCGATATGGCTGTCAAATACAGTGCGGTCGTGCCGTGCGGCGACGATTTCGACAATGACTATGTGGGCTGAGGGGAACGTGATGACGACTGCAAGATGGGACATCGATGCCGTTCGCGCGGCCTTTCCCGCGCTGGCGCTCCTCGACGACGGCAAGCCACGCCTCTACCTCGACGCACCGGGCGGCTCGCAAGTTCCGGCCCGCGTCGTCGAACGCATGAGCGAAGTCATGCTTCTGAGCTGCGCCAACGAAGGTGGCGCTTTCCGCACCTCGCAGGATAGCGACCGCATCCTTGCCGGGGCGCATGCTGCCGCGGCTGCCTTCCTCGGCGCCAGGCCCGACGAGATCGTATATGGTCTCAACAGCACCTCGCTGATCTTTCATTTTTCGCGCATGATCGCTCGCGAATGGCAGCCGGGCGACGAGATCGTGCTGACCCGGATGGACCATGACGGCAATGTCGGACCGTGGGTCATCGCCGCCGAGGAGCGCGGAATCACGATCCGCTGGCTCGACTTCGATCCCGAAACCTTCGAGTACCGCTATGAGATGCTGGACGAACTGATCGGCCCACGCACCCGGCTGGTCGCCTGTAACCACGCAAGCAATATTTTTGGCACGGTGAACGATGTGAGCCGCATTGTGGCCGCCGCGCGCGCGGTCGGCGCGGTGACCATTGTCGATGCGGTCCAGTCGGCCCCGCATTTGCCGATCGATGTCACGGCGATCGGCTGCGATATGCTTGTTTGCTCGGCCTATAAATTCTTCGGGCCACATGCCGGCATCATGTTTGTGGCCGCCGACCTGCGTGACCGTCTTTCCCCACTCAAGGTGCGGCCAGCTTCCACGGACATGCCTTGGCGCCACGCCCCCGGCACGCCCTCCTTTGAGGCACAGGCCGGCACCTGGGCCGCAATCGAGCACATTGCGTGGCTGGGTGAAATATGCGCGGGCAAGACGGCGCAAGCCCCGCTTCGGGAGCGCATAGTGGCGGGCCTCGAAGCTGCGATCACCTACGAGGCTGGACTGATGGACCGCTTCTTGGCCAACGCGACAGGCATAGCGGGCCTTACCCTCTATGGCACCACCAGCCGAAACAGGCTCGATGCCCGCGTGCCGACCTTCAGCTTCAGGCTTGCCAGACGTTCACCGCAAGAGATTGTCGCCACGCTGGCTGCGCAGAATATCTATGGCTGGTCAGGCGACTTTTATGCGCACGAGGCCTCTGGCCAGCTCGGCCTGCGCGACAAGGGTGGCGTCGCGCGGCTCGGCCTGTCGCACTACACGACAGTAGCGGAAGTCGATC
Source organism: Mesorhizobium sp. INR15 (assembly GCF_015500075.1). Classification (NCBI taxonomy): domain Bacteria; kingdom Pseudomonadati; phylum Pseudomonadota; class Alphaproteobacteria; order Hyphomicrobiales; family Phyllobacteriaceae; genus Mesorhizobium; species Mesorhizobium sp. INR15. The sequence goes on along the minus strand of NZ_CP045496.1, from coordinate 6,237,494 downwards.
GCGCCCTTGAGGCCATTGCAGCCCTCGCTGCCTGACAACAAAACAAAGACGCATCCAGGGAAAGATCATGAACTACACGCGCATGCTCATCGAGAAGGAATCGCCGGAGCAATACGGCTACGACAAGATCCGCTTCAATCTTTCTGAAAGCTCCATCCGCGACCGGAAACTTTCGGACTTCGGCCTCACTATGCCTGATCTGCTGCTGCCTTATGGGGAGCATCGTGGCGACGCACGGCTGCGAAGCCTGATCGCCGCTCAGGGCAAAGACCTCGTGGCCGAGGATGTACTGGTGACCGCAGGCGCGGCAGGTGCGCTGTTCATCATCGCAACCACGCTTCTGGCCCGCGAGGACCATCTCGTCGTGGTACGTCCGAACTATGCAACCAACATTGAAACTCCAAGAGCGATTGGCTGCGAGATCGATTTCATCGATCTGGATTTCTCGACAGGCTTCGAGCTCGACCTCGATGCCGTGGCGGCTGCGATCCGGCCGAACACACGCTGTATCAGCATAACGTGCCCGCACAACCCGACCGGCTCAATGATCACCCGCGCCGACCTCGAGGCCCTGGTCCGGCTCGCCGAGAATTCGGGCTGCCGGCTGCTGGTGGACGAGACCTATCGTGACCTGATCCACGGCCACGCGCTACCGCTTGCAGCCTCGCTCAGCCCCAGCGTGATCAGCGTTTCCTCGCTGTCGAAGGCCTACGGCGTGCCAGGCATCCGTGTCGGATGGATCAGCTGCCGCGATGCGGACCTGATGGAGCGGTTCTTGGCGGCGAAGGAGCAAATCGGCATCTGCGGCAGCATCGTCGACGAATGGCTTGCCGCGAGCATTCTCGAACAGCGCGACACCTTCCTCACCGCGCAGGCGCCCGTGCTGGCGGAACGCCTTGCAATCATGCGCGACTGGGTCGCCAGCGATCCGTTGATCGAATGGGTGGAACCGAAGGGCGGCGTCGTCTCATTCCCCCGTTTCCGCCACGGTGCCGCGTTCGACTTCGACGACTTCTACGCCGATCTGCTGGAAAGCTATGGCACTTATGTCGGCCCTGGTCATTGGTTCGAGATGCCTCGGAACCATATGCGCATCGGCTTCGTCTATCCCCTGGAAGACGAGTTGCGCGGCGGACTGGCGGCGATCTCCGCTGCCATTCGGAAGCATTCCGCCCGCCAGGTGTGATGGTCTATAGAGGATCGTTTGCGGCAAGGTGTTTCGTAGCGACCGCTCAGCCGACGAGGGCGAAACCCTCCGCCCAAAAGATTGCGGCGGAGGCTGGCATCGGCCGGTTCCCGTGGTCCGCACTGCTGCAGATGCGCAGGTTTTCGGCCGAAGCTGTCCCGGTGAACAGTCACAGGGAAAGAGCCGCCGGGGGTTGTTTCCCGAATCCTTTCTTGGGAACGCCTCTTCCTCCGCCCGTTGGGCGGCCGGATCTCCGGATTTGCGCGGATCAAGCAGCCGAGATGACGCTTTCCTTCAGGAACCGCGAGACGCGCTTGAGACCCTCCCGGAGAACGTCCTCGCCGTTGGTGTAGCCGATGCGCAGATAGCCCTCCATGTCCATGGCGCTGCCCGGGGTGAACATGACGCCCGTCTTTTCGAGAAGCCCGATGCAGAATTCTTCAGACGAGATCGGCAGGTCGTATTTGAGCAGCGCGGTGGTTCCCGAGCGCGGCTTGACCCAGGAGATCAAGGGCTCGGCGTCCACCCATTCGGAAAGGATGGCGAGGTTGGTGCGTGTGATGCGATGGCTGCGCTCAAGGATCTTGTCCCGGTTCTCCAGCGCGATCGCGGCGAAGTGGTCATCAAGCATGCCTACGCTGATCGTGTTGTAGTCGCGATGGATGGAGGCGGCGTGGATCAGGCCCTGCGGACCGGCGATCCAGCCCAGCCGGAGACCCGCGAGCGAGTAGGTCTTCGACATGCTGCCCGTGCTGATCCCCTTTTCGTACAGGTCCGCGATCGACGCCGTTATGCCATCGCCGTCCTGGTCGGTTCCGCGGTAGACCTCGTCGCATAGAATCCACGCGTCGCAAGCACGAGCAATCTCGACGATGCGCTCGAGGTATTGCCGGTCCATCAGCGAACCCGTCGGATTGTTCGGATTGTTGATGGCGATGAGCTTCGTTCCGGGCGTCGCCAGAGACTTCAGTTCCGCGAGATCGGGGAGGAAGCCGGTCTTTTCCGTCAACTTCAGGATCCGGGTGTCCGCACCGATGCTTTCGGGGATCGAGTAGTGCTGTTGATACGTCGGGAGCACGGAGATGACGCGGTCGCCCGGATCCACCAGGGTCTGATAGACCAGGGCGTTCGCACCGATGGCCCCGTGGGTGATGACGACATTCTCCATCCGCTGCCGCTCATAAAGGCCGGCGACGAGCCTGCGAAGCCGCACACTCCCTTCGATCGCGCCGTAGGTGAGCTTCAGCGGCAGGAGCTCCTGTGCGATATCGGTCTTGCCCGCCATATCGAGAAGCTCGGCCACCGTCAGCGACTCGACGCAGGTCTCCGCCAGATTGAGTTCGCACTTCGTCTCGTAGTGATTCATCCAGATCTCGACGCCAAAATTCCGAATCTTCATTTCAATTTCCTCAGCGTGTTGTTGTTCAGGCGCGGGCGATGGCGAGCAGTGCGACGGCAGCTGCGATGTCCTCGAGACCGAGGCCGATTGAGCGGAAGAAGGCGGGTCGTTCGCGGCTCGGCGCCCTGGCCCTGCCTGTCAACAGTTCCGGTAGATCGCCTCGGAGTGCTTTCGGATCCCACGCGCCGGATGCCGTTGCGAGCTTCATCTCGCCCGCGGATGCCGGAGTGGTCGCGCGATAGTCGCAGTAGACGTCGAATCCGGCCAGCGCCGCGGGATCGACCTCGTGGGCGTTCGCCACGTTCGTGCTGATGGATGTCACAACCGCCGTTTTTGCCAGAAGCTTGGCATCGATCACCGGCTTGCCCGACGAGGTGCAGAGCATCACCACGTCGGCGCCATCGATGGCCTTGTTCGCGTCCGAGAATGTCGTCACGGAACATCCGCTTCCAATTCGAGCCGGGATATCGGCACGGTTGCCTATGTTCGGCGATGCGATCCTGATTTCCTTCCAATCTCTTATGGTCTCCGCGTATCTGAGATGCGCCATGGCAACCTGGCCGGAACCGACGATCGTCAAGACTGAGGCCTGTTGGGTGGCCAGGACGTCCGCGGCGATGATCGAGGTGGCGGCCGTCCTCTCCGTGGTGAGCTTTTTCGAATCGCAAAGGAGGACCGGCATGCCGGTCTGCGTCGACATCAGCAGCGTCCACGCTGTGACCAGCGCCTTGCCGTCTGCGGGAATGTATGGAGACAGTTTCGCGCCGAAGACCTTCTCGTTGGCGAGGACGCCCTGGTACGTGATGAAGTCCCCAGCGTGGTGCGGAAAGAGGCTGAGCATCTGTGGCGGCTGCACAGCGGCGCCCTCTGCGAGTGAGCGGAACATGCGCTCCAGGGCAGACCGGATGTCCAGGCGCGGCAGGAGGGCAGCGATATCGCTTTCGTTCAGGACGATCGGCTGTTGCGACATGAATCACCTAGCTTTTACATGCTGGCAGCCAACCGCACGCAATCGACCACTCGCGCCGGAGATGATGCGCGGTCGAATTCGCTGTTGAAGGGCTTGCCCGTTGAGAGTAGAAGGATTTTATGAGCAATATATTGCACAGTCAAGAGCGGGGTGATGTCCTTGCGCATGTTTCCGGCAACCTCCGCAGCTTGCGGCAGGCAGCCGGAATGAGTCAGATCGCACTCGCCGAGGCTTCCGGTATCAGTCGCAGGATGATCATCGCGGTAGAGGCCGGCGATGCGAATATAAGCCTGTCGAGCCTCGACAAGCTGGCTGCAGCGATGGGCGCCAGCTTCGTTGATCTCGTTAGAGACCGGGATCGAAGGTCGTCGTCCGACATCAACGAAGTGACGTGGCGTGGGAGCGGAGCCGACAGCACAGCGTTCCTGCTAGGAACCGCTCCGGCGACGAATGAGACGCAGATGTGGCTCTGGTCGCTTGAAGGAAGCGAACGCTACGACGCCGAGCCCGACCCGGAGGGCTGGCACGAGATGATCTTCGTGACGCAAGGCGTTCTCACACTGGTTCTGAGCGGCGCCGAAAAGGAGTACGTCGCCGGCACCTTCGCGGTCTTCAGCTCCGCCCAGCTCTATTCATATCTGAACAGGGGTTTGCAGACGGTGAGATTCATCAGAAACGTGGTCTCCTAGATGCACAGCCGCAGGCTACCCGCGATGTGCACTTTGGCTAGTCAAGAGTTGAACTTGCGCTTTCTGCGTATATGGAAATCTGAATCTGGCGAAAGCCCGGAAGTTGCGGTCTGCGATGTGGGAGAGACGCCGAACGACCGCTTTCTTCACAGTTCTTTCCAGAACCGAACATCGGCTTCCGTGAAGAGTTTCGGGCGCCGGCAGGCGTACGAAAGTCCCCGAGGAAGGAACCCGCGGGCCACAAGTCGATGGCTATGGGGATTTCGATTTGCGGCTGATGTCGGCGATGGCGCGATCGTCGCCGGGAAGCGCCGCGATTGATACGGACAGGCCGCTTTGGTGCGCTTCCGCGCGATGTTGCGGGCTCGGCGCTGGTCCGGACGCGCGCCTTTCGGCGTCAGTAGTCACCATGGGCACGCGTGGATCCGTTGCCGGAGGGGACGCGCCTGCGGCTGAAGGCTCTACCATGCCATGCCGGATCATGGGCCGTTCTCCCGGTTCGATGCCGTTGCGTGCGGCGGTCCGCGGGGCTGCCGCCAGCGTTCGAACACCTCAACGACGATCATGCGTCCGCGACAGCGTGGGCATGGCGGGCGGAAGTCGTCCGGTTCGTCTGATGTGTCGTCATCGGGCTGCGCGGCGACGTCCAGGAGTTCGCGGGCGAGCGCGAGGCTGGCCCTGCGGGCGGAGCCAGCGAGTAAGCCGCAATGCCGGATGCGATGGAAGCCACGCGGCAGGACATGGAGCAGGAAGCGGCGGATGAACTCGTCGGTGGCGAGCGCCATGACCTGCTGGCGACCGGCGCCGTCGCGGCGGTAGTCCTTGTAACGGAAGGTGACGCCGCTCTCGTCGAGGTGGATGAGGCGGCTGTTCGAGATCGCGACCCGGTGCGTGTAGCGCGACAGGTAGGCGAGCACCGCTTCCGGACCGGCGAAGGGCGCCTTGGCGTAGACCACCCAGCGCTTCTTCTGGACCGGCGACAGGTGGCGTAGGAATGCCCGCCGTTCCGCGAGATGAGCAATTGCGCCGAAGAAGGCGAGCCGGCCAGCGTCGTGCAGCGCGACCAGCCGGGTCAGGAATAGGCGGCGGAACAGCTTGCCGAGCACGCGCACCGGCAGAAGGAAGGCCGGCCGCGATGATATCCAGCGTGCCCCGTCCGGTGCGATGCCGCCGCCCGGCACGATCATGTGCACATGCGGATGATGCGTCATCGCTGAGCCCCATGTGTGGAGGACGGCGGTGATGCCGATGCGTGCGCCGAGATGCTTCGGATCGGCGGCGATCGTCAGCATCGTCTCCGACGCCGCCTTGAACAGCAGGTCGTAGACCGCCGACTTGTTCTGGAATGCGATGTCGGCGACCTCGGCGGGCAGCGTGAACACGACGTGGAAGTAGCCGACCGGCAGCAGGTCGGCTTCCCGCTCTGCAAGCCATGTCCGCGCGGCCGCACCCTGGCACTTCGGGCAGTGCCGGTTGCGGCAGGAGTTGTAGGCGATCCGCCATTGGCCACAGTCCTCGCAAGCCTCGACATGACCGCCAAGGGCTGCGGTGCGGCAGTGCTCGATTGCCGACATGACCTTCAGTTGCTGCAGGCTCAGATGGCCGGCATGGGCGACCCGATAGGCGAGCCCGGCAGCACGGAAGATGTCGGCGACCTCGATCGAGGCGCGCATGGCTCAGCCGTCGGGTGAGATCTCTTCCGGCTTGAACAGGCCGAGCTTGTCGAGCGGGCTCGTCACGGCACGCACCGTGCGGGTCGCGACCTTGGCGTAGAGAGCGGTGGTGTTCAGCTTGGCGTGCCCGAGCAGAACCTGGATGATCCGGATATCGGTGCCGTCCTCCAGCAGGTGGGTCGCGAAGCTGTGACGCAGCGTGTGCGGCCCGACCCGCTTGGCGATGTCGGCGGCCTGCGCTGCCTCGACGACGATGCGATAGAGCTGTCGCGTGCTGATCGGCTTCATCGCGTGCTGCCCAGGGAACAGCCAGCCGTCGCGATGCATCACGCCCTGCTGCCGCCCAACCTTCCACCACTGACGCAGCAGAGTGAGTAGATCGGCAGAGAGCATGGCATTGCGATACCGCCCGCCCTTGCCGCGCTCGACGCGCAGCAGCATGCGCTCGCTGTCGACGTCGGCGACCTTCAGCATCGACACCTCCGCGACGCGCAAGCCCGCACCATAGGCGACCGACAATGCGGCCTGGTGCTTGAGACACGTGGTGGCGTTGAGCAGCCGGGCCACCTCGTCGCGGCTGAGCACCACGGGCAGGTTGCGCGGATGCGACAGCCGGACGAGCCGGCGCGCCAGGTCCGGGCGGTCGAGCGTTTGGGTGAAGAAGAAGCGCAGCGCCGACACGATGCTGTTCATCGTCGGCACGGGAACGCCGTCTTCCTGCTGCTCGATCTGGAACCGACGTAGGTCGTCGGCTGTCGCCGTGTTTGGCGAACGCCCAAGGAATGTCGCCAGGCGTCCGATATCGCGGAGATAGTTGCGCTGCGTCTCGCGTGAGAAACGCCGCATGTTCATGTCGTCGATCAGCCGCTGGCGCAGCGGGCTGATGGGTGCATCGAGAAGGGGATGGGGCATGGTCGGGCTCCTTGTTGAAGAAGCCCGTCATCTTCTGCCGTTGCTGGACGACGCTCAACGCGAGCGCGACGGCCGGCCCATCACCCCTACCTCAACCGCAGGCGCCCTCCCGCGCAGCGGGTTCGTTCAACGGCCCAAAGGCCGCCGGTCGGCTTTGCGCTCAATATCAGTCGCTGAGCGCAATTTTCCAATTGCCCAAAAGCAGACATCTCGGGCGACTGCGCTGGAGGCCGCGATTGCGCCGAAATGGGTACCGTTCGATGGCGGATAGCGCAATCAGCTGCTCAATGGGGCAGCCAAGCCCCTCATTCTCTAAAACCCGCTATTTGCCTTCTCAACTGACATATGGCTTTGCCAGGCGACTGAATGTCGAATTTCCATTGTCGATTTCCGCAACGATTTGCTCGTCGGTCTTGCCTGAAAAATAGCGCGGGTAAGACTGTGACTCCCAGAGATGATGACATCGAGCGTTCGGAAAAACGAAATCCCTCTCGAACAAGGCAATCAATCCGCCAGACCGCCAGGTTGGCCAATGAAAACTGTCAAATGGCTCGACATGGACGTCCCATCGGCCACTGCGCCACATGACATAGGGCAGACGAACGGAGAAGCGATCCCATTGCCCTGTGAAGCGGGAATAGGAATCGAGCCAGTTTTGGACAAAAGCCCTTTTGGGCTTCGCGACCATGACCGCATTGCATAGTCCGTCGATGCGGCTTAGCCCCTGCACCCCGATCGCGAAGGGACAGTCCAGCAGCGGATCGAACGACGCGACAGTGATCGTGTCGAGATCGAGATGAATGCCGCCCAACTCATCGAGGAGGGCCATATCGCGGGGCCGCGCATATACGCGTTCCGCGCATGATCTCCTAACCCTCGGGTCACATCTTCCGCCAGTGGTCGGACCCGCCGCACACTGGCTTTGTTTCAAAACGACTTGGCCGAGGTCGCGGTTACAATATTGGGGGGCGTTCCAACCTCTTCACACTATGCATTGTCGAGCCAGACATTCTCGAAGTTCTGCTCGAAGGTCGGGTGGATGCCGTAGTTCTTCACCGACTTGGTCGAGTGGTTGAAGATCTTGCGCCAGTAGGGCTGGATGATGATGCCCGAGCTCTGCAGGATTGTCTCGATGTCGACCATCAGTTCGCGTCGCTTGTCGACATCGGCAACGGTCAGCGCCTTGCCGATCTTCTCGTCGAGTTCCTTGTTGGAATAGGCGGACTCGTTCCACGATTCGCCTGTGCGATAGGCAAGCGCGATGACCTGCACGCCCAACGGCCGCATGTTCCAGTTGGTCATCGAGAACGGGTATTTCGTCCAGTCGTTCCAGAACGTCGAACCGGGCAGCACCGTGCGCTTGACCTTGAAGCCGGCCTCGCGAAGCTGCGCGGCGATCGAATCGGCGGTGTTCTTGTGCCAGTCCTGGTCAAGGCCGATCAGTTCATGTTCGAACCCCATCTGCCCGGCTTCCGTCATCAGCGCCTTGGCCTTGGCTGTATCGCGGCTGACCTTCGGCAGTTCTGCATATTCCGGATGGATCTTGCAGACATGGTGGTTCTCGCCAACGATGCCAGCATCGCCATAGCCGAGCTTGAGCACTACGGCATTGTCGACTGCCATCTGGATGGCCTGGCGTACGCGCTGGTCGTCATAAGGTTTGTGGCCGACATTGGTACGCGCCACGATGGTGTTGGCCGTCACCACCTCGTGCTTGACCATCCCCATCTTGTCGAGAATGTCGACATAGTCGGCGGTGGTCTCGTAGTTGGTGTTGACCTCACCGGATTCGAAAGCGCTGATCATGGCGTTCGAATCCGTGCCGTAGTCGATGAATTCGATGCCGTCGAGGTGAGCTTCGCCGCCCCACCATTTGCCGTTCACCCGGCGCTTCAGCACGACTTTCGAGCCGACATCATAGGACACCAGCTCGAACGGCCCGGTGCCGATCGGATGGGCGATGAAATTGCTCCCCATCTTTTCGTAGTCGCGATGCACGATCAGTGCCGGATAGTCGGAGAAGCCGGCAATGATCGAGATGTCGGACTCCGGCAGCTTGAGCTTGATGGTATAGGCATCGACCTTTGTGATGGCGCCGTCGCGCGGCTTGCCGGTCTTGGCATCGATGAGCGCGCCCATGCGCGCCGCCATCGAATTGCCCGCGGCAGCCTTGTCGCACCAGCGTGTCAGGTTGAAGACCACGTCATGGGCGTTGAAGTCGTCGCCGTTGTTCCACTTGACGCCTTTGCGAACCTTCAGCGTGTATTCGGTCGCGTCGTCATTGATCTCCCAGCTTTCAAGCAGGATCGGCTTGAAGGTGAATTCGTTGGTGTATTTGACCAGCGGTTCAAGCGTCTGGCGTGCGACATTAGCCATTTCGGACCAGTCATAGGTCCTGGGGTCCTTCTGCTCCTTGACGCTGGTGGCGACTTTCAGCACGCCGCCCTTTTTCGGCTCATCGGCCCGCGCAACCGTCGGTGCAGCGAGGCCAAGCATTGCGTAGGCGGCGACGGTCGTGGCGCCGAAAGTGCTGGCAATCGCCAGGAACTCGCGACGGTCGACCGCGCCTGACCTGGCGCTCTCGGCCATCGTCGTCACAAAATCAGAAATGCGATCGCCATTGTCCTTGAACGTCTTCATTGATTTCTCCCACTGGTTTCCGTTCCCTCACGCGCTGTTGATTTCAGCGGCTCTCACGGCTCATCGTAAAGGTTGGCCGGCGCGATGGGATCGAAAAGCATTCAGCGTGATATGAGAATAATTCCGGTGGCACGTGGATTGAGGCCACGCAGGTCACCGGCGGTCGCCAATGTCGAGCGGCGCAACGATCAGGTCGATCAGAGAGCCGAGTAGTTTGCTGTCCAGATCGTCGAATGACAGTGCCATCGCCTCCATGTCATCCGCACGGTCCTTGCCGATCAGACCATCGGTAAAGTTGGCATACTTGCTATGGAATTCTTCCGCGCTCATGGGATTGTCGAGGTCGCCTTTCGGCGTGCGCGGCTCAGACATGATCTCGCGGCCATCCCTGAGGTAGAGCGTTACATCGGCCCAGCGCTTGCCCACGCTGATGCGGGTGTAGTGCTCGGTTTCGACCAGTTCCGTGGCGTTGGAAATGCGGCGAATTTCCTCGTCCTGCAGTACTCCGGGCAAAAGCTCTTGCGGCCCTATTCTGCCGCGCACGATCATCGTCGCTACCGGGAAGGCGATCGAATAGGTCATCTCGTCCAGCGTCCGGGGATTGTGGCCGGCAAGCCGGACGGCATAGTGGAAGGTCTGGATGCGGACACGCGCGACATCCTTGCTGGAAAGCCCGTTGTCGCGCATCAGGTCGCGCGCGGCATCGATCGATGGATGCGCCCAGCGGCACACCGGATAGGGTTTGTACGAAGTGTCTTCAGCCACACGCCAGGCCTGTCCGAGGTCGCGCCACCAGGGCTTGGCGGCTTCCCCCTCAGCTGTGATCGCGGGGGCACCGGTGAAGCCGAGTTCAGCCATATAGGCCGCCATGACGCCCGATGGCGCACCCCAGCCGACGCCGTCGCGCAGCATGGTCGGGAAGTCGATGCAGCGCATCATCTGGCTGCGCGGGCCATGGTATTCGGCAATGCCCGCGGCATGGCGGGTCTGTTCCTGGCTGAGCCCCAGCAGGCGAGACACGCCGGCTGCCACGCCGACCGCGGTCCAAGCTCCTGAGGTGTGATAGTCGGATACGGTGCCGTGCAGCGTCAGCCCGGCGCGATAGGAAATCTCATAGGCGACGGCCAGGGCCACCATGAAGTCCTCGCCGGAGAGTACGGCGCCCGATGCCTTGAGCGAATCCGCAACGGCCAGCAGTGCCGGAAACACCGCTGAGCCGGCGTGGCCCTTGCACGCGCTGGTGGTGTCATGTCCATCGATGGAATCGACGGTGAAGGCACCGGCAAAGGCGGCTCCTGCCGGGCTGACCGGCCGCCCATCGAAGATCATGCGCGCAGCACCTGCCTCGGGCGACGAACGCCACAGCCGATCGGCGATCTCTTTGGTGATCGACGAGATTTCTGTGGTCGAGCCCACCGCCGCCACGCACAGCGTATCGGCGAAGCTGCGCCTCAGGATGGCGCGGACCTCTTCAGGAATGGCATCGTAGGTCAGGCTGCCGGCAAACTTTGAAAAACTGATCACGCTGTATCCTCTCGCAGGTTCAATTCGACAGCCGCTGCCTGACGGTGCGCCGGCTGTTCAAGGCAGACACAGTCATGTTCGGCCCAAGATGGTCGGGGCCGACCTTGATATGGATGATCGCCGCCTTGCCGCTCGCCATGGCGCGTTCGAAGGCGGGCGCGAAATCGTCTGTGGCCTCGACCGTTTCTCCATGGCCGCCATAGCCGATCGCAACGGTGGCGAAGTCCGGGTTGGTGAGCCCCGTGCCGGAATTGCGGCCTGGAAACGCCCGTTCCTGATGCATGCGGATGGTGCCGTAGGACTGGTTGTCGACGATGATGAAGATCGGATCGAGGCTGTACTGGATCGCGGTCGCGAATTCCTGGCCGTTCATCAGGAAATCGCCGTCGCCGCCAATGTAGATGGCGGGCGCGTCGGGGTCGGCGACCTTGGCGGCAACCGCCGCCGGCACGCCAAATCCCATGGCGCCGCACACCGGCGCCAGCCCGCCGCGAAAACGCCGGTAGCTGAAATGGATGTTGGGCCAGTCCGAGGCATTGCCTGCGCCGGTGGTCATGAAGGCATCTGCCGGCAGCCGCTTGCTCAGAAAGCGCATCACCGCCCCCATGTCGACCGGTCCCGGCTGCGGAGCGAGCTCGAGCATTGTTTCGTAGCGGCGGCGTGCCGAGGCACAAGTCGCGGCGTGTCTTGTGCTTGCATTGTTCGGTATCAGCGCGGCCAGGGCGGCAGCGAAGGCATTGGGGTCGGACTGCACCAATAGATTGGCCTGATAGAGCCTGCCTAGCTCTTCAGCGCCTGGATGCACATGGACAAGCGTGCAGTGCGGCACCGGCGTGATCAGGGAGAACTTCAGTGTGGTGCCGTCACCCAGCCGGCTGCCAACAGTGATGATCAGGTCGGCTTCGCGGCAAATGTCGTTGGGCATCGGAGCGCCGCCGAAGCCGAGATTGCCGATGTAGTTCGGGTGGTCATTGGGAAACAGGCCTTGCCGACGAAAGCCGACGGCGACGGGGACGGAAAGGCGTTCGGCGGCGGCGATGATGGCGGCGTGGCCGGCACGTGTCCAGTTGGCGCCGCCGAGCAGCAGCAGCGGCCGCTCAGACCGCGCCAGCATCCGCTCGATGTCAGCCATGTCGGACGCCAGCGGCGCGACCGGCGTCAGCATCACCGGCTTCAGGTCGGCGATGTCGCTTTGCGCCTTCAGCACATCTTCCGGCAACACCAGCACCACCGGGCCGGGCCGGCCGGACATTGCGGTTCGCCACGCCCGGTTGACATATTCGGGAATGCGCGAGGGATGATCGACCTCCGCCACCCATTTCGCCATCGGGCCGAAGACCTGGCGATAGTCGAGTTCCTGGAAGGCCTCGCGGTCGCGGTGCGCGGAAGCGATCTGGCCGACCAGAAGAATGAGTGGCGTCGATCCCTGATAGGCGGCGTGCAGGCCGATCGACGCATTCATAGCGCCGGGGCCACGGGTGACGAAACACACACCGGGCTCGCCGGTCGCGTCGGCATGGGCGGCGGCCATGAAACTGGCGCCGCCTTCATGGCGGCAGGTGACATAGCGGATGGAGTTGGCGTCTTCCCACAGCGCGTCAAGCGCCGGCAGATAGCTTTCGCCGGGCACCCCGAAGACGGCCTTGCAGTCGTTTTGCAGGAGCGCATTTATCAGAATTCGACCGCCGTTTCGCACCATTGTCCCGCCTTTTCGCGGACCCTAGGGGTGCGTCCCCGGCGTCTCAATCGAATAAAATTTCGGCGCCGATGAATTGATTTCGTCCGGCGGCAAACGCGAACGACGGCATCTTATTCGGCTCGAAGTCCAGTGCAGAGCGACAGTAGCCATGCCTTGAAATGCTTGACACGAGCGAGCCCTGCCGAGCGTTTGGGCGCGATGAAGTAGTAGGCGCCTCCGGTTCTTACCTCGCCGGCAAAGGGTGCGATCAACGAGCCTCGCTTCAACAGAATATCACCATAAGGTCGCCGGTTCATCGCCACACCCATGCCCTCACTGGCGGCGAGCAAAGCGTGCGAACGGGAATCGAACATCAGTTTCGGCGTCTGGTTCGAGCCCTGCACGCCCATCTTCTCAAACCAGAAATCCCATTCATGCGGCACGTAATCGCAACCGATCAGCCGCCGCCCGAGCAGATCCTCAGGCGTCTCGATTGGGCCGTTATGGCGCAGATAGTCCGGCGACACGACGGGCGCGATCACCTCGTCAATCAGCTTCTCGCAGGTGTGTTCTTCAGGCGCCCTCATGGCATAGTGGATGTCGATGTCGATGCTGGAACCGGAGAATTCTATATCGTCCGGCTTGGTGATCAGCTTGACCGAAATCTCAGGGTTGGCCGACAGGAAATCGTCCAGGTGCGGGATCAGCCACATCTGCGCCAGCGATTGAAAAAGATGGATGGTCAAGCCGCCGTTCTTGGTGTTCTGCATCACCGACAGCGTGCTGGCCTCGATCCGGTCGAGGGCGTCGCCCAGCCCCTCGAGATATTTTTCGCCGATTTCAGTGAGCTTCAGGCCGGTCTGTTCGCGCACAAAGAGCCTGGCGCTGACGAAGGTCTCCAGCGACTTGATCTGGTGGCTGACAGCCGAGCTCGAAATCAGCAACTCTTCAGCGGCGTCGGCGAGGCTGCCGGCACGAGCGGCCGCCTCGAACGCCCGCAACGCGGCAAACGGAGGTAAACGCCTCGCCATTTTTGCAACTCCTACCCACCGGGCGCGACCGTCGGCGGCGCTTTTGCAGAATACATAGGCGCTTTGTGGGGATAGCGGAAGGAATGAACGCCGGATAGGAAAGTGCCGGGCGGCAAGCAAGCTTAGCCCATCGATGATGCCTGTAACGTCCGCTGTTTTGCCTGCCCTGTCGTCTCGGCAAGAACGCGACTGGCCTCTGCGATTAGACTCATCCCGAGTGTTAAATTTGCCTCGGAAGTCGCGATCGAGATGCGAAAATATGGGCCGCATTCGAACCCTTCGCCCGGCACAACCACGACACTCCAATCCTCCAGGAGGTAACGGGCGAAGTCGCCAGACGAAGTGATCGTCTCGCCGTTGGGTCGCCTTGTCCCAATAAGCCCACTGCACTCAGGCATCAGGTAAAATGCCCCCTGCGGCTTCACAAGTCTCAATCCATTTGCTGACTCAAGGCGTTGCAAGGCGAGGTCGCGCCGGCTTTGGTAGCGCGCTGCCCGATCGGCAAGGAAGTCTTTGGGCCCTTCCAGCGCGGCGATAGCAGCCGCCTGGCTGATCGAGCAGAGGCCGCCGCTACATTGGCTATAAATCTGACGAACGCCATTGACCCATGCGAGCGGGCCTCCGGCGAATCCGATACGCCAACCCGTCATTGCATAGGCCTTGGACAGTCCATTGACGGTCATGGTGCGATTGAACAGTTTCGGTTCGATCGCGGCGATCGTGTGAAAGGGCGTACCGTCGAAAAGAATATGCTCGTAAAGGTCATCCGAGAGAACGGCGACCTGGGGGTGGCGAAGCAGTACTTTGGCCAACTCACGCAACTCTGTCTCGCTGTAAACCGCGCCTGTCGGGTTCGACGGCGAGCAAAGAATCACTAGCCGGGTCCTCGGATTGATGGCGTCATCAAGCTGCGAAGCCGTCATCTTGAATCCGCTGTTGATACTGGTTCCGACCTTGATGGCTTGTCCACCCGCCAATTCGATCATGCCGACGTGTGAAGGCCAGCATGGTGTCGAGACAATTGCTTCGTCGCCAGGAGACAGAACCGCCTGCACAGCTGAGGCGATCAACGGCTTGGCCCCCATGCCGGCAACAATATGATCGATCGGATAGTCCAGGCCGTTTTCGACGAGGAACTTTCTACGGATCGCTACTTTCAGGCCTATGCTGCCGTCCACCGGCGTGTAACGCGTCTGCCCCCGTTCTATAGCAGCTTGGCCAGCCTCGCGAATGTGGGAGGGCGTATCGAAATCGGGCTCACCGATCGAAAAATCCAGAAGATCGCGGCCTTCGCGTCGCAAGCTTTCAACGGTTGAAAATATGCCGGCAATAGGCGATGGCCGAAACCGGCCGAGGACACTGCTGGTGATCATTTACAGCCTCTCCAATCTCTTTCGGAGCTAGCCCCGTAGGGCGCCCTTCACCCGTTGGCCGTGCGGACGCACGTCCCTCAAACGCCGAGCACTGTGCGAAGACGATCGACAAATCGCGCGTCGAAGTCGCGGCTCGGGAGCGCCATCTCAGCCCCGCATCCGGGCGCCGGTTGGATCGAAACGCGCACCCTCTGTGATCTTGGCAGGCAGATGCTTTCCGTTGATTTCGATCTCAACCCTGGCATCCGCCTCGAATGCGTGCCGACGGATATAGCCGAGCGCGAGGCTCTCGCCGACGCAATAGCCATAGGCGCCGGAGGTCACGTAGCCGACATATTCCCCATCGCGAAAGATCGCTTCGCCTCCTGAGCAGTCGGCATCGTCGGCATCGACGACCATGGTGACGAAGTGCTCCGACGCACCTTGCTCGCGATGCCCGCGCGCGGCTTCCTCACCAATGAAGCCACTGCGCTTCCAGTCGACGAAACGGTCCATGCCTGTTTCCATGACCGTATAGTCTGGAGCGAGATCGAGCCCCCAGCTTTTGAAGGCTTTCTCGATGCGCAAGCTGGCCAGCGCTCTGCTGCCGGCGGGCACCAGGCCGAGATCGGCGCCGGCACGGAGCAGCGCTTCGTAAAGGCCGGCCTGATACATGGCAGGCGCATAGATTTCGTAGCCGAGTTCGCCGGAGAACGAGACCCGCAGCACGATAGCGTCGGTCGCGCCTTCAAGTTCCAAGCGCTTGACCCGCAGGAACGGAAAGGCCGCGTTCGATACGTCCTCTTGCGTCACCTTGGCCAGGATCTTGCGGGCATTGGGTCCGGCGAGCATCAGACCGGCCCAGGTGTCCGATTGGTTTTCGATCACGGCATCTGGCTGTGCGTGCTCGGAGAACCAGCGCATATGCTGACCCTGCATCGTTCCTGCACCGAGCAGGAGAAAGCTCTCGTCGTCGAGCCTCGATACGGTCAGATCGCCGATCAGACGGCCTTTCTTGGAAAGCATCGGCGACAGCGCAACCACGCCGGGTTCTCGGGGAATTCGTCCCCCGAGAATCCGGCTCAGCCACGCTTGGGCGGCATCTCCGGAAATGCGGTATTTGGCAAATGTCGATATCTCGAAGAGCCCTGCGGCGGTACGCACAGCACGGCACTCCTCGCCAACCGTTTTCCACCAGTTCTGGCGGGCATAGCCGAACATGTCGCGCTTTTCGTCGCCAGGCCGCGCAAACCACAGCGGCTGTTCCCAGCCATTGTTGAAGCCGAAAACCGCCCCCTTCGCCTTCTGCGCGGCATAGGCGGGGAAGGTCCGGACCGGCCGGCCAGCGGCGCATTCGAGATGCGGATAGGGACGCTCCTGGCGGTTCTCGTAATAATATTTGGTTCGCTCGAAGGTGAAGCGCTTGCCGGCCCAGCGCCCGAAGCGCGCAACGTCCCAGAAGTTCACGTCCATCTCAGGCTCGCCGTCGACGATCCATTCCGAAATCACCTTGCCGATGCCGGCGCCCTGGTTCAGGCCGCTCATGACGCCGCAGGCGCAGAAATAATTCCCCAGCTCCGGATGCGGCCCGAGCAGGGGGCCGAGGTCGGGCGAGAACATCATCGGCCCGTTGATGACGCGCTTGATGCCGGCCTCGCCAAGACACGGCATGCGGTCCATCGCCACTTCAAAGTTGCGATCCATCCGCGACAGGTCGTTGGGCAGGAGCTCGTGGCCGAAATCGAGTGGTGTGCCGTCGAACGACCAGTGATGGCAGGTGGCCTCATAGGCGCCGAGCAGAATGCCCTTGCCCTCCTGCCGCGAATAATAGCCGGCCTCGCTCTCGCCGATCGTCGGCAGTTCGTGGTCCATCGCCTCGATTTCGGGGATCGCCTCGGTGATCAGGTAATGATGTTCCACCGGCAGCAGCGGCAACTTGATGCCGGCCAGCGCCGCGACCTCGCGCGCCCAAAGGCCAGCGGCATTGACGACGACATCGGCATGGATGGTGCCGCCCGGCGTCTCGACATCCCAGCCGCCATCGGTGCGCGGCGTCGTAGCGGTTACCGGTGTGTGGCGGTGGATTTTGGCGCCGAGCTTGCGCGCCGCCGCGGCAAAGGCATTGGTCGCTGACGACGGATCGACATGGCCCTTGATCGGCTCCCACAGCACCGCCTTGAGGCTCTTCGTATCAAGGACCGGCGCACGATCTCTTGCTTCGTCGAAGGTGATCCATTCGGCCTCGACACCGTTGCGGCGGGCCCGCGCACGGGCAATGGCAAGCGTCGTCACCTCGTCGTCGGACGCCGCCAGATGCATGCCGCCGGTCGGATGGTAGCCGACAGGCTGCCCGCTCTCTCGCTCGATTTCCGGATAGAGGTTGATCGTGTAGACCTGCAGCCGCTGGGCGTTGGAAGGCCGCGTTAGGGAAAACAGATTGCCGGCCGCATGCCAGGTCGAACCGGATGTCAGTTCCGAGCGCTCCAGCAGCACGACATCCTTCCAACCCTTTTTGGCAAGATGATAGAGGATGGCGCAGCCGGTTATCCCACCGCCGATCACCACCACGCGGGCATGTGTATCCATTCCGTCAGAGATCCATCTGTTTGATTTTCAAGGAGCGCGAGGAAGCAAGCATCTAGCGCAGGGCTTCGAGCTCGATCTTGCGCCGCGCGACATAGTCCTCGAGTTCCTCGATCACCGATGGATCGATGGGCGGCGCCTCGTATTCGTTCACCATCTGCTTCCAGATGCCGTTGGCGCGCCGCGCCGCGTCCGGGCTGCCCTTGTCCTGCCAGTTCTCGAAATTCGACCAGTCGGAAACCAGCGGCTTGTAGAAGGCGTTCTCATAACGGGCGAGCGTATGCGCGGTGCCGAAGAAATGGCCGCCAGGTCCGACCTCCTTGATCGAGTCGAGGCCGATCGTGTCGTCATTCACGGTGAGCGGCGTCATCCAGGCGCACATCATCCGCACCATCTCGATGTCGAGGATGAATTTCTCGTAGGAGCCGACGAGCCCACCTTCCAACCACCCGGCACCATGGTTGAAGACACTGGCATGGCCTGTCAGCGCGCCCCAAAGCGACATCATGGACTCGTAGGCCGCCTGCGCGTCCGGTGCATTCGATGCGTTCACGTTGGACGAGCGCCACGGCAGGCCATAGCGGCGCGCCATCTGGCCGGTGGCTTGCGCGCCAAGCGTGAATTCGGGCGTGCCGAAGGCCGGCGATCCGGTTTTCATGTCGGCGTTGCAGATGAAGCCACCATAGATGTAGGGGCAGCCTGGGCGGATGATCTGGGTCAGCGCGCAGCAGGCGAGCGTTTCGGCATTCTGCATGACCAGCGCACCAGCCACCGTGGCCGGGGCCATCGCACCGGCAAGACCGAAAGGCGTGACGCAGACGACCTGTCCGAGCCGCGCATACTCGATGACGCCTTGCGCGATCTCGCCATCCAGCACCAGCGGCGTGTTGGTGTTGGTGTTGACGAAGAATACCGGATTGGCGGCAAGGCTTTCTTCATCCTCGCCATACCAGATCTTGGCCATCTCGATGGCGTCGCGGGCGCGATGCCGGCCGATGGTCAGCGGCTTCCATGGCTTGTCGGACAGCTTGCAGCAGGCCAGGTAGAAATCCAGGTAGCGGGTATCCGCTGGCAGGTCCTGCGCCTCGACGCTGGTGCCGCCCTCGATCTGCAGTACGTCCGTCATATGCGTCATCTTCAGGAAGTTTTCCTGATCGCGAAACGTGCCGGCCCGACGACCGTGATCCAGATCGGAAACAAAGGGCGGACCGCTGACCGCCGTAAAGGCGACGCGGCCTTCGCCCATGAACAGCTTCTTGCGCGGATCGCGACCGCGCACCGTTGCAATCGACGGCGCCTTGGCGACGAGTTCAAGCAGGCCTTGGCGGTCGAAATGCACACGCTCGGTTGGATGATCAACTGTGAAGCCGGCGCCGGCAAAAAGCTTGCGCGCTTCTTCGTCCTGAATGCGCATGCCGACGTCTTCGAGCACGGTCATTGACGCATCATGAATGCGCTCGATCTGTTCCTCGTTCAGAACGGAGATCGGCGCGTGTGGGTTGCGCAGTTGTAGCCACTCCTTCGAGAATTCCAGTCTGCCGTCGCGCACCCTGCGCACCCTGGCCGTTGCTCGCATGCCCGCCCCACAAAGGTTCGATCTTAAGCCGGGAGTTGATGAGCTTTGCTCAGGCGGGGCAATTGAAAACCCTTCAGCCGGTGATGAGGGGATTTCGCCCGTCGATCGATATTGCCTACGGCGTCGATCCTTCCGGGTTGCTGGGTGTAGCCGGATAGCGGTTTCACGCTTGTTCGAGTGCCGAGCGCGGCTCCCTATTATATCCAACAGGCGCTCGATTGCGGTGCTGAAGGTCTACCGCACGTGAAAGACGAAGCGACTGCACTTGAGATCGTCGCATGCGCGCACTTTCCGCTTAAAGGGAAAAGAGGATTGCAAACCCTATCACGCAGGCACCCATCACCCGTTGACAATTTTCGGGGGCATCGATGCCGCAGTGAGACCTAGACTGACAGCGCGAGTGATGTCCGCATATCTCCTGAAGTCACTGACTCTCCTTCGGATTCGAAGCGACCAGAAAGCACTCGCGGCGGGATCATACGGAACGATACGGGACAGCCTATGATTTTGACCCACGAAAAAGTCAACAAAATCAACGATCTTCGCTCGCCCTCCGGGCCCACCAAAATGCTTTCGTAAGTAATTGATTTTTCTGAATTTTTCTGGGCTACCATTTGGTGGGGACTCGAACCCCTCTAATGGAGGGGTCAAGAGCCCCAAATTGTTGATGGCCATCGCTCGCAATCGCGAGGCCGGTGACCTTACCGCCATCCCGGCGTTTGAAGGGAAAGTGAGAGGATCTTTCCCGTGGCTATGTT
The DNA here is from genome assembly GCF_015500075.1 of Mesorhizobium sp. INR15. Classification (NCBI taxonomy): domain Bacteria; kingdom Pseudomonadati; phylum Pseudomonadota; class Alphaproteobacteria; order Hyphomicrobiales; family Phyllobacteriaceae; genus Mesorhizobium; species Mesorhizobium sp. INR15. Next base: position 6,217,523 of record NZ_CP045496.1, on the reverse strand, counting down.
GGCGGTGAAAGTTGGTCCATCGAGTTAGATGCCCCTCACCATGGGTTCACGCTGATCGCAAATCCTGCGAAGGTCCTGACACTGGTCAGTTGGGACGTGCCCGTATTGTCCGATGCAGATTGACCAGTTCCGGGCCTGGTCAGACCTTTGCATCGTAATCCTTTGATGTTGGCTTTGTAACGCTACTACGCCAGCGACGTAAGAACTGATCTGCTTCAGAGTCCGATACGTCGGATCGACGTTGTTTCTTTTCGCTCTCACGCTGCCGCTCGACGAGGCTTGGCCCCGATGGGCTAAAGCGTCTCAGCGTTTAACGGAAACGCCGAACCGCTCTATCTCTTTGTTTTTACGCAATTCCGAACGGAAAACCGGTACACACTTTTCCTGGAATTGCTCTAATGCATGTCGCCCAAAAGTGACCTCGGTTTTGGGGCAACGACATGCATAAGAACAACGACCGAAAGCGCGTCGCCTGAATCCGTTTCGACGCGACGCGCTTGTCTTATGACTTTATTTGCCGAAGCGGCGAGAATGAACCGCTGGGAGAGAGCAGCGGCTCTCTCGTCAGCGGCGAGGGATGGATCGTCGACGCGCTGGCCATTTGAGGGGCCGAGCTAAAGTTTGATCACCCTCGTCTTTTCCCGAAGGCCTGAACGGATACGCGCAGTTTGAGCTGCGCATGACAAGCAGAGGCACGGCAAAAGATGACGGAGCGTCGTCTACGAGCCGACTGGTCCTTACCATCGCGGTTTTGAGTGCCGGCTCGCGGAGGCCGGACTGCCATTGGTCAAGGTCAATCCGCGCCAGGCACGCCGTTTCGCGGAGGCGACAGGCAAGCTGGCCAAGACCGATCGATGCGACGCCGCCATGCTGGCGCGCATGGGGGCAATGCTGGCTTTGACGGCGCGCCCGCTTCGCAGTTCCCTGCTCAATGAGCTCAAGGACCTGCATATGGCTCGTGCGGCTCTGATCAAGGATCGCACCGCAGCCAGGAACAGAGCCAAGACCCTTATGAAAGTACGACATGCTCAAGGCGGCAGGCAAACCCCCGAAGGTCGCAATCACTGCATTGATGCGAAAGCTCATCATCCCCGCAAACGCTCTGCTCAAGGCGCAGCGAAAATGGACCCCTAAAAGCACTTGATCAAAACGGATACTTTAGCCGACGATGGACAAGAGCATGAGGCTGGCGAACCCGCCGAGAACGACGGAGGCGATGCGCGGCGCCAGCAAGTAAAATCGCCGCCCGGCGATGTGGCCGAACGCCACCCACAGGAATCCGACGACAACGACGCATGCCGAAAAGGCCGCAAGGTAGGGCGCGATGTTCACCACGCCGTGGGGAATGATGACGACCGAAAAGACGAACGCCTTCGGATTGATCAACGTTGTTGCGAACACGCCACGGGTTCTTATGATCGAAGGCGACGCCGCTGCCGATGCGTTCCATAGCCCGCGAGCGGTGAACGCGAGATAGGCCACGACGACAAGCTTGAACCCGCCGTTGACTACCGGACTATCGAGCAATGGCTCCAATGCCAGCCGGATGAGCCCGATCGCCGCCAGATAGCCTGTGAGTTCTCCGGCCAACAGCGGCAAGGAGCGGCGCACCCCGGCGACGGCGCCCGAGGCGGCCAGCAAGGTGTTGCTCGGGCCGGGGGTCGAAAGCAGCGCCACCACAGAGAGGACAAAGAGGATTGGGTCGCTCACGGCCGATCAAGCCGTCGTTGATGTGCGCAGAACGGCAACGGTCGAGCGTACGTCCGTTTCGCCGGCGGCGATGATCCGGTCTGCTCGGTCGTCGCACGGTCGCCAACTGTATGAGAGCGCGCCTTCCGGATATCGCCCGCTGAAGCAGCCCGTGCAGATTTCGCTGCCGAGTGCGTCGTGCAACCCGGCAAGAGACAGGAAAGCCAGGCTGTCCAATCCAAGCAATGAGCTGACTTCCGCCAGGCTTCTGCCCTCACAGATCAGTTCTTTGCGATCCGGCACGTCGATCCCAAAAAAGCAGGGATGAGTGAACCTGGGCGATCCGATGCGCGCATGCACCTGGCTGGCGCCGGCATGACGCAATGCACTGGCCAGGTGCTTCATCGTGGCGCCTCGAACGAGGCTGTCATCGACGATGATCACCGAGCGGCCAGCAATCGCGCTCGTGTTCAGCACGTACTTACGGCGTATGGCATCCGCTCTGCTTGCGGCTTCCTGAATGAAGGTTCTTGCCGCGTCAGCAGTCAGGGAAATCGCATGCTCCGGTACCCTGTGGAGCTGCTCTGCAAAACCTTGGGCAAAGTCGATTCCAGATTTGGGGACGGGAACGACCAAGTCGCCGTCGACGGGATGTTCGCGCGCCAGCAATTGGCCGAGCCGATGCCGAAGCGCCGCCACGGGGCTGCCACGCAACAGGCCGCCGGCTGTATGGAAATAGATGCTTTCGAATGAGCACGACGAGCGCGGCGCGGGAGGCAGGCTGCGCACTTCGATGGGGCCAACAGCCGTCCAATCGGTCACCGAGCCAGGTTTGATTTCCTCGATGTCATCGCATTTGAGGTGTTGCAGTGCCGGCGTCTCGGAGGAGAATGCCATACCGCCAGGATAGCGGGCCTGGAAGAGCGGCCGGATGCCAAAGCGGTCGCATGCCGTTGTCAGCCCGAAACGATCGGCCGCGACGAGGGCGAAGGCACCGGCAACCCCATCGAGGGCCGCGAAGACCCGGTCGCCGAGTTTCAGCGATGTCTCGTTCTCAATCCGCATCGAGAACAGACGCGTGTCTGACAGTGGGCGACCACGGCCTCGCTCCCAAAGCTGGAACTGGCCGTTGTGAGCGAGTGCGGCCTCGCCCCCGTCAACCAGGATCGGATGGACGTCCGCGATCAAGCTGCCGCCACGCGTCGCGTAGCGCCAGTGCGCCAGGAAGACCATATGCTGCGTGTCTGGGAGATGCCGCACGACGTCCGGATCGCCCCTGCCTGTCTGCCGCTGATGAGTGGTGGCGAAACCATTCGCAGTGTCGCGGCAGTGCCAGACACCGACTCCGTCCTGACCCCTGTGCTGGATGAGCCGCAGCGCCTCGATCAACGTCGAGACTTCCGGTGGCTTGCCCACGAACGCTAGGATTCCACACATGCTCTCAACTCGATCGGCGGCCGCGGCATGGCAATCCCGCGACACGGTGAGACGGACGAACGTGGCGAAGTCGTTGAGCCGGCTCGCCGATCAACTGCGGCACACTCAGGGGTGGATCACGACTTTCAGCGCCTCACCTCGGTCCATCAGGCCGATACCCTCCACGATCTCGACGAGCGGCAGCTTGTGCGTAATGATCGCGTCCGTGCGTATCTTGCCGCTGGTGATTAGGTCGAGCGCGAGCCGGTTCTGGCTCGGGCTGGAGGCGAAAGCCCCGAAGACGGCAAGCTCCTTGTAGTGGATGATGTTGCCGTCGATCGCCGCGATCGAATCCGATTTCGGCAGCCCGCCGAAGAAGCTCACGCGGCCGCGCAGCGCCGCCATCTTCACTGCCTGGCCTTGCGCCTCCTTGGCGGCACAGGCCGATATGACCACGTTGGCGCCGCGCCCGCCGGTGATCTCCATCACCTTTGCCACCGCGTCCTCCTTCGAGGCGTCGACATAGTAGTCGGCGCCGAACGCCATCGCCTTTTCCAGCCGCAGCCTGTTCTGTTCGACGTGGATGATGCAGACCGCGCCCCTGGCGCGCGCTACCTCGACATGCATGCAGCCGATCGGCCCGGCGCCGATGACAACCACCGTGTCGCCGAGTGTCACGTTGACCAGTTCCTGACCATTGATGACGCATGACAGCGGCTCGGCCAATGCTGCCTGGTCATAAGTGACGGACTCTCCAATCACGCTCAGGGCTTTTTGAGTGACCGCGCTCTGGTTGACCGCCATGTATTCGGCGAAGCCGCCAGGATAGTGGAAACCGTGCGCCTTGACGTTCGAGCACAGATGCATCCAGCCGCTGGTGCAGGCGCGGCATGTGCCACAGGGAATCCCGGCTGCGACGGTGACGCGATCGCCACGCGCCACGCCGGAAACGTTCTTTGCGACCTCGACGACTTCGCCGGCGACCTCATGGCCGATGATCCATGGTGGTTCGCAGAAGCTGCTGCCATGGTGATAGGTCCTGAGATCGGTGCCGCAGATGGCACATGATTTGACCTTCAGGAGAACGCCGCCTTCCGGCAGGTCTGGGCTGGCCGTTTCCCGGACCACCAGCTTCTCGATCCCTTCGTAGATTGCTGCTTGCATGACTGTTCCTCCGGTTCGGATTAGGAAATTCTGGGGCTGGTCCCATGCGTCGGTTCGCGCGCCAGAAAGGGCATCGCCCAATCGCGCCGCTGTGGGCAGGAGACCGATTTCGCATTGGTGACAAAGGCGCGGATCTTCGCGGGGTCCTTGAGCCGAGCGCTAAGCGATACGCCACTGCTGACGTCGACGGCATAGGGATGCGTCCGCGCGATCGCGCTGGCGACGTTTTCGGGATCGAGACCCCCGGCAAGAAAGAATGGTCGGGCTGAAAATCCGGCCACCCAGCTCCAGTCGAAACGTTTGCCCGTTCCACCCGATAGGCCGGGTACATGGGTGTCGAACACAAAGGCCGAGACGTCGTAGGCTTCGAGGTCGTGACGCGCGAGCGGCCCGTCGAGGTGAATCCCCTTGAACACCGGCCACCTGCACCGCGCGCAATAGTCCGCCGTCTCGGTACCCTGCAGTTGCACGGCATCGAGATGGCAGCCGGCGGCGGCGGCGTGGACGAACTCAAGCGATTCGTTGACGAACACGCCGATCGTGCGTGCGATCGGGGAAATCGCCTCAACGATCGTCCGGGCGATGTCGAGCGACACGCGACGCTGGCTATCAGAAAACACCAGGCCGATAAAATCGGCGCCGGCGTCCGCTGCCACTTCGGCATCCGCGACCTCGGTAATGCCGCAAATCTTAACCGCGACGGTCATGACTTGCCTCTCGAAGATCTATCAGGACCCTCGCCGCGGCGCCTGATCCGATCGCCTCACGGGCCGCCGCCATCCCGTCAAGGAGCGTCGACGTCAACCCAGCGAAAACGAATGCGGACGCCGCGCAAATCAGAACGGCATCGGTTTTCGGACCAGGGGCGCCGGCGAGAATGTCGCGGCAGATCGCTGCGTTCTCCACACCGTCGCCGCCGCGAAGCGCCGTCACTGGCGAGGGCACGATGCCGAAGTCTTCTGGACTGACGGAGAAGACCCGAAACTGGCCGTTCCGCAGTTCGTGGATGGTGGTGCGTCCCGAGACGCTGATCTCGTCGGCGCCGTCCGCGCCGTGGAAGATCCAGGCCTGCTTCCGCCCTGATCGCGCCAGAACATTGCAGAAAACAGGCAGAAGCGTGGGGTCCGACACGCCGATCATCTGTCGTCGCAACCGTGCCGGATGTGCCAGCGGGCCGGCGAGGTTGAAGATCGTGCGGATGCAGAGCCGCTTGCGCAGCGCGTTCAGGCCCTCAGGGAACCGGTGATGCGTCGGCGTGAACAGATACGCCATGCCAACCTCGGCGAGGCAGGCGCGGACGTGTTCGTGGTCTGGCCACGCGGACAACGATATGCCGAGTGCCTCGATCATGTCGGCGCTTCCGGAGCGGCTGCTGAAACCGCGATTGCCGTGTTTCAGCACGGGCAGGCCGGCGGCGGCGACGACGAATGCCGTGGTGGTCGAGATGTTGAACGTGCCAAGCCGATCGCCGCCGGTGCCGCCGATGTCGATGGCGTCGGGACCATCGAGATCGGTCGGCGCTACCCGCTTCATCATGCTGCGGACGCAACCGAGGATTTCCTCCTCCGTCTCGCCCTTGCGTGACAGCGCCACGAGAAGCGCGCCGGCCTCATCAAGCGGCATGTCGCCGTCGAGAATAGCTGTGAACTGCTGTTCGGCTTCCGCCGTCGACAGATCCTCAATCACGGGCGGGCTGCTCATCAGCACATCCTGGACCATCGCCGCCTCCTTCAGCCGAGGAACCGGCGCATGGCTTCGCCCGAAGCCATGCCGTCGTGGACGATGGCGCGAATGGTCCGCAGCGTTGCCGCGGGATCCTCCGCCTGGATGATGTTGCGGCCGAGCAATACACCTGCGGCACCAGCCTCAACCGCGCCTTCGACCATCTCGAAACTCTCGGCGAGCGTCTTGGTCTTCGGGCCGCCGGCGATGAGGATCGGCACGGGACAGGCCTCGATCACCGGGCGATAGCTGGCGGCGGAGCCGCTGTAATCAGTCTTGAGGGCATCAGCGCCGATCTCCACTGCCATGCGACAGGCAAAGGCGATGAACTCGGCATCGAACGCCTTGTCGGCGGCCTTCGATCCGCGGCACATCGGTTCGATGATGTGCGGAATGCCGAACCGTTCACAGGCCCGCGTCAACGCTGCGTTCTTGGCGATCTCGTCGGCCTCGACGCGCGAATCCGCATAGCCGATGAACATGAAGCTGAGAACCGCGTCGGCACCGTAGCGCACCGCGTCCTCGACCTGCGCGATCAGGCAGGTGGAGCCCTCGGCGTAACTCAGTTGCGGTATCGGCCGCCAGATGTTCGTCCAGTCCATGCGCAGGATCAGCGCCGGCGCTTGCTTGCCGGTGAACTGATCCTTGCAGATCCTCGCCACGCCGGGAGAAACCAGCACCGCATCGGCACCGCCTTCCACCAATTTGGCCATGGTGCCGCGCGCGTCGGTGATGCCTGGCATCGGGCCGACGTCGAGGCCGTGGTCGAAGGCCACGCACACGGCCTTGTTGCTGGCCTGGTTAAAGATGCGACCGAGCCTGAACGATTTTCCGCAATCCGTCGACATAAAGCGATCTCCTTGCCTGCGTTGAACTAGACGGCGGCACGTTGCTGGCCGGCCGGTGCATCGGCCAGTTCGAGCACGCCATAGGTGATCGCATCGGCCAGGCTGCGGTAGACATTGGAGGACGCCAGCTTGCCGTCTTCCGTCAGCGTCGCCACGATGGAGTCGACCCCATGACCTCGCCGCACCTCGGCGAGGATGCCGTCAACCACGGGCGTCAGCGGCAGCTCGAGCTTTTGGTGGGTGCGGATGGTCTTGCTGGGCACCAGACGATCGTTCTCGATCGAGTAGTCGTCCACCACCTGCCAGCCGTCGGACACCCGCAGCACCAGGTTCGAACGCGCCGTATCATCCTTGAATTGCTCCGGATCGGAGAGCTCGGTTACGATCCGCTGCAGCTCGGTTGGCGTGCCCATGCGCTGCAGGCAGCGGTGGTACCAGCCGCGGTGCTCGAACGAACCGGCGATCAGCGAGATGAACGCCTGCCTGGGATCCAGATTGGGCCGATCGAAGATCGACCGGGCCTTCCAGAAGAAGTCCTCCTGGCTGCTCGCCTGGCCCGCATACAGGAAATAGACTTGGTCACGGTAGCGCGTGAAATCGCGTCGGTAGTTGCGTTCGTAGAAGGCGAGGAGAGCCGCTTCGTCGGCCGTCTCGTCTTCCAGCAACGTGTTCACCACGAGGGAGGACATGTAGCCAGCCAGCAGTGCGAGATGGACTCCCGTCGAAAACAGCGGATCGATGAAGCAGGCCGAGTCACCGGCCGCCAGATAACCCTTGCCGCAGAAATTGTCGTATTCGTACGACCAATCGCGCAGGATGCGGATCTTTTCGACCTGCTCGGCACCCTCCAGCCGCTCCGCGAGTTCCGGCGTCCGCGCAATCGCGGCGTGGTAGAATTCCTCGATGCCCTGCTCCTTGAGCTTGTCCATGTTCTTGCGGTCGACGACGCAGCCGATGCTGGTGATCTCGTTGCGCAACGGAATGAACCACCACCAGCCTTCCGAGAAGGTCGGCAGGAAGGTGTTGCCATTGTCGATGCCTTCGCCTCGCTTGGCATTGCGCCAGTAGGACCAGACGGCCATGTTCTGGAGCAGTGGATCCCACTGCTGCTTCTGGGTCTTGCGGGTGATCAACCCGCCTTGGCCCGAGGCGTCGATCACCCATTTGGCGAGCGCGCGCCGGACCTCACCGCCGTCAAGAGCCTCGAACTCGACGCCGACCACTCGATCGCCCTCAGTGATGGAGGACAAAACCTTGCATTCTTCGCGCACGTGCACGCCGTGACTTGCGGCGTTGTCGAGCAGAATCTTGTCAAACTCGGCACGCTCGACCTGGAAACCGTAGTCATAAGGTATGGAGACGGCGTCCTTGAAATAGGTCGTCCATTTCTTGCGCGTTTCACCCCATATCCACTCGACGCCCCACTTCTTGGTGAAGGTCTTCTCGAGTTGGTCGAGCACACCCAGCTTCCGGAACAGTTCCAGCGTTCCCGACAGCAAGGACTCGCCGATATGGTAGCGGGGGAACTTCTCGCGCTCGAGCAGCAACACCCGCTTCCCCGACTGTGCCAGGAATGTCGCGGACGAAGAACCGGCGGGCCCGCCGCCGATAACGATGACGTCATAGTCCGTGTCGAATTGCTGGGACATCTCATATTCCTCCGCTTGGTGTGTGGCTTGTCGCTTTAGTCGAGGATGGCCGAGGTCGGGCCTGACAGATCGAGCTTGAGTAAGGTCTTGATTTTGATGCCGGTTTCGTCCTGCACCCGCTCCACGCCGCGATAGGCGGATTTTTCGGCGACGCAAACGACGTCGACGATCTCGGCGCCGCACTGGCGGATCGCCTGGATCAGGCTGACCATCGTGCCGCCCGTACTGATGACGTCGTCGACGATTACGACCCGGTCGTTGGACTCAACGCCGTTGAGGTAAAGGTCGCCACTGGTGTATTCGCATTCGAACGGCACCTTGATCTGCCCCTGCAGGCCAGACGATTGCCATCGCGCAAGCCCGAACGGCAAACCGACCAGCAGGGCGGTTGCGGCGACGAGCACAGCACCCTTGTCCTCTTCGCCGGCAATCTTGGTCGCCTTGCTGAAATCGACAACCTCGGCGACCCAGTTCGCGGCATCGCGAAGCAGCTCGGGACTGGTTGCGGGTATCTGCTCGGTCAATGGGTTGAGGACGAATTGCCTGCCGTTGACGGGAATGAGCGGGCATCCGTCGAATGCCGCGCGAACCATCCACCCAACCGGTTTCTTCGACCCGTTGATGCGGTTCGCGTTACGTGCGCTGGAATCGATATCGACGTTTTGCATGGAGTTCCCTCTGGTGACGATCGAATTCATTGCCGTGCCGGCTGAATGTCCGGCATTCGTTCTCGCTATGCCGCGCTCCGCGTCGCGCCTGGGGCGCCGCGATCAGCTTTCGACAGGCGTGGGTTCGCGCTCGTGCTGCTGAGAAGGGTGCAGGCCTCGCGAGCAGGCAGTATGCTGCCGAAGACATAGGCGATGTTGTCCAATGCGGCTTCGTTTCTCGCCTCGGTCGTGCCGGCAACGCATTCAGGAACGACGAACACGCGGTAGTTCAACTGTTGCGCGTCCTGTGCTGTCGCCCGGACGCATACATCCGTGGCCACGCCGGTCAGGATCAACGTGTCGACCCCCAGGCCCTTCAGAAGGATCTCGAGATCGGTGGCGAAGAACGCGCTATAGCGGCGCTTTGGAACGACAAACTCGCCCGCTTCCGGCGTCAGCGCGGGGTAGAAATCCGGCCCCGCGGTGCCTTCGAGGCAATGAAGTGGTTCGCCATATTCGAGTTCCAGACCAAAATCGACCATCTCGGCGCGGTGCCGCTCCTGGGTGAAGATGACGGGGATGCCTGCCGTGCGGGCGGTCCGCCGCAGCTCATCGATGGAGCCGCATATATCCGTCGCGCCGGGGCAGCGGATTGGCGCGCCGGAGGCTACAAAATCGTTCTGCATATCAATGATGAGCAAGGCCGGTGACATCGCATCGAACATTGTCTACTCCAATTGGATGCAGGCCCGGGGAATGCCGAAAGTCTTCCTGGAAATCGACACTATGAGGCCGGGTACTTGGCTGTAAACGTGCAGAAGTGACAGTTGACCGGGTGTCGATGTATTTCGATTATCTCGCGATAAGTTGGAAGTTAACATTTTACTAAAAATACACGCCGCTCCGATTATATGCAATTTACTTTGCCGGCAATTTTTATTTAAAGAATACTGGCAAGAAGGTGACAATAGCGATGATGTCGAAAGCTATGAAGGGCGTTTTGGCGGCTGTGGCCTCGGCGCTGGCGCTGTCCTGCATGGGCATACTTGGGAAGCTGCTTCTTCAGCGAGGGATACATCCGCTCAACGTCGTGACCTTGAGAGCGATTGTCGCTTTCGTGACGTTGGCCGTAATTCTTACGGCCGCACGCCGGCGGCTGCCAACGATCGCTCTCGGCCAGGTCCCGTTCTTCGCCATGCTTGGGTTGATTGGCATCAGCCTCAACTACGCGACGTTTTTCCTGGCGCTCGACCACTCCTCCGTCTCGACCGCCATATCGCTGCTCTATACCTACCCTGCATTCGTGACCGTGGGCGCCGTGCTGTTCCTCGGCGAGGCGATGACGGTAAAGAAGATCACAGCCCTGGTTCTCACCATCGTCGGGTGCGTCTTCGTTACCGGTGCCTATGATCCGGCTTCGCTCGAACTCAATGCTCTTGGGGTGTTGTTCGGCCTCAGCGCCAGCCTCACGAAGTCGGCATACACATTGCTCAGCAAGCGAGCATTGCGGCAGAACGATCCGTGGACGACGGTTCTTTTCGCGTTCGGCTTCGGCGCGCTCTTTCTGACGTGCTGGACGTGGCCGGCTTCGATCCTCGACATCGATATCGGCTGGGAAGCCTGGGCGCTAATCCTGGCGATCGCCTGGATCCCGACGCTCATTGGCTACTCCCTTTTCGTCCTGTCCCTGAGTTACCTTGAGGCGAGCAGGGCCAGCATGATCGCGACGCTTGAGCCGGCTGCCGCAATTCTGCTTGCAGGGCTGTTTCTCGGTGAACTCGGAGCGTGGCCGCAATTCTTCGGAGTTGGCCTCATCCTCGCTGGCATCATCGTGCTGAACATCAGGACCGCGGCGGCGCCGGTGCGATTGCCCGCGCCCAAAGCGCGACCCCGGTAGCTGGGCGTCATTGTGACCTCGGCGCGCCGCCAATCATCCCATCGGATCGAGATCGTAGTCGCAGGCAGCCCTGGCCAGGGTCTGCCGCATCGTTGCGTAGCCGTAGCGCTTCCGCGCCTGCTCCATGTGATACCGCACTGTACGATAGTGCAGGCCGGTGAGGACCGATATGTCCTCGATCGTCTTGCCAGCGACCGCCCATTTTATGCATTCCAGCTGCGTGGCGCCGAGCACCACTGCGTCAACCGGGTCGCCGTCCGGCGGTGCGGCCGACCGCGTCCGGCAAAGCTCGTGATAGAAATAGACCAGGGTGATCCCGGCCAGCATATCGCGCGCGCAGGGAGTGCGTTGCGTGAACAGGCCAAGATAGGCGGTCTGGCCTCCCGCTATCTCTATCGGGACGCTCAGCCGATCCCGAAAGGCGGGTTGGCCGAAATCCGTGCCGATGCTGAAGACGGTCTGCAGCAGCGGCAGATGCTTTCGCGGCGCGTCCGTGACGTTCAGGAACGGGGTCACGTGCTGCCGCACGAAGTGGCGAGCCTGGTGACCGCGCCGGTCCTCGAAATACGTCTTGGCTGCCGTCGAAATGGCCGAGAGATAGCTGACACTGCTCGATCCGAGACGCTGAGCGATGTCGTTGTAGAGGTTGCTTTCATCAAAGAAAGTGACGAAAGTTGAAGTATCGATATCGCTCTCTCGCTTATCGTTAAGAATCTCGTCGTCGCTAAGAGGTTGGAATAGGGATCTGTCGCAGATGAATCCGCCAAAGCCGAAATGATTTATTGAATCACGGAACCGGAATTTCAGCTCCTTTGCCGTGATAGCCTCCATCAATTTGGAGATCATGGTTTGCAAGTATACCTTGCCGGGCCTGCCCGCTGGGCGTGGCGCAACGCTTTGATTTTGTCTTTTTGATATTTTCATGTCGCTACACTGAACTGTGTTCCACAACGCGGCTTCCATTGGAAAATGTCAAAGAACCATTTTCCAGGAATGAGGGGCTTTCAAAATGGACGACGATCTTGGAAAGGCATACTGGTATATACAAGCAGGCTTGACAAGAGGTATAGACATGTCATCTCATCTCATACAGCAGGCCCGATAGGGCTTCGGGGAGCGATGGGGTTGATGAGGGTGGGACGCGCATTCGCGCGGATTTTTCCGATTGAACAATGCGCGGTGCCCGGCGCCGCTTCCGTCTTCCGCGCCATCTTCCTGTCGCGGGCACCGAAAACGAATTGGTGGGGATAGGCCTATGAAGAAGATAATCGAGGACATCTTTTCCGGGCCTCACCCGCTCTACTTCCAGTTCAAGGAATATGTCCTGGGCCGGATCCGTTCGGGCGAGTGGCCGAGCGGCACGCGGCTTCCATCCGAGAACCAGCTGGTCAAGGATCTCGGCATCAGCCGCATGACGATCAATCGTGCCTTGCGCGAACTCATGCACGAGGGGTGCATCACGCGCGTCCACGGTGTCGGTACTTTCGTCAGGGAGGCGCCCCAGCAGGCAAGCCTGCTCGAACTCAAGAACATCGCCCAGGAGATACGTGACCAGGGCAATCAACATTCCGCCTATGTTCACGCCAGCAATTGCATTGCCGCTCCCGCGGACTTGGCGAACCGGTTTGGATTGCAGCCCGGCGACAGTCTTTTCCATATCGTGCTGGTTCACTCGGAGAATGGCGTGCCGGTGCAGATCGAAAACCGCTACGTCAATCCCGACGTCGCGCCGCATTTCCTCGATCAGGATTTTTCCTCGGTCACTCCGACCGAGTACCTGGTTTCAATTGCCCCGGTGGGCGAGCTTGAGCACGTGGTCAAAGCAAGTCTTCCGACGGCGGAGCAGCAGGACTTGCTGGAGATCGAGGCAATTGAGCCGTGCCTGGTGCTGCACCGGCGGAGCTGGTCCTGGAACCAGGTGGTTTCGGTGGTCACGCTGACCTATCCAGCCAGCCGATACGAATTGCGCGGCCGCTACCGGACAACGCCAATGGGCATGTTGTTCGACGACCGGACGAACCGTCCGGTCAGACGTCCGCTGCGGCAGAAGCAGAGGACATAAACTGCAGCGCAGACCTGCAGACAACCTTAGTCAACAGTAGGGAGGAAGTTATGAAACTGAGTGCATTGTTGTCCGGCATCACGATGAGCGGCTTGCTATTGGCGAGCGCGGCGCATGCGGACAGTGTTAAGATCGGCTTCAACGTGCCGCTCACGGGTTTTGCCGCGGCCGACGGCAAGTCCGCGCTGACGGGCGCGGAGCTTGCGGTCGAGCAGGCGAACGCGGCAGGCGGCATCAACGGCCAGAACGTTGAACTTGTCGTCTATGACGATCAGGGCTCGCCGGACGAGGCGGTTCCGATCGCCCAGAAACTGATCGAGAAGGATCAGGTCGTCATGGCGGTTTCGGGGAGCTACTCTGGATCGACGCGGGCCGCGGCTGGTATTTTCCAGGAGGCCAGCGTCCCCTATATCTCCGCCTACGCCATTCACCCGGACATCACGCGCGCGGGCGACTATGTCTTCAGAACCTCGTTCATGGGCGAAGTGCAGGGCCGCGCCGGCGGGTATCTGATCGGCGAAGTGCTGAAGAAAAAGCGCGTCGACGTCATCACCCTCAAGAATGACTTTGGCCAATCGCTTGCCGCCGGCTTCAAGGACGTCGCCGGCAAATATGGCATCGAGATCGTGGCGGAATACGAATATGGCATGAAGGACCGACAGTTCGGCCCGATCGTTTCGCAGGTGAAGAACGACAATCCCGACGTCATCTACGCGACGGGCTACTTCTTCAACGCCGGACCGCTCATCAGCCAATTGCGCGCCGCCGGTGTGACCGCCCAGGTGATCGGGCAGGAAGGTTACGATTCGCAGGAGTTCATCGAGATCGCCGGCGCTGCCGCTGAAGGCACCATCATCACCACGTCGCTCGACCGTGACTCCGAAGCGCAGGTGACGAAAGACTTCATCGCGGCCTTCGAAAAGAAGGCTGGCCACAAGGTCGACATGGTCGCCGCTTCCGCTCACACCGCCGTCAACGTCGCCATCGAGGCGATGAAGAAGGCTGGAACGACCGATCGCAAGGCGATCCGCGACGCGATCGCCGCGACCAACATGGTCGCTTCGACGGGAACCATCACCTTCAATCAGTTGGGCGAGGTGCGCAAGGACGTGCAGGTCCAGATTGTCAAGGATGGAAACTGGCATCATTATTCGGTGATCAGCGATCCGGTGCTTCTCGCTCCGCCGGAAAAGTAGCATCCAGCGCTCCGTCGCCTTCCCGGGGTCGATTGGCCCCGGGAGGGCGGTTCCGTTTTGCGGTCAGAGTGCGCCCGTTCGCTATCGGGCCTCTCCCCCTAGACGGCTTTTCGCCTTACCGATCAACGCTGGAAGCGCGGGCATATGCTCTATCTCGAATTGTTCATTCAAGGGATTGTCCAGGGTAGTATCTATGCCCTGATCGCCCTCGGCCTCACGCTTGTCTACGGCCTCCTGCGGATATTGCACGTCGCCCACGCGGCGCTCTTCACACTCGGTGCCTATCTTGGCGTGATCGTCACCAACCAGACCGGAAGCTTTGCCCTGGCTTTGATCGTGGCGATGGCGGCATCCGGGATCGTCGGCATGGCGATGTACCGTTTCGCCTACCGGCCACTGCTCTCCCAGCCGCCATTCATCGCCCTGATCGCCTCGATCGCGCTCTTCATCGCCTCGGAGGAGATCTACCGTATCCTGTTCGGTCCCTATGGGCTGTCCTATCAGAACCCGCCGCTGCAGGGGCAGTTCGAGCTGTTCCCAGGGTTCCTGCTGAAGTATGCCGAGGCGCTGGTCATTGGGCTGGCGATCACATTGCTCGGCCTGCTTGCATGGCTCTCGACGAGCACCCGCACCGGCATTGCCTGGAGGGCGACCGTGACTGATCCGGGCATGGCGCGGGCTTTCGGGGTCAACATACAAAACGTCCGCTATCTCAACTTCTTTGTCGGATCGGCGCTGGCTGCCGCCGCCGGCGTGCTGGTCGCGCTGCTGAACAATCTCGTCGAGCCGACGATGGGCAGCGTGCCGTCCTACAAGGCCCTGGCAATCATCGTTCTTGGCGGCCTGGGCAGCATCAGGGGGACTTTGCTCGCGGCCATGCTGCTCGGCGTCATCGAGGCATATGGCACCATCTATCTCGGACGCTTCCTCGACCGCGACGCGCTCGCCTTTGCCTTTCTCATCCTGGTTCTGATGGTCCGGCCGCAGGGCCTGCTGGGGAACAAATAGCATGTCCTACGAGATCACCCTCCTCACCACCATGGCGATCAGCATATTGTTTGCCCTCAGCTTGAATTTCATCTCCGGCTTTTGCGGCCAGATCAGCCTTGGCCATGCCGCGTTCCTTGGCACCGGCGCTTACGTTTCCGCACTTATGACCAAAGCTTCGGTGCCTTTTCTCCTGACCCTGCCGGTCGCCGCCCTGGCCGCCGCGACCCTCGGCTTCGTCATCGGCCTGACCAGCCTGCGGGTGCGCCACGACTTTCTGGCGATCACCACGATGGGAGCCGGCTTCCTGTTCGTCGGCATCGTCCGGCAGCAGGATTTCCTCGGCGGCGAGGTTGGAATTTCGGGCATACCGGGAACCGGATTCAGCCGCATTGGTTTCATGGTCTTCTGCATGGCCCTGGCCGCTGCCTTCATGGCTTTTTCGCTCTACGTGCGGAAGTCGTGGATGGGCTTTGTCTTCCAGTCCGTCGCCGACAATGAAGACGTCGCCCGCGTTCTCGGCATCGACGCGTCACGCTACAAGCTGATCGCCTTCGTCATTGGCACCGCCACCGCCGGCATAGCAGGCGCGCTCTATGCCCATCATTTTCGTTACATCGGCCCGGACAGCTTCGGTTTCGTTGAATCCGTCAGCGTGCTCGCCATGGTGATTGTTGGTGGCATTGGCTCGGTTTGGGGAGTGGCGCTCGCGGCTGCGATGCTCAGCATCATGCCTCTGCTTTTCCAGTTCATCGACGACTACAAGCTGCTCGCCTACAGCGCGTTGCTGTTCTTGATGATGCGTTTCGCGCCGGACGGCATAGCGGGATTGTTCACTCGCGCTTTCACGCGCCGGCGGAGCACCGAGGTATGAGCAAGGTCCTCGAAGTTCGCAAAGTCACGGTCCGGTTCGGTGGTGTCGTCGCCGTCCAGGATGCATCGCTGACCATCAACGATGGCGAACTCATCGGCTTCATCGGACCAAACGGTGCCGGCAAGACCACCTTGATGCGCGTCGTCACCGGCATCGTGAAACCGACCGAAGGCGACGTTCTGCTGCTCGGCAGGGACATCACCGGCTGGCCGATCAACGTCCGCGTCCAGGCGGGCCTCGCCTTCGCCCAGCAGATCGTCCAGCCACTCGCCGGGATGACGCTGCTCGACAATGTCGCGCTTGCCTGTGGCTCCGGCAAGACCAGAAATCCTCTGCTGGCGATGGTCCGGACCGACCGCGGACCGGAAAGGGCCAGGGCACGGGAATTACTGGGGCTTGTCGGGCTGGGCGACGTCGTCGATCACTTTCCCGGCACGATGCCGCTCGGCGTGCGCAAGCGCCTGGAAATGGCTCGCGCGATGGCTCTGGATCCGAAGCTTCTGCTCCTTGATGAACCTCTGGCGGGGCTCAACCAGGCCGAGGCTCATTCGCTCGCTGACCTCATCCGCGACCTCAATGCTCGCGGCCAGACGATCCTTCTGATCGAGCACAATTTGCGCGAGGTCATGCGCATCTGCCCGACGCTTTATGTGCAGGACCGCGGGCGCCCGCTGGCGTTTGGCGGCGCGGCCGAGGTGATGGCCGATCCCGCGGTCCGCCAAGCCTATCTCGGAGGACATGCCTGATGCTTGAAGTTTCCGGTCTCTCCTGCGGTTACGGTGACATCGTCGCGGTCCGGGATTTGTCGTTCACGGTCAGCGCGGGCAGCATCCTGGCGCTGCTCGGCGCCAATGGCGCCGGTAAATCGTCAACGCTGATGTGCCTGGCTGGCATTGTCGCGCGCAAGGCGGGGCGTGTTGTGGTCGAGGGAGCCGACATTTCCAATCTGCCAGCCGAGCAGCGGATCAGGCACGGCATGGCGATCGTGCCCGAAGGCCGCCGCATTTTTCCGGACCTCTCGGTGCTCGAGAACCTGACTGTGGGCGGCCACATTGTCTCCTCCGCCAAGCTCGCGGATGGCGTGGAACAGGTGTACGGCTATTTTCCCCGATTGAAGGAACGCAAGACCCAACTCGCCGGATCGCTCTCGGGCGGCGAGCAGCAGATGCTGGCCATGGGGCGCGCCTTGATGTCGAGCCCAAGGCTTTTGCTGGTGGACGAGTTGTCGCTCGGTCTCATGCCGAAGGTCGTCGACGAGTGCTACGAGGTGCTCTACCGGATGAAAGCGACAGGGATGGCGATCATTCTGGTCGAGCAGAACACCGAGCGCGCGCTCGCAGCCGCCGACAATGTCTGCGTGCTCGAGGCAGGCAACCTTTTCTGGAGCGGGTCGGCCGCGCAAGCACGAGCGAACGAAAACCTGGTTGCGGCCTTTCTTGGACAATAGGGAACGTGGCTCCATTGTCTTGATTTGTCGTCAATCTGGCGCCGGCTGCTTTCCATTGCCAGCCGGCGATAAGTCGAGGAGGTTCCGCTCGCTCGCGGCATCGTCGTCTCCTTTGAAATGATGCGCCGCTCGTGCAAAAGACATTGTTGCCGACTTACGCGCCGTCTGCGCCGAAAGCTGACGTCATCGAACGACATGTGGCATCTGGGTGCAGTCGTGCCCTCTGGATCATTGTTATAGTATCCGTGTTGGCCAAGGAGGGGTTGGAGCGCAATTGCGTCCGTCCCTAAGTAGTGGGTTTGCGAAAATGATGAGCTTTCGCATGATGGCTGTGATGGGCGACCTTTGAGGCTTGAACTGACTGTATTTTGCCTTGGGGGTCCAGATTGAAGCGCGTTGCGAGAAGGGAGGAATGTAAAGCGCCAAGGCGAAGATCCGCCGAGCTTTCTTTCATTCGCGGCGGACGGGCCAATGTCCGCTAGGCGGTCGTCGCTGATGACACGAATAGACAAAGGCTTCCTAGCCGGTTCCGTCTTGGCTGGGTGCCTGGTGCATCGGCGATTTTCAACGCTCGAACCAAGGGGGCTGCTGCCGGCCAGATACCGGCCGACCATCCCAATTGCCGTGGCGGGCAACGCTGTTGGACGCTGCGCCGCCCCAATGGGCCGGGCATCGCCGTCGCGTCAACTCTTGAGGACCGCCACGGTTGAGCCCTATTCATAGGCACTTGAGACGTTCGATTTTGCGCCTGGGAGGTCGCCACGATAACTCTGATCATCTTCAATCTACAGAGGTGGCCAGATGGCAAAGCGTACCATACTTCACATCGACTCGAGCGCTCGGGTCGCGCGATCGCATTCCCGCCGGCTGAGCAAGTTGTTCGTCGATGCCTGGCTCACCGAACGCGGTCAGGACGACGTGATCTATCGCGACGTTGGCACCAATCCCCCACCGTTCATGACGCAAAACTGGATCGCGGCCGCCTTCACCAGGCCGGAGGCGCGCAGCGAGGCCATGAAGGCGACACTCGCCTTTTCCGATGAGCTCATCGACGAAATCGAGAAGGCCGATGTGATCGTGCTTGGGGCGCCGATGTACAACTACAATATGCCCGCCGCCCTCAAAGCCTGGTTTGACCAGATCGCCCGGATCGGGCGTACATTCTCGTTTGATCTGGAACGCGGCGACTTCCCAATCGAACCAATCCTGGGCGGCAAGACGCTGGTTGTTTTGTCCTCGCGCGGCGAATTCGGGTTCGAGGACGGCGTCCGGCGTCACATGAACGCATTGGATCCCGGTATTGCCGCATGCGCGCACTATCTTGGCGCCTCCGAAATCCACACGATCTCAGCGGAATTCGAGGAATTCGGTGGCGAGCGGCGCGCCAAGTCGGTCGAAGCGGCTGAGGCAAAGGCAAAGGCACTTGCCAGTTCGATCGCATCCGTCCTTAAGGCGGCTGCCTGAGAACGTATGGCGAGGGCATAGCCAATCAGCCGCGCCGCGGTTTCCCCGCCGCCCGACTTAGCGGCGGAAACTCAGGAAATCATGCCATCGCCTGACGAGATAGTTGTGCTCGTCCATCACCGCATTCCAGATCGCAATCCTTGATATGCGTTCCTGGTAGGAGCCTCCCTCCCTGACGTGGCCCCGTGCGATGACGGGGTCACCAGATGGCCCAGGAAGGTCCTCCGAGGCCGCCCGGCCTTCGTACCAGTAGTCCCATTCCGCCACCGTCAGATGTTGGCGTACGAGGTTGGGCGCCGAGAAGTAATACCCGTGACGGGCGACGACCGCGCCTGGCCAACCGTCAAGCCACCAGTTGAGATACTCGTAAGCCATGTCGAGTGTATTTCCTTCGGCATGGCGTGATATCGACATGCCGCCAAACCAGCCGCGATAGCCTTCCCTGGGCACCGCGGTCCTGAAGTTGATGCCTTGTAGTGCTGGCAGCACCAGAGCCGACGACCAGATGCTGCCGATACGGGCCCGGCCCCTGGCAAAGAGCTCGGCTGATTGCGACTGGGTTTCCCAGAAATGCGGGAAGTGCCCACGCCGGCGCAAGGACATCAGGATGTCCATGAGCGCGTCGATTTCGGCGATGGACAGATTGCCCGGGTCGCGGAACTCGACGAGGCCGGCGGCGCGCACGGCAAGCACGGCATCGATGGCGCCGATCGAAGCATTGTTCTGCAGCGTCGCGCGTTTCCACGCGGGATCAAGCAGCCACGCCCAGCTCTCCGCGCCGATGTCGGCTCCATCTGGCAGCAACTCGCGCCGATAACCGAAACTGTCGGCGCAGTGGCTGAGCGGCAGCATGCTGATCCGTTCGGCCGGCGTGTCTGAAAGGCGCCCATCACCTTGCACGTAAAGCAGCCTGTTCGGCGCGCCCCCCGGCACCGATGGGAGGGTTTCATTGGCCTTGCCGGTCAGGGCGAGTTCACCAACATCGCCCCACTTCTTGATCCGTTCGATTTCGATCGGACGGATGGAGTGCGCCGTCCAGACAAATTCGAGGTTGTGAAACCATTGATCGTAAACGTCAAAGCTCTCAGGCGCGACGACGCCCACCTGATGGGCAACATTGCCATCGAGTACCTTGCCCTCGACCGTGAAGCCGAGATCGGCTTTCGCCTGCCGAAGGATAGGTTCAAGCACCGTGGAGGCTGTTCCAAGCACCCTTAGAACACGCTGCGTGGTGCGAATGGCGGGGCGGGATAGTGGATCGGGTCGAGCGTGCATGACAGGAGATCCTTCGGCCAGTCTCCACAATGCAAAATACGACTATTGTTTACAAGCATCATTTTTTGTGAGAGCCTATCAGGATCGAAATGATGGAGCCTGCCTGCTCCCGTCGCGATGGATTAAATGCGAAGCTCGATTGCAGACAACTCGGACAAGCAGAACGCGGGTGCCCTCTACAAGCGGTGCGCCGTCCAGATTGCGTCGGCGATCAGGACAGGTTCGCTTGAGCCAGGGCTGATTCTGCTGGAAGGCCCGGTTTCGCTCGCCTTCGACACCAGCCGGGCGACCGTACGCAAGGCCATGTCGGCACTCGCTGAGGTAGGCCTCCTCGAACGGTTCGACGGCCGCGGGTTCATGATCGCGGGCCGGCCAGCCGGCGCGCCACCGATCAAGCGAAATCTGTCCGGGCGGGATTTCATCCTGGACGACGCGGTCAAGCCGGACGGGAAGCCCGCGGCGGACCAGATGATCGACAGCGTCGAGGCCGACATAATGGTAGCCATCGCGTTTGGTCACTACCGGGTTGATGAGCAGCAGCTCGCCGACGTTTTTGGCGTCAGTCGCCCGATCGCACGGGAAGTGCTTTGGCGCCTGCGCGAATCCGGTCTTGTCGAGAAGACCCTTCACTCGCCATGGCTTGTTGGACCGGTCACGGCGCAGGCGATCGCTCAGGATCGTGAGGTCCGCATGCTGCTTGAACCCTATGCCCTGAACCAGTCGGCGCCCTATCTGAGCCACTCTGAACTGGAGGTCATGCGCGAGACCGTTTCAGACGCCATGGCGACCGAGGGGAAGATCGCCAGGCATGTCATCGAGAGCATCGAGCGCGACCTTCACATCTCGTGTCTGCGGCACTTCGACAACAGGCGCATGAGTCACATCTTGCACGGCTGCCGCCTGCCGATGATCGTGGACGCGCTGTTTGCGCAATCCATAGGCATCCACAGGGACGATGCCACCTTCGCCGAGCATGCGGAAATCATCGACAAACTGCTGGCGGGCGAGTTCGACACCGCGGCCGCCCGCCTCTCCACACATCTGCGAAACGAAGGCCGCCGCACCCTGGACCGGCTCAAGGTGCTCTCGATTCTACCCGAGCCCGACGTCGCGCCGTACCTGCAACGAATTGTCTGAGCAACGGAGATCGCCATGCGCAAGATTCCGCCCCTGAACGCCATCCGCGCATTCGAGGCTGCCGCCCGCAACCGCAGCTTCACGGCGGCGGCGTCGGAACTGTGTGTGACGGTGACCGCGATCTCGCACCAGATCCGCCATCTCG
This sequence comes from Mesorhizobium sp. INR15, assembly GCF_015500075.1. NCBI lineage: Bacteria > Pseudomonadati > Pseudomonadota > Alphaproteobacteria > Hyphomicrobiales > Phyllobacteriaceae > Mesorhizobium > Mesorhizobium sp. INR15. The sequence goes on along the minus strand of NZ_CP045496.1, from coordinate 6,195,904 downwards.
AGGAGCAGATCGGCCAGAAGCTGTTCGAACGCACACCGAGGGCCGTCGCACTGACCTTGCTCGGAGAGAGGCTCTATCCGGTGCTGCGAGACGGCTTCGACAGGTTCGCCGAGGCATTCGAGGAACTGGAGGACAGGAGCCAGGGCGATACGTTGACCGTGACCACGACGCGCGCCTTCGCGGAGCGCTGGCTGATGCCCAGGCTCTCCAGCTTTACACGATCGTATCCCGGGCTGAGTGTGAATGTCGAGGGATCGGACGCGCTGGTCGACCTGCGTACGGCCAACGCCGACGTGGCGATCCGATACGGGATGCCGGCGGGTGATGAACTCTCCTCGTTGCCGCTTCTGACAGACGTCTATCACGCAGCTGTCGCCATCCCGGCCGATACCAGGGTCTCGACCAGGATCGAGGACTACATGACGCGCCCCTTGCTCGCCTACCAATGGCACAACAGGTCAATCGACTGCCCGACCTGGGCGAAATGGCTGCGCGCCGCTGGCAAGACGGGTGGCGAGGACTGCAGGCTGTCCTGGATCAATGACGAAAGTCTTGCCCTGCACGCCATGGAACGCAGCTTCGGGCCACTTCTTTGCTCCAGCGTGATGGTCGCCGAAGGTATCGAAAATGGCCGCCTCGCTCGGATCGACGGGCCCGACCTGCCCGGATTCAGCTACCGCGTCGCCTTCGTTCCGACCCGACGGACCAAGCGCACAATCGGAAAATTCACCGACTGGCTGCGAGGCGAGGCTGCCGATTTCACCAATGCCTATAACAGCCTCGCCGCCTGACGAGGTTCATTCATGAGCGCTACCGGTCCGTCATAGTAAGGCAGGGCCTCCACACGCACGCCGCCGCCAGAGCGCCGGAAAGCGTCGACATGCGCAACGATTTCGGCAAGCGGTGCAAACCAGATATCGTGGGTGGTCAGAATCTTTTCGATGAATTTTTCCACCAGCCGCCAGCGCGCCAGCCGGCCGGTCAGGAAGGGATGCCAGACCGGCATCCACAGGCCACCAGCTTCATACTGTGCCTCGAATTCCTCGAAGAATGCCGACAGGCCAATCGAGGGCGAGCGTACCGGCATCATATAGCCGATCTCCTCGAAATGGGCGAAGGCCGGCCAGTCGTCGTTGCCCCAGTGTGGCGGCACCTCGAAGAGCTCACCGGCCCCTGATTTCATGAGGTAGGGAATGTCATCGGCCATCAAGGAGGAATCGTAGCTGAAACCATGCTCGATAAGCAGGTCGATGGTTCCCTGGGTGACGTTGTAGACCGGTGCCCGATAGCCCGTCGGTTTCCGCCCTGTCATGCGCAGATGGACGTCCAGGGCCTGCTCGAACCAGTGGCGCTGTTCCGACTGCGTGATGGTCGTGGGATCCTCATGCAGGAACCCGTGATGGCCGATCTCGTGGCCGTCACGCAGGATTGCTTCCACTGCCTGCGGGTATTGTTGCATCGCCCAGGCGGGTATGAAGAACGATTGTTTCAGCCCCAGGCGTCGATAGGTTTCGAGGATGCGGGGTATCGCCACTGTCGGGCCATAGCGGCCCATGGTGATGGGGTAGAGCCGATTGAAACCGTCGCGCGGCCTGGCGATGTGGATCAGGCTGTCGGCATCCATGTCGAACGATATCGAGCATGCGCAACGTGCCCCGTTCGGCCAGGCTATTGGGTTGAGGATCATCTGATCATTCCCCCTCTGCAACGATGAAAGCCAGGCGTTGCGGCATCTGGTCGGCGCCATTGATCGGAACCATGTCCTGCGGGCACGCCGACATGACCGCAATGACATCCATCTCGGCGCGAAGCACGAACCGGTCACCCCTGGATGAGACCGGCGCCAGCCAGGAGATCGATCCATCGGCCGCGACTGGCGTGTTCATCCAGATGTTGAGTGGTGCTGGCACCGTGACAGGCTGTTGGCCGATGGCCTGCAGCGCCTGTTTGAAATTATCCGTGCAATTCCTGTGGTAGCCATGCGCGCCCAACTGGCGATAGCGATGGACGTCGCAGGCGGCCACAACCGTGTCGTGGACGCCTGGCGACGTATCCTCGATCACGGTCATGAGCGGTCGGCGGGCATTGCTCACCAGCGCGTTTCCCTTGCGCAGTCCGATCCCGCTCGTCACCGCGTGTTGATGCGGCATCGACGAAAATTCATTCAAATCGGCAGCATTGAAAGCCCAGAAATCGCAGACTTGCGAACCATGGGTGTTGATGATGGTGAGCAACTGCCCAGCAGCGACAACGACGGCGCACCCTTCTCGGGCGGGGATCTCGTAAAGCTGTCCGAGGACTGGAATGCCGTTTTCGGATACCCTGCCTGAGGCGATGCTGTCGGGTTTGCGGGTTTCGCTCATTGTCTGAGATGGCGCCATGGTTGTCTCCTTCGATGGCCGCCATCATTGCCATTGGGAACAGGCGCGCACGAATGGGATAATTTCAACGGGTGTTACGAAAAACTATCAGTGCCGTGGCTGCGCGCCGCCAACAGCCCCGCTGCCAGGACCACATCGTCGGAACCGCTCGCTCCCGTCAGCAGCACGGATGTTGGCAACCCTTGCGGGTCGGTCCCGGAAGGAACCGCCAGTCCTGGCATGTCGAGAAAACTGCCAATCATCGTCATCCACAATGTCTTCAAGTTGACCCTGGCGAAGAGGTCATCGTCGCTGGCCAGCGAGCTGAGCAGCGGCGCGACGTGCGGAACGGTCGGCTGGATCATAACGGCGCCGTCAAGCTCGCGGCGCAGCGTGTCGATCAGCTCCGTCCGGATTCGCCGCATTGCGTCCATGTTCCCTGGAGGCGTCGTCGCTGCCATGTCGAGCCGGACGACGACACGCGGGTCGACCAGCGCTCGGTCCTTCGACGCCAGCAGATTGCGATGAAAGGCCGCCGCCTCGACACCACCAGGCCAGCCCAATTCGCTGATAGCCGCTCTGGCGCGGCCGATCGAGGGGATCGCGCGCTGCTCCACGATCGCTCCGCCGGAGCGCAGCATATCGGCGAACGTCAGCAGATTCTGGCGAACCGCCGGCTCGACATCTGGATCATCAAGCAGGCCCTGCTCCATGATCAAGTGGCGCGGCGGGGCCACATTGCTCGGCGAGCCGTCGCGCATCATGGCGTCCATCGCCACGCAGTCCTCGATGCTTCTGGTTATCGGCCCGGCGGTGTCGAAACTGGCAGCCAGCGGATAAACCCCGCGCATCTCATAGCGTCCGCGTGAAGGACGAAAGCCGACGAGACCGTTGAAGGCCGCTGGAATCCGCACCGATCCCGCTGTGTCGGTACCAAGCGCAACCGGCACGATCCCACGCTGGACCGCGATGGCTGATCCCGACGAAGAACCGCCGGGTGCACGGTCCTCATGTCCCGAGGCGGTGGGAGTGCCAAAGTGAGGATTGAGGCCGAGACCGGAAAAGGCGAACTCGCTGAGATTGGTCTTGCCGATCGGGATCATGCCGAGCTTGCGCAGCCTGGCCACGATCGCGCTGTCGCGCAGCGCCGTGGGGACGGCCAGCCTGGTCCGAGAGCCAGCGGTGGTAACCGAACCCATGACGTCGAACAGATCCTTGACGGCGAATGGGATGCCATCGAAATCGCTGAGCGCCGCGCCACCGGCCCTTCGTCGCGTAGCGTCTGCTGCTTCGGCCAGTGCGGTCTTTTCCATCAAGCATATGAATACGCCGGTCGACGCCTTGGCCTTGTCCAGCGCTGCCCGGACAAGCATGTCCGGCGTCTCCCTATGTTCGAGCAACAGGCGTGCCTGTCCAGCCAACGTCCCAGTATCCATCCTTCACCTCCAGGCGGTGACTTCTGGCAAGGCCTGCGCCGGATGCCAGTGAGAACACCTCAAGCGGGCTTGAGCGGAATCACAAGCCCTCCGCATTCAACCCCACTTGAGAAGTGCTCACTTGAGGCACGGGCACGCCACACGATTAGGTGCCGGCATGCGGAAGCGGCGATCGCCGGGACCGCGCTATTCCTGGGAGGGACTCTACATGAAAATCACCAGACGCGGATTGCTTGGAACGGTGGCTCTGGCAGCGCCGGCCCTTTTGCTGGCACGCAGCGGCTTCGCAGCCAACGGACCCTTGAAGGCGGCGATAGTCATGCCGGGTGCCATCACAGACCACGGCTGGAGCCAGTCTGGCTATGAGGCGATGGGGCTCGCGGCCAAAAAGCTGGGCATCGAGACGGCCTACAGCGAAAAGGTGACTCAGCCCGATCACGTCGAGGTCCTCTCGGACTATGCGCGGCGTGGGTTCACCCACGTGATCGGACACGGTGGAGAGTTCCAGGATGCGATCGACCGCGTGGCGGCCCGGTTTACCGACACGCGCTTCATTGTCACCAATGGCCTTCATGCCGCCAATAACGTCAGCACGGCCGATTTCTATTTCAGTCAACCGGCTTATGTTTTGGGCTTTCTTGCCGGGCGACTGTCGAAGTCCGGAAAGGTCGGCCTGATTCAGGCGCAGAAATTCAAGTTCACCAACGACACGCTGGCCGGCTTCGAGGCCGGCTTCAAGGTCGCGCGGCCGGATGGCGCGGTATTCGCCACCTGGACCGGCGACTGGGATGACGTTGCCAAAGGCAAGGAAGCCGCACTGAACCAGATAGCCCAGGGCGCGGACATCATTTGGCCGACGATGGACAGCGCCACGCAGGGTGCCCTGCAGGCCGTTCGCGAGAAGGGGGCAAAGGCGTTCGGCCTCTACTACGACGCTATCATGAAATGGCCCGACATCATGCTGCAGTCGTCAATTCTCGATGTGAAGTCGCTGATCGTGGCGCTGCTGACGACAGCCAGGGACGAAGGGCTGACCGGAGAGAATTACAGATACGATTTCAACAATCCCGAGGTCGTGCGGCTGGGGACGTTCGCGCCTGAGATTCCCGCTGGCACCACCGCCGAAGTCGCAACCCTGATGTCCAGGATCAAGTCCGGCGATCTCGTCATCGAACCGGCCTGACCACTGCCGTCTCTGCCAGGCGGTGCCTTTTGCGAGCACTGCCTGGTTTTTGCGCCGACGTCGCGCCCGCAGCGGCGGTGTACGCCTTTGAAACAGATGGGAGCAGCGATTGTCCTACCTAGTTCTTGACCGGATCAGCAAGCGGTTCGGTAGCTTTGATGCGCTGAACAACATCAGCCTGTCCGTTGGACAGGGGACGGCGCTTGCCGTCCTCGGCGAGAACGGCGCGGGCAAAACCACGTTGATGAACGTGCTTTTTGGCCTCTACCGGCCAACCGAGGGAACCATCCGGATCGATGGCAAGGAGGTGTCGTTCAGGTCGCCGGCCGATGCCATCGCCAATGGCGTCGGCATGATCCACCAGCACATGCATCTCGCGGAGGCGCTGACAGTTACCGAAAACATTGTCCTTGGTCTCGGTGGTTTGCACAGCCAGCTCAACCTGCGCCGTCACTCGGCCAGAATAGCGGCGCTGAGCGAGCGGTATGGTCTCGCTGTCGAGCCGGATCAGCCGATCTGGAAACTGCCGATCGGGATGCGTCAACGGGTGGAAATCCTGAAGATGCTCTACAGGGGTGCCAAGATACTGGTCCTGGACGAACCGACAAGCGTGCTGGCGCCAAACGAGATCGACTCGTTCCTCGACCGCGTGAAGGCATTACGAGACGATGGCACGACGATCATTTTCGTGACGCACAAGCTCGATGAGGTAATGCGGGTCGCCGACACGGTCACCGTCATGCGCCACGGTCAGGTGGTGGCCGAGCGGCACATCGGACAGACTGACATGCGGCAGCTTTCCCGGCTCATGGTCGGTAGGGATGTCGAGCCTGTGCGCATCCCGCGCCTGACCGCACCGGGAAGCCCGGTTCTGCAATGCGTTGATCTTGTCGCGCGCGGGGAGCGCGGACTGACTGCACTTGATGGAGTTTCGCTGACGATACGCCAGGGCGAGGTGCTTGGCGTGGCGGGCATCGACGGCAACGGACAAAGAGAATTGGCCGATGTTATCTGCGGTCTGCGCAAGCCGGTGTCGGGCAGCGTCAGCGCAGGCACGGCGGAGATTACCGGCCATGGCGTGTCGGTGCGGACGCGCGGCGCCCGGATCGGATTCGTGCCCGAGGACCGGCACGGTACCGGCCTCGTGCTCGACCACTCGATCGCGACAAACTTCGCGTTGCGATCCTTTCGCCGCAGGCCAGTTTCACGCTGGGGGCTGATCAACACGCGCTTCGTCGCCGAGCAGGCGCGGCGGATGATGAAACGCTACGACGTGCGCTCACGCTCACCCGGCCAACTGGCTCGGGAGCTATCCGGCGGCAACCAGCAGAAGATCATCCTGGCGCGTGAGATCGAGGCCGGTCCCGAGATACTGGTCGTCATGCAAGCGACCAAGGGCCTTGACGTTGGCGCGATCGAATTTGTCCAGCGCAAGATACTCGAGGAGCGGGATCGCGGCGTCGCGGTGCTCTACATTTCGACAGAGCTTGAACATGTCGCCGAGGTTGCCGATCGCATCGTTGTCATGCATCGCGGCCGATTCACGGGCGAGGTCCTTCCCGGGGAGGCGACGGCCGAACGCATCGGCCTGCTTATGTCGGGCATTTCGGTGGGAGAGCCACAATGACGCGGCTGCGCGGCATGCTTGTCGGCCTGCGGGTTGTCGCGGCGATCGCCGCGGCGCTGGGGCTTGGTTCAATTCTGATCCTGGCAACCGGAGCCGATCCGTTGAAAGCCTATACGGCTCTCGTTCACGAGGCGCTTTTCGACTATTGGGGTCTGTCCAACACAATCGTGAAAACGTCTCCGATCCTGCTTGCCGCGCTTGCGGTCATCGTGCCGTTGCGGGCTGGCGTTTACAATATCGGCGGCGAGGGCCAGATCTACATGGGTGGCTTGTTTGGCACGTTGGCCGCATTGCACCTGCCCACATTGCCTTCAATGATTGCAATTCCCGCAGCGCTCCTGTGCGCCATGATGGGCGGCGCGCTCTGGGCGAGCATCGCCGGCTTGCTGAAAGCATGGCGAGGCATCAACGAGGTCATTGTGACCCTGCTGATGAACTATATCGCCATCTATGTTGTGAGTTTCGCGGTCAGTGGTCCGATGATCGCCAGCGGCGCTCCTTACCCCTACTCGGACGAAATACCAGAGCAATTCCGGCTGCCGCTGTTGATGCCGCAAACCGATGCCCATATCGGCGTCATTTTCGGCGTCGCGGCTGCCGTGGTCATCGCCTTCGTCTTCGCTCGCACGGCGACGGGCCTGTCACTCGACATTGTCGGCAAAAGCCCGACGGCGGCCAGATATGCTGGCCTGAATGTGAAAGCCCATATCGTCGCCTCGATGGCTTCCGGGGGCATGCTGGCTGGACTCGCGGGCGGCATAGAAGTGCTCGGCCTGAAGTATCGCCTCTTCCACCTTTTCAGCCCCGGCTACGGTTTCGATGGCGTCGTCGCCGCTTTCATCGCCAATGCCAATCCGGCCTTTGCTCCGCTGTCGGCCCTGTTTCTCGGTGCGCTGAAATCCGGCGCCAGCGTGATGCAAAGAGCGGCGGGCGTAGAGGGGACCGTCGTCGATGCCATTGTTGGCCTGGTCGTCATCCTGGTTGCCGCCAGTCTGGCCTGGAAGGGCGATCTGCTGGTCGGCTTGTTCGACGGTTTCAGGCTCAAGCCAGTGCCCTCGGACCAACCTAACCCCACGGAACCGAAGCAATGAGTCTGCTCCCCGACATTGGATTGATCACCGTTCTGCTGGCCTCGGGCGTGAGGCTTGCGACACCGATCGGGTTCGCGGCGCTGGGCGGTGTCCTGGCCGAACGTGGTGGCGTCTATAATGTCGGTCTCGAAGGTATGATGCTTTGGGGTGCGTTTGGCGCCGCCGCCGGCACCTACCTGACAGGGTCGCCTGTCGTCGGGCTTGTCGCTGGTATCTTGCTGGGCGCTGCCGCAGGGCTGCTGCTTGCGTTGTTGTGCGTCACCCTTGCGGTCAACCAACTGGTCGCCGGAATTGCCATCAACCTGCTTTGCGCCGGCCTGACGGCCTTCCTGGCTCGTGCTACTTTCGGCCTCGCCGGCGGCGGGACCGCTGTCAGCGGCTTTGCTGCGTTTCCAATACCCTATCTCTCGGGACTGCCGGTGATCGGGCCAGCCCTCTTCAGCCAGGATCCGCTGGCTTACATGCTGCCCGTACTCGTCGCCGCCGTCGCTTTTTGCATGTACCGCACGCAGGCGGGTTTGAGACTGAGGGCGGCAGGCGAGAGCCCACGGGCCGCCGATTCCGCTGGCGTCAACGTCACGGCGATCCGTTATGTTTCCCTTGCATTGAGCGGGGCCTGCGCAGCCGCGGGCGGCTGTCATCTAGTCTTGTGCCAAGTCTACATATTTTCCGAGGGCATGAGCGCCGGAAAGGGCTTTATCGCCCTTGCCGCAATCATTCTGGGCCGCTGGCATCCGGTGGGCGCGGTGGTCGCGGCGCTCTTCTTCGGGCTATGCGACGCGTTGCAATTGCAACTGCAATTCTCGAATCCTCTCGTGCCCTATCAGATCTTCCTCATCCTGCCTTTCGCCGCATCGCTCGTTGCCCTGGTCTGGTTCAATGGCGGCACACGACAGCCGGCGGCGACCGGTAAGGTCTTCGATCGGGAATCCCGTTAGGCTGACGGCAACGCAGCCTGCTGCACCGGCAGCGACGCCAGGCGATCCATTCCGCCATTCTTACGCGTAGCATGCCGGTTCAACGCCATGTCTGCGCGGATTGGCGCCTATGCGCCCATTCGCTTGATCGCCGGCATTCGCGGCGTCGCTACGAAGCACAGCTCAGCCATTCAGCACCAGGGCCTGTTCAAGTCGTCTTGACACGCAAAGAGTCATTTGTTTATAATGCAATCAAGTTGCAAATAGTGCAACAAACGGGAGGCGACATTGCTGAAATTGCTGCGAGCGTTGGCTGCAAGTCTGAAGGAGATCGGGCCGGTTCTGATCGTCAGCGCCGCTGGTGCCCATCCAGTGTCCATTGTCCCCAGGACGGCGACGCGGCTCCAAGAAAAGATGGCGGGCTAGGCGATGCGGGCGCCCACCCTCAAGCGGGATACGCAGCTGGTGCATGCCGGCCGCCGCCCTGCCGATTTTGGCGGCGTCGTCAACACGCCGGTCGTTCGGGCCTCGACGGTGCTCTACCCCGATATCGGCGCCTATGAGCGTTCCCGGGCCAGCAAATTTGGCACCTTGCGCTATGGCCGCTACGGCACGCAGACATCATTCGCCCTGGTGGATGCGATGGCAGAATGTGAAGGCGCCGATGGAGCCGTTCTCTATCCATCTGGCTTGGCCGCGATCGCCGGCGTGTTGAAGGCACTGCTGAGCCCGGGCGATCATCTGCTTGTCACCGATGCGGTTTATGGTCCGGCTCGGAATTTCTGCGATACGGAGCTTCGCCGCAATGGGATCGACGTCACGTTCTTCAACCCCGGCATCGGCAGTTCCATTGGCGATCTGGTGCGTCCGCAAACCCGGGTGGTTTACTGCGAGTCGCCAGGCAGTCTGACATTCGAGGTCCAGGACATTCCCGCGATCGCGGCTGCCTGCCGCTCGCCCGACATCACGATCGTTGTCGACAACACCTGGGCGACCCCCTTCTTCCATCGGCCACTGGACCTTGGCGCCCATGTCACGATCCAGGCGGCGACGAAATATATCGTCGGGCACTCGGATGCTATGCTGGGTGTTGCGGTGGCAAACGAACCCCATCTTCAACGCATCCGCGACTGGGCCGCAGGGCACGGAATTCTTGCCGGGCCGGATGAATGCTGGCTCGCCCTGCGTGGGCTGCGCTCGCTGGGTGCCCGGTTGCGCCAGCACCAGGAGAGCGCGAAGATTATAGCCCTGTCACTGGCGGATCATCCTGCCGTCGAGAAGGTGCTCTATCCGGCACTCGAGACGGACATTTCGCAAGCACTCTGGAAACGGGATTTCTCGGGCGCGACCGGACTGTTTGGCGTCGAACTGGTGAGCACCAGCCATGACGCGGTCCGCGCCTTCATCGACTCCCTGGGCCTGTTTGGCATCGGCTCCAGCTGGGGTGGTTTCGAGAGCCTGATCCTTCCTTCCAAACCGGTGCGCACAGCCAGCGATATAAACTGGAAAGGCCCTTTGCTGCGGCTCCACATTGGACTCGAGGATCCAGACGATCTTCTCGAAGACCTTCATCGCGGTCTTGACATGCTGAATGCCGCCAACCGTCGTGACGAGAGGAAACACAATGTCAAGCATCGCTGACGACGAAATCCAGGCACTCATTGTCGAGGCAAAAACCTGTGTCGAGCGCGATGGTGCGAACCGTGGCAGTCTCGCAGACGTCCTCACGTTGATAGAGCGAGCCGCGGCCCTTCCCGGACGCTGGGGTCCCGATCGCTATCCGGATCCCGACACCGGAGAACGCCAGGCCCGTTATCTGATCGCAACGGATCCCGATGACAGCTTCACGCTCTATCTCAATGTGATGCGGCCAGGAAACCGGATACCGCCCCACAATCACACAACATGGGCCTGCATTGCGGCTGTCGAGGGGGCAGAACACAACACGCTCTACGAACGCACCGACGGACATACCGGCGCCGGACCAGCGACCCTGCATGCAACCGGCGAGGTCGATGTGCGGCCGGGCAGGGGCATCGCGCTTCTGGCGGACGATATTCACTCGGTGGAGATCCGTGGCGAGAAGCCGATCAGACATTTGCATTTCTACGGAAAGGCACTCGAGACGCTCACCGAGCGTCTGATGTTTGATCTCGATGCGGGCGAAGCGCAGCCGATGAAAATGGCTGTCGCAACGAAGAAATAGGGCAGGCAGCATGCGATTTCCCTCACCAGTCAATGCTTCCACGGCGAAGGCGTGGCTATCCGACGGGCAAGAGCTCGCCCTTGTCGATGTTCGCGAGGCGGGCGAGTTCGCCTCGGGCCATCCGCTGTTTGCAACTTCGCTGCCGTTTGGCCTGCTTGAGGCTAAGCTGCCGGTCCTGGTGCCTTCTACAGCTTGCCGCACGGTTTTCATGGATGACGGCTACTCGCAGCGAGCCGAGCGCGCTGCGGAAATCGCCCTGCGGCTCGGTTATCTCGAAGTGTTCTTCCTCGATGGCGGAGTGGGCGGATGGCAAAGGTCAGGCCTGTCACTTTTCGAAGGCGTATTCGTTCCAAGCAAGGCCTTCGGTGAACTGGTTGAGGAAGCGTTCTCGGTGCCGCACGTGTCTCCTGAAGAGCTTAATCGCTGGCAGCAAGAAGGCAGGAAGCTAGTTCTGCTTGACGGCCGGCCGCTTGATGAACATCGCCGGATGAACATTCCGGGCAGCATCTGTCTGCCCAACGGCGAACTTGCCTATCGCGCAGGCGCCGCTATCCCGGATCCCCTGGTTCCGGTGGTGGTTCATTGCGCGGGCCGCACCAGGTCCATCATAGGCGCGCAGATCCTTCGTGACCTGGGCTTTCCCAATCCGATCTTCGCGCTGGAGAACGGAACCCAGGGATGGGCGCTTGCCGGTCTTGACCTCGAGCGTGGATCGGACCGAGCTGTTCAGGAGGCGCCAAGCGAACATGGCAAGGCGGAGATGCACGCCAGGGCGCGGTCCCTTGCCGAGGGCTGGAAAGTGCCGTTTGTCGATGTTGCAACGGCGAATTCCTGGGTCGGCGACGAAACGCGGACCACCTATCTCCTCGATGTACGCGGCGATGCCGAGTTTCACGCCCATCACATAGAAGGCGCCACGCACGCGCCTGGCGGCCAGCTCATTCAGTCGACTGACCAATGGGTTGCCGTGCGGCGTGCGCGGATCGTCCTGATCGATGACGCCGGCATTCGCGCCGTGGTCGTTGCGCGCTATTTGTCGATGATGGGGCTCGACTGCCACGTGTTGGCGGGCGCAGAGGATGTGTGGGGCGACATTGTATCGCCGCTGCCGCCACGCTCGGCGGTGCCGGAACTGCCGCATGTGCCGCTTCCGTTTCCCGACGACGCTGTGATCCTGGATGTCAGGCCAAGTATGGCTTACCGTTTGGCTCATGTTGCGGGCGCGCAATGGGTCCTCAGACATCAGCTTGGGGATCGCCTCAGCCGGGTTCCGAAGACGGCTGTCGTCGTGCTTTGCGGTCAAGATGCGGATGTCGTTGGACTTGCCGCGGGCGACATCAACGCACTTGGATTTCACAACCTTTTCGAAGTCGCCGGCACCGCCGCCAGCTGGCGGGAAGCGGGCTTGGAGGTGGTTTCCACACCAGAGCAGCCGTCGGATGCCGAGGCGTTGGATTTTGTCTTTTTCACCCATGACCGGCACAGTGGAAACCTGGAGGCAGCCCGCCGCTACCTGTCCTGGGAAACGGGCTTGGTTGGTCGTCTCGACGCAGCCGAGCAGCTGGAACTAGGCCGCGGCCTGCGAGCGCGAACGAACCCATTCGCAATCGCCCAACAAAACGAAAAACGACTTTCCAACGCAGGGTGAAAACAGGAACCCCCGACCTGGGGGTTACGACAGCATGCCTATAAACTGAAAAACAGTTGCACTATATGCAACATTAAAATAGGGGAATATGACATGACCATGCAGACATCCATTCGTATCGCAGCTGCCTTGGCGGCGATGGCCCTGGGCACGCAGCTCGCGGCCGCCGATCCCATCGTCATCGGCCTGAGCAGCCCGCAGACCGGCGGCGCGGCCTATCTTGGCCAGCACCAGCGCTGGGGCGCGGAGCTCGCCATCGAGGAGATCAACACCGCGGGTGGCGCCATCGGCGAGCAGCTTGAGCTGTCCGTCCAGGACAACCAGTGCAATCCCACCCAGGGCGCCGCCAGCGCCGAGCAGCTGATCAGCGTTGGCAAGGTCTCGGCTATCGTCGGCGCTCTCTGCAGCTCGGCCACGCTCAGCATCATGCCCATCATAGAAAAAGCGAAAATTCCGCTCGTCGTAGAGACATCGACCTCGCCGAAGATCACCGAGATGGCAGGTGTGGGCGGCAACACATGGACGTTCCGCATCAATCCGTCCGATCAGGAACTGGCCATCGGTCTCGCCCGCTATCTGATTGCCGATGGCAAGATCAAGAAAGTCGCCTTCGCCGGTGAGGATACCGATTACGGCCGCGGCGGTCATGCCGCCCTCAAGGCTGTACTTGAGAAGAACGGCGTCGACGTCGGCGATGGCGACTTCTTTGGCCGCGACACGCAGGACTTCTCGGCATTCCTGACCCGCATGGGTTCCGACAAGCCGGACGCGATCGCCGTCTATCTCAACGGCGCGGACGAGTTGAACTTCCTGCGGCAGTATCGCGCCTCCGGCTTGACCATCCCGTTGACCGGGCGGGTTGAGTTCTCGGAATTGCAGGAGGGCGTTGTCGAAAGCGGTGCGATCAACGGCGCGACGAGCGTGTTCCCGTATTCCGAGCAGATCACGGTCGGCGACAACACCGCCTTTGTCGAGCGGTTCCGCAAGAAGTTCGGAGAGCTGCCGAACGCTCAGAGCTATGAGGGTTACACGGCCATCAAGCTGATCGCCGATGCGATCGAGCGGGCGAAGTCAGCTGAGCCTGCCAAGATCAGGGACGCTCTGGAAAACGCTGCCTTCAAGGCAACGTTGGGCGACGTCCTGAAGTTCGACGATCATCACCAGGCCCACCCCTCGGCGGTGATCCTGCAGATCGAAAACAGCAAGGTGGTCGTCAAGGGGTTGTTCAACACCTGATCGCCCCGGCGGTCGTTTTAACGAAAGAACCTGTCATGCTTGTCTCGACACTCGTTCTTAACGGCCTGGTGATGGGCGCGATCTATGCGCTCATCGGGGTCGGCCTGTCGTTGATTTTCGGGGTGCTCGAAATCGTCAACTTCGCGCATGGGCAGATCTATACGCTCGGCGCATTGGCCCTGGCGCTGCTGGTTGGTCATTTCGGGCTGGGCTTCCTGCCGGCGGCGTTTGTATCGGCACTCGGGGTCGCCGTCTTCGGCTATATCCTCTACGTGCTTTTCCTGCAGCACATCCGAAAGGGTGAGTTCGAACGCGGTATCATCCTGACGTTGGGGATTGGTATCGTTGTGCAGAATGCGCTGATCTACTTCTATGGTGCGACGCCGCAAATCGTCGACACCGAGTTCAGCTTCAGGGATATCAGTTTCCTTGGTCTGCGGGTGGAGATGATCAAGGCGATCGCGGTCGGCTTCGCGATCGTATCGATCACCACGCTGCACCTTGTGCTGACGAGGACGCGGTTCGGCATGGCGATCCGCGCCCTGTCGCAAAATCGCGAAGCCGCTCTTGTCGTCGGCATGCGGCCGGCGGTCATTGCCGCTCATGCTGTCGTGATCGGGACGGGTCTCGCAGGGCTTGCAGGTGCGGTCCTGGCGCCGGTCTTTACGGTCCATCCGCTGATGGGCGCGCCGATCCTGTTCAAGGCCTTCGCGATCGTGATCATCGGCGGCCTGGGACATCTGCCGGGCGCTGTCGTTGCCAGCCTTATCATTGGCGTTTCCGAGAGCCTGGCCGGTGGCCTTGGGTCGGCCTCGCTGCAGGATGCGGCGGTCTTCCTGGTGATGATTGCAATGCTCCAGTTCCGGCCAATGGGCCTTTTCGGCAAAGGGGTCAGGATATGAGCATGGCCGCTATCAGCATGAATTCTCCCTGGCCTCCCTTGCGCTGGTTTGGACTCTTGGCGGGTGTTGTCATCCTGCTCACGCTGCCGCTCTGGTCGCCGTCAGACTACATTACCAGCATCGCGACGCTCGCCATCTTCTTCGCCGTGGCAAGCACCGGCCTCAATGTGGTTTATGGCTATGCGGGCCTACTGTCTTTCGCACAGGTCGGTTTCTGGGGCCTAGGCGCCTATGTATCGGCGCTGCTGGTCACCGACCACGGCTTTTCGCCATGGACGGCCATTGCCTGCGCCGGTGTCGTCTGCGTCATCACCTCGCTTGCCGGCGGGCTTGCCGCGCTGCGCGTTTCGCGCGATGCGTTTGTCGTCATCACGCTCAGCTTCAGCCTGCTTCTGCAACTGCTTGCGCGCAGCTGGACATCGCTGACGCGCGGGGCCATGGGCATTCCAGGTCTGCCATCTCCGCGGATTCTCGCGGGTGATACGGTGCTGCTGGACGGCAACACCGCATCAGGGTTCTACTGGATTGCACTGGGCTGTGGCGCCCTGGTCATCGCGGCGACCTGGTGGCTCCTCCGGTCGCGTATCGGCAGGGCATTCATCGCGGTCAATCTCGATGAAAATCTGGCACGGTCACAAGGCATTTCGGTCTTCCTTCACCAGCTGTCGGCCTTCGCCCTTTCGGCGTTGATTGGTGGCCTTGCCGGCGCTCTCTATGTCTTCAAGCTCGGCATCGTCGATCCCGGCATCTTCGACATCTACTATGCGCAGATGATGCTGATCATCGTCATAGTCGGGGGCGCCGGTCACTTCTGGTTCGTTCTGCTGATGAGCTTTGTCTTCACCGCGCTGCCTGAGCTGCTGCGGCTCGCACCGGAACTGCGCATGATCTTGTTTGGACTTGTCCTGATCATAACCATCCAGTTCATGCCTCAGGGATTGGGCGGATACCTGGCCGATCGCCGAAACCGTATGCTGAGGAGGACCGAATGATACCGTCACAGCAGCCTCTTCTTTTGGTCGACGGCCTGAGCAAGTCGTTTTCCGGCGTCAGGGCGGTCGATGAGCTTTCCTTCGCGGTCAAGCAGGGAGAGATCCTGGGCCTGATTGGCCCAAACGGATCGGGCAAGAGCACCTCTATCGACTGTATCACCGGCTTCACCAAGGCGGACCATGGCTCCGTGTTGCTGGACGGAAAAAGCCTGGCTGGCGCGCGCGCCGAACGGATCGCCCAGGCGGGCTTGTCCAGGACGTTCCAGAATGTGCGTGTCTATGACCGGCTGACACTCATGGAAAATGTGCTGATTGCGCGCCAGGCCTATGACGGCGTCCCGTGGTGGAAGGCGCTGGCCGCCACGCAAACATGCCGCAGCGCGGAGCGCCAGGCGAGCGAGCGTGGCCGCGAGCTGATCCATCTGGTGGGCCTTGCAACCATGTCGGCCTTCCCGGCCGCGTTCCTGTCCTACGGGCAAAAGAAGCTGCTCGCACTGGCAATGGCTCTGATGTCCAATCCGAAAATCGTCATTCTCGACGAGCCGCTGGCCGGCGTTAATCCGACGGTCATCAGAAGGGTCGCCGGCCTCATCCAGTCGCTCAACAGCAGCGGTCAGACGTTCATCATCGTCGAGCACAATGTTCAGTTCATCATGGAGCACTGTTCCAGGGTCGTTGTCATGGAGCAGGGTCGAAAGCTGGCCGAGGGACCGCCGTCTCTCATCAAGGAGGATGAGAGGGTGCTGCACGCCTATCTCGGAAAAGCAGATTCCGTCGCGATGGAGCTAGCGTTCCATGGCCAGTGACATCGCACTTGAAATCAGCGACTGGTCGGTCGGCTATCTCGATCATCCGATCGTGCGCGACTTCTCCGCGGTCTTTGCCACCGGTTCGGTAACCAGCCTGATTGGCGGCAACGGTGCAGGTAAATCGACGCTGCTCAAGTCCATTTTCGGGCTCAATAAGCACTTCGCCGGAAAGCTGACCTTCGAGGGCAAGGCCGTTGAGGGATTGTCGCCCGCCGCCCGGCTCAAATCCGGCATTGGTATCGTACCCCAGGGGCGATGCAACTTTGCCCAGATGAGCGTTCACGAAAACCTGGAGATGGGCGCCTACCTGCTGCCGAGAGCCAAGGCTTCGGCCGCCATCGAGAGCGTCGTCGAGCTCTTTCCGATGCTGCGCCGCAAATGGCGCCAGCTCGCCGGCAATCTAAGCGGCGGCGAACAGCAGATCCTGGAAACGGCGATGGTGCTCGAAAACAGCCCCAGGCTACTTCTGCTCGACGAGCCGTCGCTGGGCCTTTCACCCAAGATGCAGTCGGAGGTGTTCGAAACCGTCAATTCGATCCGTGGCAAGGGCGTGACGGTGGTCATGGCTGAACAGAATGTCTTCGGATCGCTGATGATCTCGGACCGTGCGATCGTCCTGGAGCTTGGCCGCAAATTCGCCGACGGCCCCGCCAGGGACGTCATGCATGATCCCCGGATCAAGGCTGCCTTCCTTGGCGGCGAGCCGGTGGTTGAGACGACGGACATATGAACAGCCTGGAGCCAGAAATGAGCCATCCTGAGACGATCGTCATCCCGGCCCGCAAGGGCATTGCCTTCGAGGCGCGCCGTGGAAGCCGGCTGAAGATCATCAACACGCACGGGTCACAGGTGCTCGACACCTGGGCCTTCGCCCTTGATGACATGAAGGAATACATGTCGATGGAGCATACGCGATCGGCAACCAGCCGCATCATCCCGGCAACTGGCGATACCTATGTGAGCAACCTGTTCACCCCGATGCTCACGATAATCGAAGACACATCGCCGGGCATCCACGACACCTTGATGTGCTGCTGCAGCCGCAGGACTTATGAGCGGTTGAAATACGAAGGCTACCATGACAACTGCAACGACAATTTTCATGCTGCTCTCGCAGGCGTCGGCAGACAGTCGGCTTTCACACCCGGACCGCTCAATCTGTTCATGAATTTTCCGGTATCGGCCGCAGGCGTCATCACCCGTGAACCTCCTGTCTCGCGGGCCGGCGACCATGTTCTCTTCGACGTGAAGACGGACCTGCTCATGGTCATTTCGGCCTGCCCGCAGGACATCCAGACGGTCAACGGCGTAGGCAAGATGCCGACGGACGCCGCGTACCAGATCCAGAGCTGAAAGCCGTCAGCGTGTTCCAAAAGAGAGGCAGCCACCACACATGAAAACGCTCGATACGGCGCTCAAATTGCTCAAGCTGTTCGAAACCGAGGAACAGACCCTTTCAGTCACTGAAATCGCCGAAGCGACGGCCTTGCCGAAAAGCAAGGTGTCGCGGCTGCTTGCTGACTTTCGAGCCAACGGATTTCTCGAGCAGGACGAACAGACGCGGCGCTACCGCGTCGGCCTCGCGGCGTTCGAACTCGGCTCCAACTACATCAAGTCGCAGCCGCTGGCGCACGCGGCTTTGCCCGTGCTGCGGCAGATCGTCGATCGTACCGGACATTCGACAACGCTGAGCGTGATGCGCGGAGATCTCATCTTGCACATCCTCGCTGTTGAAGGGCCGCACTATATCGACGGGCGCTGGCGTGTCGGCAACAGGCTGCCATTCCATGCGACCTCCGCCGGCAAGGTCTTGCTGGCGGGGCTCACGCCAGCCGGGTTCGCTGCGTTTGTCGCCAATCGTCGTCTTGATCCGATCACACCTTCGACCGTTACGGATCCCGAGGTGTTTCGGCGCCAGATCGAGGAGACAAGAAGCAGCGGTGTCTCGATGACCAGAGGGGAAAGCGCGCCTGGGCTGTCAGCTGTCGCCGTTCCGGTGCTCGGGCGGTCGAACGACACCGTCGCTGCCCTCGGCCTCATTATTCCGGACCGGTTCTTTGCTGAGGAGGAGACAGATGCACTGACGGCGTTGCTGCATGAAGAGGCGCGAACGCTGTCGATCAAATGCGGCGCCGCTGAATACCCGTTCGGCACCGCCGGCGCTTCACCCAGGCCTCCGTTGGCAAGGGCGGCTGGGTCGCTCTCATAACTGCAAGATGGACGGATCAGGAAGCATGAACGAGCGTATCCCGCAGTCGCAGCCATTTGCCACCCCCACTGCCGAACGCGGTACAATCAGCGCTGGGACCAGCGCGAGCGGCTCTGAGATCCGCATTCCCTATCTGGTCAAGCGGGGGCGTGTCGATGGACCTTGCCTGTGGGTGAATGCCGCCGTGCACGGCGATGAAATCAACGGCGTGTTCGCCGCACAGCGTTTTTTCGATCGGCTCGATCCAGCTGATATGACGGGCACCGTTGTTGTGACACCCGTTGCGAACGTGCTGGCTTTCGGCGAGCGCCGCAAGACGACGTTGATCGACAGCATCGATATGGATCAAAGCTTTCCAGGCAGGCAGAACGGTTTTGCGACCGAGCGGGCCGCGGCCGCCCTGTTCGATCGTTTCGGCAAGTCGGCCGATGTGGTGATCAACATCCACACACTCGGCGCACCATTCGATGCGGCTCCCTATGCCGTCTACAAGGTCCACCCGGGAGCCCGGGTGTCTGAAACCGAATTGCTGGCGCACATAGCGTGTTTTGAACCCACAATTGCTTGCCGCATGCCGGTCGCCAATGCTGCCGGCGAGTTGCCTGGAAATATCGCTGGTGCGCTGGACTACCAGTCGCTTTCGCAAGGGGCCATCGCGTTCATGGTCGAACTCGGCGGGGGCGGTCGTCTGGAGGAAGATCATGTCGAGCACGGCGTCGCCGGCCTCATGCGCCTGGCTGGCAAGATCGGCATCCTGGCCGCACCGGCGGACCCGATATCTCACCGGATAAGACAGGTGACCACACGCGCCCATCGCCTGGCAAAGGCCGGTGGCCTGTTCGAGCCGAAGGTCCTGCCGGGAACCGCGGTCAGTGCTGGTGCTAGCATAGGCAGCGTGCGCAACCTGTTTGGAGATGTCATCGAGGAGATCGTGGTCGAGGCGGACAGCTGGGTAATCGCGGTGCGGCGCGACCCGGTGGTGCATTCGGGAGATCGCGTCGCCTTCCTGGCAACCGAGTGGAGCGACGTTGATGTCGCGGGATGAAAGCGCCCAACCTTCGCGGCCGTTGGTTGCAGTTGCCCAGTACGCGCCGTTGCATGGCGCGGTGTCAGCCAATCTCGGCCTGTCGTTGGACAGGATCGATAGGGCAGCACGGGGCAAGGCCTCGATCGTGATCTTGCCGGAATGTTGCACGACAGGGCTGGTCTTCTCAGACCGATCACAACTGCTTGCCATCGCCGAGACAATCGACGGCCCGAGCGTCACGGCCTGGCGCGAGATTGCCGGTCGCCTGAACATCTACCTGATCGCCGGCATGGCGGAGCGGGATGGAAAGCAGCTTTACAATACCGCCGTGATCGTCACACCCGATGGGACTGTTTCACACTATCGTAAGGCGCATGTCTTCGGCCGGGAGAGGAGCCTCTTCGATCTCGGCGATCAACTCGCCTGCATCGAGACGCCCTGGGGCAAGGTGGGATTGGCCATCTGCTACGACCTCTGGTTCCCGGAAGTGACACGCGCCCTGGCGGCAAGCGGTGCAACGCTTGTCGCCTCTCCCAGCAACTGGTCCGTCCCGCCACGTCAGTCCGGGGATGCACAAGACGCAGCGCCTATGGCGATGCATTTGGCGATGGCTGCGGCTTGCAGCAATGAAATCACTATTGCCTGCGCCGACCGCACCGGCGAGGAAGGCGGCGTGCGCTTCCTTGGGCAAAGCTTCATCGTTGGGCCCAATGGCCGGCTTCTGGCCGGTCCGGCTGGAGTGGGCAATGATGACTGCCTCGTCGCGGAATGGCCCGACTCGGCGCTCACCAGGACCATGGTGCAAAGCCACATGGAGACACGCCGCGAGGATCTCTACGGCAGTGAAGTTGTGACGCTCGGCACCGGGGGCAACCGGGCGAAATGAGCCGCAAGTTAAGCCATGCGCATTGGGGGGCTTTCGAAGCCACCTTGAAAGACGGTCGGATCGAGGCGGTTTCGCCCTTCAGTCATGACAGCCATCCCTCCGCGCTGATCCAGTCGGTTCCAAGCGCCGTCTATGCGGCGTCGCGCATCGCGCAGCCAATGGTGCGCGAAGGCTACCTGTTGCGAGGCCCGGCCGACATGTCTCGGCGCCGTGGCGCGGAACCGTTCGTTCCCGTGAGCTGGGAGGAGGCGCTTCAACTGGTCTCACGGCAGTTGGACAGCGTAAAAAGAGAATACGGCAACCAGGCGATCTTCGGCGGCTCTTACGGATGGTCAAGCGCGGGACGGATCAATCACGCGCGCACGCTTGTCCATCGTTTCCTCTACGGGTTCGGCGGCTGTGTCGACCAGGTGACCAACTACAGTTGGGGAGCGGCGGCGGTGCTGCTGCCGCACGTCGTGGGTGGCATCGAAGCGGTTGCGGGGCCAGTTACCGACTGGCCAAGCATCATCAGGAACTCGAAACTCATGGTTCTGTTCGGCGGCGCCGCCGAAAAGAATATGCTGATCACGACAGGAGGAGCTGGTAGCCACGAAAGCCCAGGCTCGTTCAAACAGGCTCGGGACGCTGGCGTCGAATTCGTGTCCATCAGTCCGCTCAAGCGTGACTGTGGCGACTGGCTCGGCGCCGAGTGGTTGCCGATCCGGCCGGGCGCCGATACCGCACTGATGCTGGCGCTCGCCCACACGCTGATTGTCAATGAACGCGTCGACCTGGCATTCCTGGACAAATACACCGTCGGATACGAACGCTATCGCGACTATGTCCTGGGCATTGCGGACGGCACGCCAAAATCCGCGAGTTGGGCCGCCGGCCTTACCGCGATCGATGCAGACAAGATCGTTGATCTGGCGCTGCGCATGGCCGGCTGCCGGACGATGCTTTCGGCGACATGGTCGTTGCAGCGGGCGGACCATGGCGAGCAACCCTACTGGGCACTCATCGCCCTGGCTGCAATGCTTGGTCAGATAGGGTTGCCGGGTGGCGGCTTTGGCTTTGGCTATGGGTCGATCAACGGCATGGGCACGCCGCGTCGTCCAACAAGCTCTCCGGCGATGGAGTCGGGCAAGAACCCGCTCAGGCTGGCAATTCCGGTCGCCCGGATGGCGGACCTCCTGCTTCAGCCCGGCAGAACCATCCCTTTCGATGGCAAAACCATAACCTTCCCGGATATCAAGCTCGTCTACTGGGCCGGCGGCAATCCGTTCCATCACCACCAGGACATCAACCGCCTGGTCGATGCCTGGAACAGGCCAGAGACAATCATCGTGCATGAAGTCTGGTGGACGGCGACGGCACGCCAGGCCGACATCGTATTGCCCGCCACCACCACCTATGAGCGCGACGACGTCGGTGCATCGCCACGCGACCGCTTCATTGTCGCGATGCCGAAGTTGATTGAACCGGTAGGTCAGGCACGCAACGATTATGACATCTTCGCCGACCTGGCAGGCCGGCTCGGCTTTCGCGAACATTTTACAGAGGGCCGCGATATCAGCGGATGGATAGAGCACGCCTATGACCGGTGCCGGTCGAAGGCGCGGGCACACAATGTCGATTTGCCGGAGTTCGCCCAGTTCTGGAGCGATGGGTTTGCCGAGGTGCCGGCGCCTGACGAGGACTTTGTGCTGTTTGCTAATTTCCGCACTGACCCCAGGGCGCATCCTCTCCGCACGCCATCGGGACGCATTGAAATCTTCAGTGAGACGATTGCGGGCTTCGGGTACGGCAATTGTCCCGGGCATCCGGTCTGGTTGCCGCCCAAGGAATGGCACGCCGCCAAAGCGGCCGAGCGGTTCCCGCTCCACATGATATCAAATCAGCCATCGACACGGCTCCACAGCCAACTGGATGACGCGAAGCTGAGCCGAGAATCGAAAGTATCTGGGCGTGAGCCCGTTCTTATCAACAACAGCGATGCCGCAGCACGCGGAATCCAGGATGGCGACACGGTGCGCGTGTTCAATGATCGGGGCGCTTGCCTCGCCGGCGCGGTGCTGTCGCGAGAAATCATGGCAGGGGTTGTGCAGCTCGCCTCAGGTGCCTGGTATCATCCAGAGGCGTACGCAGAACCGGGCGCCCTTGACCTCCATGGCAATCCGAACATGCTGACCCGGGATGAGGGGACATCATTCCTCGGCCAGGGCCCCTCGGCCCAGTCTGCTCTCGTTGAGATAGAAAAATTCATTGGCGATCGAGACCCGGGCCATTTCCAGATGCCTGAGGTCAAGCCAAGCCGCTAAATACAGGTTGCCGTGCCCCTGGCCTCCGAAAATCCATCTACAGTTCGCGCCTTCCTGTCCTCATGACCTAGCTAGGCCAGTCGTGGCAACGCTTTCACGAATGAATGCGGCCTTTTGCAATGCGCGGCAGCCACCTGGCTAGTTCGCGGGGCGAAACGGTTTTGCAAGCGAGGCTGGAAAATGCAGCGCCAGCATCTGGCGGTTTCGCGAGATCAGGACCAGCACCACGATCGTTGCCAGATAGGGCAGGGCCGACAACAGTTCGGACGGCACATTGAGCCCAAGCGCCTGTCCCTGAAGCTGCAGGATCGTCATGCCGCCGAACAGCCATGCGCCGAGCAGGATGCGCAGCGGCCGCCAGGTGGCGAAGACGACCAGCGCCAGAGCGATCCAGCCCTTGCCGGCGGTCATGTTCTCGACCCACAGCGGCGTGTAGGCGACCGACAGGTAGGCACCAGCCAGGCCCGCCATCGCCCCGCCGAACAGCACGGCCATGTAGCGTATCCTGATCACTGGGTAGCCGATCGCATGCGATGTCTGAGGCGACTCCCCGATCGTGCGCAGGACGAGGCCGGCCTTGGTCCGATAGAGAAACCAGCTGATGGCGCCGAACATCAGCAGCGCCAGGTAGACCATCGGGTCGAAGCGGAACAGCAGCGGCCCGATCACCGGCAGATCGGACAGATAGGGAATGTTGACGCGATGCAGCGCCTCGATCGGATCGCTGCCGAAGCCACGCCCAAGGAAGGCCGAGACACCGGAGCCGAAGATCGCCAGCGCTAGGCCGGCGGCGTATTGATTGGTGAGGAAGGTCAGCGCCAGAACGCCGAACAGCAGGGATGCGGCAGCGCCCGCCAGCGCTCCGGCCAGGATCGCTACGGGCATGGAAAAGCCCGCCGTCACCGCCCAGAACGCAAGGGCCGCGCCCATCAGCATCATGCCTTCGATGCCGAGATTGAGAACGCCTGACTTTTCGACCACGAGTTCGCCAAGAGCGGCGAAGATCAAGGGTGTCGCGGCAATGATGGTGCCGGTGAATATGGCGATGAAGAGATCCATCAGGCTTTCTCCCGTACCAGGCGAATGCGATAGAAAATGAAGAAGTCGGCAGCCAGCAGGAAGAACAGCAGGATGCCCTGGAAGATGCGCGTCAGCGCGGAGGGCAGGCCAAGCGTCATCTGCACGCCTTCGCCGCCGAGAAAAAGCAGCGACATCAAGAGCCCGCCAATGACGATGCCGAAGGCGTTCAGCCGACCGATGAAGGCAACGATTATGGCCGCGAAGCCATAGCCCGGCGATATTTGCGGCGAGAGCTGGCCGAGCGGTCCGGCGGCCTCGGCCATGCCGGCGATACCTGCCGCGGCGCCTCCGGCCAGCAGGCCGATCCAGACCGCCGCCGACTCGCGAAATCCGGCATAGCGGGCAGCGAGCGGCGCGGCGCCGCTCACCGACATCTTGTAGCCGAGGAAGCTGCGGTCGGTGAACAGCCACATCGCGATGACGGCGACGACGGTGATGAAGATCGAGGAATTAAGCCGGTACGCTGGGTCGAAGGACTGCAGCATGGCGGCCGTCGGCAGAAGTGCCGTCTGCGGATAGTTGAAGCCGGCCGGATCACGCCAGGGTCCATGCACGAGATAGGACAGGAACAGCGTGGCGATATACGTCATCATCAGCGTGACGAGAATTTCGTTGGTGTTCATGCGGGCACGCAGGAAGGCGGGGATTGCCGCCCAAGCCATGCCGGCGCCCATGCCGGCGACGAACATCAGCGGCAGCAGCAATGCGCTCTCCGGGTTGGGCCAGAAGAGGCCGACACCGCTGGCGGCGATCGCGCCCATGGTGAACTGGCCCTCGGCGCCGATGTTCCAGACATTAGCGCGGAAACCGATCGCCAGCCCGCAGGCGATGAGGATCAGTGGCGATGCCTTGAGCAACCACTCCGACAGCCCGTTCATCGAGCTGAGCGGTTCGATGAAGAACGCATAGAGCGTGGCCAGCGGATCGTGTCCGAGAGACGCGAAGAAAATCGAGCCGACGATCACCGTCAGCGCCGTCGCCAGCACCGGCGCGGCAACGCGCATCGGTGCGGAAGGCTCCGGTCTTTGTTCAATCCTGAAGTGCAACGTCGCCCCCGCTGTTTGCCGATACACCTTCGCTCATGCTCCGGCCGGTCATCAGAAGTCCGATTTCCTCGCGGTCGGTTGTCGTGCGCATGAGCGGCGGAGACACTTTTCCCTGGCAGATGACCAGCAGCCGATCACAGATTTCGAACAGCTCGTCGAGTTCTTCTGAGACGACAAGCACCGCCGCACCGGCGCGGCTGAGATCGATGATGGTCTGCCGGATGAAAGCGGATGCGCCGACATCGACCCCCCAGGTTGGCTGGGAGACCAGAAACAGCCTTGGCTTGAGCGCGATCTCGCGTCCGACAATGAACTTCTGCAGGTTGCCGCCCGACAGGCTTTGCGCGGTCGATTGCGGGCCATTGGCCTTGACCTTGAACTTGTCGATGATGCCGGCAGCGAAAGCCTTGGCCTTGCGGCGGTCGATCAATCCCTTGCGCACCGTTCCGAAGCGGTGCGCGGTCAGCACCGCGTTCTCCCACAACGTATGCGATGGCACGGCGCCGCGTCCGAGCCGTTCTTCGGGAACAAAGGCGACGCCAAGCTTGCGGCGTTCGTGAGAACGCAGGCGGGCGGCAGCGGTGCCGCAAATCCTGATCGTGTCGTTTTGCTCATGCGTCCGCTCGCCACTGAGCAAGGCGATCAGTTCGGCCTGGCCGTTTCCGGAGACGCCGGCAAGACCGACGATTTCGCCGCCATGCACATTGAACGACACGTCCTTGAGATCGACGCCGAAATGGTCTCGGGCCTTGACCGAGAGCCCCTTGACCTCAAGCACCGGCGTGTCGCTCGGATTTGGCGGGCTGACGCGCACTTCAGGCAGCTTGGAACCGACCATCATGCGGGCAAGTTCCAGCGATGTCGTCTCCTTGGGACGAGCGGTGCCGGTGACCTTGCCATTGCGCAGCACGGTGGCGGTGTCGCAGAGTTCCTGCACCTCGTCGAGCTTATGGCTGATGTAGACGATGCTGCACCCTTCGGCGGCGAGCTGCCGGAGCGTTTCGAAGAGCTTGACGACTGCCTGTGGCGTCAGCACCGATGTCGGCTCGTCAAGGATCAGCAGTTTCGGCGCCTGCAGCAGGCAGCGCACGATTTCCACGCGCTGGCGTTCGCCCACCGACAGGTCATGTACCTGGCGGTGCGGATCTATCGGCATGCCGTAGCGAAGCGAAAGCTCGCGGATCTTGTCGGCAAGCGTCGGCAGATGGAATGCGCTGCTCGCCGACAGCGCGATGTTCTCGACCACCGATACGGATTCGAACAGCGCGAAATGCTGGTAGACCATCTCGATGCCGAGCGCGCGGGAAACCGCCGGGTTATGCGACACGATCGGTTTGCCGTCGCAGTAGATCTCGCCGGAATCGGCCTGCGCCGCCCCATAGATGATTTTCATCAAGGTGGATTTGCCGGCGCCGTTTTCGCCGAGGACAGCGTGGATCTCGCCCGGCTGGATCGATAGAGAGACGTCGTCATTGGCGACGACGCCAGGATAGCGCTTGCAGATGTTGCGCAATTCTAGACGCGGGTTCATGGCGGGTCCTGCCGTAGCGTGAAGCGAGGTTGGACGAGGTGCAAGCGAGCAGGCGCCGAAGCCTTTATTCTTCGGCGCCGCCCGGTCAGCAGATGGACGATCAGCTCAACTTGCCGATCATCCCCTTCACGAACCAGTTCATGCCGCGAATGTCGTTGTCGGCGAGAACCGAACCGCCGGCGACCTTGACGTTGCCGTCCTGGTCCTTCAACTCGCCGGCATAGGGATGAACCTTGCCGCTGCCGATGTCGGCTTCAAGCTGCTTCAGCTTGGCGCGGGAATCGGCGGGAATGCCTTCATTGTAGGGCGCCATCTTGACGACGCCGGCAGCCAATCCATCCCAACGCTCTTCCGGCTTCCAGGTGCCGGCGGCGACGGCCTTGGCGGCGCCAACATAGTCGCTGGTCCAGTCGAGGACGAATGAGGTCAGCTGCTTGCCCGAACCAAACTTCGCCATGTCGCTGGCATAGCCGATCGACCAGGCACCGCCTTCGCCGGCAACCTGGACGCCTGTCGCCGTGTCCGTCATCGAGCAGATGACGTCGCAGCCCTGTGAAATCAGCGTCTTGGCGGCCTCCTTTTCCTTGCCCGGATCGAACCAGGAATTCAGGAAGAGCGCATTGCAGGTGGCGTTCGGATTGACACTTTGCGCGCCAAGCAGAAACGCGTTGGCAGGGCCGACGATATCGGGGATCGGAAAGCCGCCGATGAAGCCGATCTTGCCCGATTTCGAGACGTAGCCGCCTGCCGCCCCGGCGACGAAAGTGCCTTCGTAATATTTGGCTTCGAAGGTTCCCAGATTGGCGAGATGGACGATGCCGGAGCAATGTTCGAAAGCCGCTTTCGGGAACCTCGGCGCCACTTTCTGCATAGGCGTTCCATGCGAAAAGCTGGTGCCGAAGATCAGCTTGTTGCCGGCGCTCGCCATCTCCCGGAAAATGCGTTCCGCGTCCTGCGGCATGAAGATGTTGTCGATGACGGTGAGCTCGACCTTGTCGCCGAACTCGGCCTTGATGGCCTCGACGCCGAGGCTGTGCTGCTTGGTCCAGCCGATTTCAGCGATCGGCGACACGTAGACGACGCCGATTTTCAGCACCTCCTGCGCCTGGGCGATGGTGCTCAGCCCGCCGGCGCCGACCGCGGCGCCGATCGCGCCGCTGTATTTCAGGAATTCCCGTCTTGTTACGTCGTTCATGATGATGACCCTCTGTTGGTTTTTTTTGTTGATGCCCGGCTTGTCGGTGCCCGGTCTATCTTGGGGAGATGGACGTGAACGTGCGCGCCGCCATCCCCCGGTGCCTTTGCTGGTCTCCTGAGCGGGATCGCCGTTGTTGACCCGTCGGCCTTGCCGTCCAGATAGGGAGCCAGGGCTTCAGCGGGCGTCAATTCCGGGAACACCTCGCGATCCATGATATAGCCGCGCACCAGCGAGCGGTGATGGGTATCGATGAGATCCATCACCTGTTTCAGGCGGCCTTTTTCCAGAAGGTCGACAACCCGTGAGTGGTCGTCCAGCAGATTGCAATAATCGAAATCAGCGGTGATCAGGGACCGCAACAGCGTCGTGCGGCGCACAAGCTGCGCATGGATCTCCTGCATCACCTTGTTGCGGCTGAGGCGTACGAACACTGTATGGAATTCCTGGCCAAGCACGTCGGCCAGTGCATCATTGCCGACGGCCACGGCTTGGCGCTGGCGTTCGACATGGTGGCGCAGTTCGGCCCAGCCGGCCGGGCCCAGCCGATCGCTGAGCTGGGCTGCCACGCCCTGTTCGACAAGCGTCAGCGCGTCATAGATTTCCATCGCCTCTTGCATGCTGGGCTTGGCGACAAATGCCCCACGATTCCGCTCGATCTGCGCCAGCCCATCATCGGCGAGGCGGATCAACGCCTGTCGCACGACGATGCGGCTGACGTCGAATATTTCAGCCAGCTCGCGTTCGCCAAGCTTGCAGCCCGGCACGAGCCGATGATCGATGATGGCGCGCGTCAACGTATCCGCGATCGTCTGGGAGCGGCTGCTCACGGCGCGGCTCTCCGACATTTGCAGGATGCGACTGGGATATCGTTCATATCGGACACATGCCCTCTGGGTGCAACATATCTGTCATTCCGAATTCCATATATCGGAATGCAATCACCTCAATCTGTCAACGAAAAATCGTATTTTGCCACACAAAAACTTATTGATTGATATCCAATCTTATGGTTGGTTCACCTCGGAAACGCTGAGCTAGGTTCATCATGAAGAGCTAGCCGAGTGAGAGGGGATGCCGATGGCAACCCGTTGCAACGACCGTGAGCTTCTCAACGACTGGCATGTCGTTGCCGATCGGGCCGCACTGGCCTGCGATACGCTGTTCCTGACCCGTCTGCTGGGCGTCGACCTTGCCATCGCTTGCAAGGATCCTGGCGGAACAGCGGTCACACGGCTGGACACCGGAGCAGCGGTCAAGAGCGCTGAGCGATACGGCTTCATCTGGGCGTGCCTCGCTACGCCCTGGCGCGACATCATCTATATTCCCGAGGCTAACGAGGCGGATCGTCATCTGGTCAGCGGCGGCTCTATCGCGGTCAAGGTGTCCGGCCTGCGTGCCGTCGAGAATTTTCTCGACATGGGGCATTTCCCTTTCATTCACACGGGCTGGCTCGGCGAGGAGCCACATACCGAGGTGGTGCCCTACAAGGTGGAAATCACCGACAAGGACGAGGTTCTGGCGACGGAATGCAAATTCTATCAGCCGGTGGCTTCTCCAACCGCCAAGCGTGGGTTTGTTGTCGACTATGTCTACAAGGTTATCCGGCCCTACACGGTGGCGCTCTACAAGAGCAACCCGATCCAGAAGGATCGGCTCGACGTGATCACGCTTTTCGTACAGCCGGTCGATGAAGAGAACTGCGTCGCCCACCCTTATCTTTGCTATCTCAAGGAGGGCATGGAGGCGGCGACCGTACGCAGCTTCATGCAGCTGATCTTTGGCCAGGACAAACCGATCCTGGAGAACCAGGTGCCCAAGCGCCTGCCGCTCGATCCGCGCGCCGAGACACCGATCCGGGCGGACGCCGTCTCGGTCTCCTATCGACGCTGGCTGCGCGACCGGGCTGTCACCTACGGCGCCATACCAGCGCAAACCTGATTTTCGGCAAAGACGGTCGCGGCGTATTGAAGGGATGGAATAATGGCAAAATGCTCGGATACGGTAATCCTCAACCTCTGGCATCCGATCGGCGCCATTGCCGAAGCCCCTTCGCTCACTGTTCAGGAGACGGTGTTGCTTGAGGAGCGTGTCAGCTTTGCCGTGAGCGAGAAGGGCGAGCCCATCGTGTGGCGGTCGCGGCCGGGTTTGCGGCCGGGGGATCGAGCTGCGGCCATCGCCCTCGATGAGAGACTGCCGGCCAAGAGCGCCTATGGCTATGTCTGGACGTCGCTCGGCAACCCGCCCGAGGAGCTGTTTCCCATTCCGGAATACGCGGAAGCCGATCGGCGCAAGCTCAACGCCGCGACCTTCGGCGTGAATGTCTCGGCGCCACGCGCCATCGAGAATTTTCTCGACATGGGCCATTTCCCATACGTCCATACTGACATTCTCGGCGTCGAGCCGCACACCGAGGTCAAGGAATATGATGTCGAGATCTCCGCCGATCGCGACGAGATCCTGGCGACGCGCTGCCGCTTTTTCCAGCCGATGGCTTCGACCACTTCGGATGGCGGCGCGGATGTCGACTACGTCTACCGCGTGCCGCATCCCTATTGCTCGGTGCTCTACAAATCGAGCCCGGTCGACGAAACCCGGCGCGATGTCATTGCCGTCTTCCTGCAGCCGGTCGACCAGGAGCATGTGCGGGCCCACATGCTGCTGTGCGTGCTCGACGAGGACAATGAAGACAAGGTGATCAAGCGTTTTCAGCAGACGATCTTCGGCCAGGACAAGCCGATCCTCGAGAACCAGGTGCCGAAGCGCCTGCCGCTCGATCCTCGCGCGGAAACACCGATCCGGGCTGACAAGTCGGCCATCGCCTACCGGCGCTGGCTCAGCCAGAAGGGCGTCACCTACGGCGTCATTCCAGTAGCCGCCTGACAAGATTTTTTTGGAGACAACTGATGTTGGAAGAAGCCAGGAACAAGTGGCATCCGATCGCTGCTGCCTATGATCTGCCGTATCGCCATGTCTTCCATGGCCAATTGCTCGGCCGGGAGTTTGCCGTCTGGCGCGCCGATGATGGTTACGTCAACATCTGGGAAAATCGTTGCCTGCATCGCGGCGTCAGGCTGTCGATCGGCATCAATGACGGCCGCGAGCTGAAGTGCCAGTACCATGGCTGGCGCTATTCCAATCGCACCGCCGGCTGTACCTACATTCCGGCACATCCGGCCGACGCGCCGGCCCGCACCATCACCAACCGTACCTTTCCGGCGGTGGAACGCTACGGCCTTGTCTGGTCGTCCGAAGAGCCACTGGGCGAGGTTCCCGAGGTGTCCGGACTGCCGGAAGGCAAATTGCTTGCCTTGCGTGGCATCCCGGTCAACGCGCCGGCCGACAAGGTCGTGGAGAAGCTGAGCGCCTACCGTTTCCAGCCCAGTGCCACTCTCGATGGCGACGGCGCTGAAGTGCTGGTTGAAGCCGTGCAAGATTTCGCCGTGGCGCTGCGGGCAGCAGACGGCAGCAATCGGACGCAAGGCGTCTTCTTCGTCCAGCCTGTCGATTCCAACCGCTCGGTCATTCGTGGCGTGCTGGATCACGACGCCGATGGCGCCAGGCGCATCGCCATCCTGCGCCACCATAACGAGCGGCTCTCCAAGCTGCGCGACGAGGTCGAGCGCGAGGCAGCGAACGCATCCGTGCCGGCGCCGATCGAGCCGGTTTATGAAAAGGTGTCGGCCGAGCTCGCTGAAATGCCCGAGATAACGACGCATGGCCGCAAGGCGGCATTGCGCGTCTCGGTAGCGAGGAAATGGCAGGCCGCCGACGGCATCGCCGGTTTCGAGCTTCGCCCGATCAAGGGCCTTCTGCCGACCTTCCAGCCGGGCGCTCATATCGATGTCCACATGCCGAATGGCGAGATACGGCAATATTCGATCACCAACGGGCCGGGTGAGACCGACAGCTTTGTCATCGGCGTCAAGCTGGAGAGGGATTCCAAGGGCGGTTCGAAATGCATGCACGAGACCGTCCGCGAGGGCGATGTGCTGGCGATTTCGGAGCCGCGCAACAACTTCCCGCTGCGGCGTGACGCGATCAAGACGCTGTTCATCGCCGGCGGTATCGGCATCACACCGCTGCTGGCCATGGCGCAGGCGCTGAAGAACCAGGAACTGACGCACGAACTTCACTATTTCGCGCAAGGGGAAGAGCACCTGGCCTTCTCCGATCGCTTGCAGCGCCTCGAGGGCTCGCTCATGCCGCACCTTGGTCTTACGCCGGAGCAGACGGGCGCCAAATTGCGCGAACTGCTCTCTCCATACCGGAACGGCATGCATGTCTACATCTGCGGTCCCGGCCCGATGCTGGAAGCCGCCCGCAGGACTGCATCCGAGCAGGGCTGGCCCGACACCGCGGTGCATTTCGAGTATTTCAAGAACACCAACAAGATCGACGACAGTTCCAGCTTCGAGGTGGCCCTGGCGCGCTCATGCGTCACGCTGAAAGTGCCGGCTGGCAAGACCATCATGCAGGTCATGCGCGACAATGGCATCGATGTGCCGTCGTCTTGTGAGCAAGGTGCCTGCGGCACCTGCGTGGCGACGGTGATCGAAGGCGAGCCGGACCATCAGGACGTCTACCTCAACGATGCCGAGAGGAAGGCCGGGACCAGGATCATGACCTGCGTGTCGCGTGCCAAGTCGGCACGCCTCGTGCTCGACCTATAGGAGCTGACGATGATCACGCTTTACGATTATGAACTGTCGGGCAATTGCTACAAGTTGCGGCTGCTGATGAGCTTCCTCGGCGTCGATTACAAAACCGTGCCGATCGACTTCTATCCCGGCCGCGAACACAAATCGGAATGGTTCCTGAAGCTCAATCCGCTTGGGCAGTTGCCGGTCGTCGACGATGACGGGCTGATCCTGCGCGATGCCCAGGCTATCCTGGTCTATCTCTCGTCGAAATACGATCCGTCGGGCACATGGTATCCAAGGGACAACCCAGCCCTGCTCGGTGAAGTCAGCCAGTGGCTGGCTTTTGCCGACGGCATCACCGCAACCTCGTCGGCGGCCCGCCTGCACGACGCGCTGTTCTACGATTTCGACATCGACGCCGCCCGCGCCGGCGCGCACCGGCTGTTTCGCATTCTCGACGAGCATCTGTGGTTCGGCGAGCAGCAAGGGCGCAACTGGATCTGTTCGGCGGGTCATCCGACCATCGCCGACATTGCCTGCTTTCCCTACATCATCCTGTCGGAGGAAGGGGGCATTCCGCGCCAGGATTATCCCGCAATCCGTCGCTGGTGCGACCGCGTCAAGCGCATCAAAGGGTTTACTGTCATGTCGGGCGTGTTCCCGGCCGGGCCGGCAAAGGCCGCCGCGTAGTCACTTTCGATCACACAAGCCGGGCCACTGCCTCGCGAACGAATTTCTGAGGAGAAGAAAGAATGAAAACCCGCGCCGCGGTTGCCGTTGCTGCTGGAAAGCCGCTTGAGATCATGGAGGTCGATCTCGAGGGACCTCGCGATGGCGAGGTGCTGGTCGAGATCAAGGCGACCGGCATCTGCCATACCGACGAATTCACCTTGTCGGGTGCCGATCCAGAGGGCCTGTTTCCGGCCATCCTCGGCCATGAAGGTGCCGGCGTTGTCGTCGATGTCGGCAAGGGCGTGACGTCGCTCAGGAAAGGCGACCATGTCATCCCGCTCTATACGCCCGAATGCCGCTCGTGCCCGTCCTGCCTGTCGCGCAAGACCAACCTGTGCACGGCGATCCGCGCCACGCAGGGCCAGGGTCTGATGCCGGACGGCTCGTCGCGCTTCTCGATCGGCAAGGACAAGATCTTCCACTACATGGGCTGCTCGACCTTTTCGAACTTCACCGTGCTGCCCGAGATCGCACTGGCCAAGGTCAATCCCGACGCGCCCTTCGACAAGATCTGCTACATCGGCTGCGGCGTCACCACCGGCATCGGTGCGGTCATCAACACCGCCAAGGTCGAGATCGGCGCCACGGCGGTGGTCTTTGGCTTGGGCGGCATTGGCCTCAACGTCATCCAGGGCCTGCGCCTTGCCGGCGCCGACATGATCATCGGTGTCGACCTCAACAACGACAAGAAGGCCTGGGGCGAAAAATTCGGCATGACGCATTTCGTCAATCCGAAGGAGATCGACGGCGATGTCGTGCCTTACCTGGTCAACCTGACCAAACGCGGTGCCGACCAGATCGGCGGCGCCGACTACACGTTCGACTGCACCGGCAACACCAAGGTGATGCGCCAGGCGCTGGAAGCCTCGCATCGCGGCTGGGGCAAGTCAGTGGTCATCGGCGTTGCCGGGGCTGGCCAGGAAATCTCGACACGGCCGTTCCAACTGGTCACCGGACGCACCTGGATGGGCACCGCCTTTGGCGGCGCGCGCGGCCGCACCGACGTGCCCAAGATCGTCGACTGGTACATGGACGGCAAGATCGAGATCGACCCGATGATCACCCACACGCTGAAGCTCGAGGACATCAACAAGGGCTTTGACCTGATGCATGAGGGCAAGTCGATCCGGAGTGTCGTGGTCTACTGACGACAGCCATATGCCGCCAGCCAACCGGCCAGCGACCTCTGTGACTGAAACATGGGAGGAGAAGAACAATGGCGGAGAAACTGCATCCGAAAATCGACAATGGGCTGCCAAGGGAAAGCGCAAGCTTTGCCGGCGGCACCCTGGTCTGCGCCTGCACCAGCAAGCCGGTGAAGGTGAAGGTCAAGGGCCAGATCGCCCACAACCATGCCTGCGGCTGCACCAAATGCTGGAAGCCGGAAGGCGCGGTGTTCTCGGTCGTTGCCGTAGCAGGCACCGGCGATGTCACTGTCACCGAGAACGGCGACAAGCTGAAGGTGGTCGATCCCTCGGCGCTGATCCAGCGCCATGCCTGCACCGGCTGCGGCGTTCACATGCACGGTCCGGTCGAGCGCGACCATCCGTTCAAGGGCCTGTCCTTCATCCACCCCGAGCGCTTCGTCGAGGATGGCTGGTCGCCTCCGGGCTTCACCGCCTTTGTCTCGTCGATCATCGAATCCGGTGTCGACCCAAGCCGCATGGACGGCATCCGGGCGCGGTTGAAGACGATCGGCATCGAACCCTATGACTGCCTCAACCCCGGCCTGATGGACTATATCGCAACCTGGACCGCGAAAAAGTCAGGCGCGCTTCCGGCCTGAGAATGGCCGGTCATGGAAACGTCGGGCTTTTCGTTGACCTCCAGCCTCCCGGCCAGGTCAGCGTGTTCCCAAAGTCCGGCGTCTACCGGCGGTGTGATCGGAGTGCACTTCGATCACACCGCCGGGATTGTTTTCGCGGCGCGAGGTTGCGAGCGGAGCATCCGGCTATTATGCCGGACCGGGATTTCCTGACGAGAAGGCAGAGCTGATGAAGATCGTTTCCACGTCCAAGTCGCATGGCGGTGTCCAAGGCGTGTACTCGCACGCCTCAGAAGCCTGCGCCTGCGACATGACCTTTGCCGTCTTCGTGCCGCCGCAGGCCAAGGATGGACCGGTGCCGGTACTTTGGTATCTGTCGGGCCTCACCTGCACTCACGCCAATGTCATGGACAAGGGCGAATACCGGCGTCTGGCGGCCGAGCTCGGCCTGATCGTGGTCTGTCCCGACACCAGCCCGCGTGGCGAGAGTGTCGCCGACGAAAAGGACAATTGGCAATTCGGCTCCGGCGCCGGCTTCTATGTCGATGCGACGCAGGAGCCCTTCGCCAGGAACTACCGGACGTACTCCTATCTCGTCGAAGAGCTGCCGGCCCTGATCGCCGCGCAGTTCCCCGCCGACATGTCGCGCCAGGCGATCTTCGGCCACTCCATGGGCGGGCATGGCGCGCTGACCATTGCGCTGAAGAACCCCGGACACTACAGGAGCTGCTCGGCCTTCGCGCCGATCGTTCAGCCGATGACGGCGGGCTGGTCGCGGCCGGCCCTGGAAAAATACCTCGGCAAGGCCGAGAAATCCTGGCGCGCTTACGACGCCACGGCATTGATCGAAGACGGACACCGCTTTGGCGAATTCCTGGTCGACCAGGGCACAGCCGATGGCTTCCTCCAGGACGGCCTGCGGCCGTGGCTTCTCGAAGACGTCTGCAGGACGTCCGGCATCGCGCTCACCTTGCGCATGCAGGAAGGCTACGACCATTCCTACAATTTCATCTCGACCTTCATGGACGACCATCTGCGGTGGCATGCCGCGCGGCTGGTCAGGTAGAAGCGCGGCAGGAACTCACTCCGTCAGGATCGTGTTCGAGTCCGGCAACGCCATGCCATAGGCGGTGTCGGCCGCGCCCTCGGCTATGTCGCTGGCCAGCCGGTAGCCCTTGTTGGCGCGCACTTCGCGCGGCGACATTCCGAACTGCTCTGATATCTGGCGCGAAAAGTGGAACGGGTTCTTGTAGCCGCATTGGTAGGCGATGTCGGAGATCGAGAGACCTGTCTGCAAAAGCAGCAAATGACCGCGATGGGCGCGCACCTGCCACAGGTAGCGCATCGGCGTCACGCCGACATGCTTGCGGAAAGACGAGACGAGATGTTGCGGCGTCACGCCGACGAGCGCCGCCAGCCGTTCGACGGAGATTTCCTTTTCGTAGTTTTCGTCGATGTAGAAGCGGGTGCGCAGCACCGAGCGCGGGATAAGCCGCTCTTGCTCCGACATCTGTGCTTCGTGGAAATAGGCGAGGAAGATGGCCTCGCCGAGCGAGTTGCGCAGCATGTTGAGATTGGAACTCGAGCCGGCGCCAAGTTCGATGCCGAGGCGCTGCACCGTGTCGATGCGCTGCGTCAATGCAATGCGCGAAGGCATTGAACGAAGGCGCATCGCAACCGCCTCCGACAGGTCGCCGGCATGCCCCTCACACCAACTGACGCGGGTGTTGCGGCCCTCCAGATATTCGATGAACAGACGGCGCTCGTTGCGAAAGAAGCCACAGCTGCGCGCGCCCATGACCGTCTCGTCGTCGTCGCAGAAAATACGCGCCTTGCCCTCGTGGATGATAAGCAAGGTGACGTAGCGATCCTTGAGCGGGCCATAGACACCGCCTGCCGGATATATCGCTTCGCCGAACGCGAAGCCGCGACCGCCATCGATGAAAGCGTGCATAGCCATGATCCCGCTTGCCGTTGCGTTGGCTTTTGTAACACGGCTAAACGGCCGGTTAAAGTTTAGGCGAGATCAATCTTAACTGCAGATATGCAATAGACACAGACAGGCATTCCTTGAAAAGCAAGGCTGCGGAATACTTCAGCCATGCCCGGCCGAGGTCTCTGCTTCAGTCGGGACAAGCCAGCGAGACTCGTCCTGAGGAGGAAGCGTGTGTTTCTGCCAGCCGACCATTCCAAGACCATGCAAGACCTTCCGCGCGGCTGTACGTTCCCGGCCGGAGACTGGCACATCCTTGCCTCGTTCTGGCATCCCGTGTCCTTCGTCCATGATATCGCCGACAAGCCGGTCCGGGCCCGGCTGCTCGATGTCGACCTGGTGATCTACAAGACGTCGGCCGGCATCACCGTTGCGCGTGACTTGTGCCCGCATCGCGGAACCCGCATCAGTGCTGGCTGGATCGCCGACGACCAGCTGGTGTGCCCCATGCATGGGTTGCATTTCGGGGGTGACGGCGCCTGCTCGAAGATACCTTCGATCGCCAATTCCGAAGGGCGCATTCCACCCAAGCTCAAGCTTGAAATCTATGCGTCCATGGAGCGCTACGGCATCCTCTGGGTCTGTCTCAAGGACAATCCGATTTGGCGCATTCCTGAGTGGGAAGGCATATCAAATCCAGACCTCAGGAAGGTTTATGTGCCGCCTGGCACATGGTATGCGGCGGCCAGCCGTCACGTCGAGAACTTCAATGACGTCGCCCATTTCCCATGGGTTCACACGCAGAGTTTCGGCGGCAGCACCGCGGATCCGATCCCGCCATACGATGTCGAGCAGACGGACTATGGGCTGCGTTTCGAACTGCCTTACCACGAAGGCTTCAACCGTTTCGACGATGGCGTGGAGGGCGACGAGCGCGATGTGGTCTACACCTACGAACTGACCTATCCGTTCTCGACAATCATCAAGATCGCGCCTCAGGGCTCGAACTATGTCGTCTATTTTGCCGACACGGTGTGTCCGGTCTCGGCGCGGGAGACGCGCATCTTCCAGCTGATGACCGACACGACGGGCAACCCGGATACGGACTATTGGGTGAAGGACGCATTGCTCATCAATGATGAGGACAAGCCGATGGTCGAGGAGCAGCACCCCGAGGAATTGCCGCTCGACCTCAGCGAGGAAATCCACGTACCATCCGACCGGATGTCGCTCGAATATCGGCGCGGACTGGTCAAGAGATTTGGGCTTGGCGCACCGATCGCGAGTTGAGCATTGGCGGCCATCGCAACTGGAGACATCAGTAGAACCGATGAATATCCTGTCAAAATCTGCTTCGTTTCCTTGCCGGGAATTGGTGGCGTGACCATGGCTCTGCGTGCCGCGGGTCTGCAGCCGGGCGCCGCGCCTGGTCAAGCACAGCGGCTTCGCCTGCACGTGGCTGGCAAACGGCGCGCCGCCGAGGGGATCGCCGCCTTCGACCTGGTTGCCGAGGACGGCGGCGAATTGCCGGCCTTCATCGCGGGCTCGCATATCGATGTCTATCTGG
The DNA here is from genome assembly GCF_015500075.1 of Mesorhizobium sp. INR15. NCBI lineage: Bacteria > Pseudomonadati > Pseudomonadota > Alphaproteobacteria > Hyphomicrobiales > Phyllobacteriaceae > Mesorhizobium > Mesorhizobium sp. INR15. Next base: position 6,157,580 of record NZ_CP045496.1, on the reverse strand, counting down.
CGGGTGGTTTGACGCGGCAATATTCGTTGCGAAACAATCCGGCCGAGCGTCATCGCTATTGCATCGGCGTGTTGCGCGAGGTCGCCGGGCGCGGCGGTTCGGCCCATATGCACGACCATCTGAAAGTCGGCGATACGATCGAAACCAGCCTGCCGCGCAATGCTTTTGCGCTCGAGGAAAACGCGCCATTCTCCTTGCTGCTCGCGGGTGGCATCGGCATCACGCCAATCCTGTCGATGGCCCATCGCCTTTCGGCGCTCGGCCGTGACTTCGCCTTCCACTACAGCGCGCGCAGCGCGGAGCGGATGGCATTTCGCAACGAGATGGAGGCCTCCGCCTTTGCCGACAAGGTGCATTTCCACCTTGACGATGGACCTGCCGGGCAGAAGCTGAGCCTTGCAAACCTGCTCGCGCATCGCCCGGTTGGCGCCCAACTCTACGCATGCGGGCCGGGCGGGTTCCTCGATGCGGTGATCGGCTCGGCCAAGGTGCTTTGGCCATCCGAGGCGGTTCATCGCGAGTATTTCGCCAACGCTACGCCGACGACCGGTGACAGGCCGTTCCGCGTGACGCTCGCCGGCGATGGCCGCAGTTTCGACATCGCGCCGGGACGCAGCATTGTCGAGGTGCTCGGCGAAAATGGCATCGAGATTCAGGTGTCTTGCGAACAGGGCATCTGCGGCACCTGCGTGACGCGCGTCATCTCGGGAGTGCCCGACCATCGCGACCTGGTGCTGACCGACAGGCAACGCGCGGCAGGCGATCGCATGACGCCCTGCTGCTCGCGCGCACTGACCGATGAACTGGTGCTGGAGCTTTGAAAAATGACCGGGAGGGGATGCCGATGAACCTGGAACAATTCACAAAGGCGCTGCCGAAGGCCGAACTGCATCTGCATCTTGCCGGATCGGTGAAGGCGGATACTTTCCTCAAGCTCGCCCGCAAGAACGGCGTCGCGCTGCCGGAATTCGACAAGATCGAAGACCTCTATCGCTACGACAATCTAGTCGACTTCCTGCAGATCTACGATCTCGTCGCGCGTTCCGTCGTCGATGCCGACGATTTCCACCTCATCACCTATGAAGCGCTTGCGCATGTCGCCAATGCCGGCGGCCGCTATGTCGAATTCTTCTTCAGCCCGCAGGTGCATCAGGACGCCGGCATCAGTTACCAGACGATGTTCGGCGGCCTGCTCAAGGCCATGGACGATGCCGAAACCGATTTCGGCCTGATGTCGCGGCTTATCCCAGCAATCAATCGCGAACTCACCATCGAGCGCAGTTTCGAATTCCTTGACCTCGTGCTGCCGTTCCGCTCCGACAAGGTGATCGGCATCGGTCTCGATTATGACGAAGAGCCGTTTCCTCCGGCGCCGTTCAAGCCGGTCTACGACAAGGCGAAGAAGGCAGGCATGCGGCTTACCGCCCATGCAGGCGAGGGCGGACCGGCCGCCAATGTGCGCGATGCGCTTGATCTGCTGTCCGTGGAGCGCATCGATCATGGCTACAGGGTCATGGAGGATCCGGAGCTTGTCGCGCGCTGCATCGCGGAAGACATCGCCTTTACCGTCTGCCCGAGCTCGACGGTGATCCTGACCCACTGGCGCGATCTGACGACCGCCGACCATCCTATCCGCACGATGCTGGATGCGGGCCTCAAGCTCGTGGTCGACACCGACGATCCGCCGATGCTGCAGACGGACCTCGCCAAGGAATACCGCCTGCTTGGCGAAACCATGTCGCTCGACCGCAGGACGCTCGCCGACCTCGCGCTCAATTCTCTTGACGCGGCATGGCTGGATGACAGCACGAAGCGCGATTGGCGTGCCTCATGGTCGGCGGAAATCGACGGCCTCCTGACGGCATCGGAGGACCCTGCGTACAGCAACTGAGATGGCCACCGCCCCGGGAGAGGCGGAGCCGGAAGATAAAATAAAAACAACGGGATGCAACCCAAAATAACCCCAGAGGGAAAGGCAGAATCCTATGATTACCACCTTCATCAGAAGACTGGCGACGCTGGTAGCGCTCGTTATCGCGCTGATCGCGATGAATCAGGCGAAATCGCAAGCAGCCGAGCCGGATAAGCTTCGCATTGCCGTCATCCTCTCCGCCGGCATTGAAAGCGGCTGGGACGGCACGTTGATCGAAGCGCTGGAGCGCGTGAAAGCCAAGAAGCCGCACGGCCTCGACATCACCTGGAAATACACCGACCCGCTATGGGGCGACGACGCCGGCGACGCGATGCGGCTGTTCGCCGAAAGCGGCCAGTATGACATCATCTGGGCCAACAGCACCTATTCGGACCAGGTGAAAAAACTCAAGGACGAGTTTCCCAACATCCTGTTTGTCGTTGTCGGCTCCGGCAATGAGGGTCTCGGCGGCAACCAGTACTGGATCTACAAGCGCGTGCACGAACCGGCCTATCTGCTCGGCTTCATCGCTGGCAAGATGTCTAAGTCCAACAAGCTCGGCGCTGTCGGCACGTTCGTGGCCGATGACGTGAATGACGAGATCAACGCCTTTTTCGCAGGCGCCAAGGCAGCAAACTCAAAGATCGAGAGAACCGTCGCCTTCATCGAATCCTGGTATGATCCTGCCAAGGCTTCGGAATTTACCGCGGCCCAGATTGCCACGGGCGCGGACCTGGTCTTTCAGCTGACCGGCACCTTCAAGCCATGCGAAGAAGCCAAGATCTTGTGCTTCGGCAACTTCCAGGACCAGAACTCGTTCTCGCCATCGACGATCCTTTCCAGCACGGTCTCGCTATGGGATCCGGACATCAACCTGATCGTCGATGCGTGGTGGGCCCATGTGGCGGAGGGAAAGCCATATGCCGGCAACACCGAGAAGCATTGGTTCCCGATGAAGGACGGCGGCTCGACAATGGCGCCCTATCACGAGCTTGAGGCGAAGCTGCCGGAGAACGTCCGCGCCGAGGTTGAAGAGCTGAAGGCCAAGATCATGGCCGGAACCTTCGAAGTGCCGCTCGACGTGTCGGATCCAAAGGCACACTGAGCTGGAGCCTGTTCCATCCCGATGGAATCGGAACGGGCTCCATCTGTTTGTGGAGCATGAAAACCGGTACCCGCTTTTCGGGATCATGCTCTAGTTGGATTGCCGGCCGCGACCTGCCGCCGAGGCTGTCGCGGCCGCTGCTTCTGTCTCCAGCTTTTCGGTGCTTGCCATGTCCACTGCCCTGCGTGTCGAAGGCCTGACCAAGCGTTTCGCCGGCGTTGCCGCGAACGACCATGTCGACTTTGACCTCCGCCCCGGCGAAATCCATTGCCTGTTTGGCGAAAATGGAGCCGGAAAATCAACGCTTTCGTCGTGCATCTTCGGTCTGTATCGCCCTGACGAAGGGCAGACACTCGTCCGCGACGAGCCGGTTCATATCGGTTCGCCCATCGACGCGATCCGCCTTGGCATCGGGATGGTGCACCAGCATTTCGTGCTGGTGCCGGAATTCACCGTCCTGGAAAACATCATCGTCGGCACGCAGCGCTCGGGCTGGCGGCTCAACGCAGCCGGAGCCAGGCAGAAGCTGAGGGGCATCTGCGATGGATATGGCATCGAAATGGATCTTGATGCCTATGTTTGGGAGTTGCCGGTAGGCCGCCAGCAATGGGTCGAGATATTGAAGGCGCTTTATCTCGACGCCCGGATTCTCATCCTGGACGAGCCCACGGCGGTGCTAACACCGGGGGAGTCACGCATCCTCTTCGACATCATCGGCAAAATGTGCGCGCGCGGCCTGTCGATCATCCTCATCACTCACAAGCTGGTCGAGGTGATGCAGTCGAACCGTGTCACGGTGCTGCGCAAGGGCAAGGTGGTGGCAACGCTCGATACCGCCGATACGTCGCCTGACGAACTCGCCCGGCTGATGGTTGGCCGCGACGTGTCGTTCACCATCACCAAGCCGGACCTGAAGCCGGGCGAGACGGTGGTTGCCGTGGAAAAGCTCACCGCGCATGGCCATTGGGGCGAGGCGGTGCTGAAGGACGTTTCCTTCTCGGTCGCGGCTTACGAAATCCTCGGCATCGCCGGCGTCGCGGGCAATGGCCAGAAGGAGCTGTTCGAGGTGCTGTGCGGTGTGCGCAAGCCCGTGGCCGGAACGATCCGGCTCAAGGGCGAGAATGTCGCCGGCCTGACACCGCGCTGCCTGATGGATCGAGGGGTCGGCCATATTCCGGACGACCGTTTCCGCGAGGGCCTGGTGCCTGAGTTCAGCGTCGCCGAGAACCTGGTGCTCGGCTGGCAGCGCAGCCCGAAATACCGGAGCGGCCCGCTGATCAATGGCAAGGCCATCACCGAACTGTCGCGGCAGATGATCGGCGAGTACCAGATCGCCACCCGCGACGAAAAAGTCGCGGCCGGAAAGCTGTCGGGCGGCAATGCGCAGAAGATCATCATAGCGCGCGAATTCCTGCATGCTTCCGGGCTGATGCTCGCCAACCAGCCGACACGCGGCCTCGACGTCGGCGTCATCGAATATGTGCAGTCGCAACTGCTCAAGAAACGTGCCGAAGGCTTCGCCATCGTCCTCGCCTCGGAGGAACTGAGCGACCTGTTCGGTCTCGCCGACCGTATCGCGGTCATGTTCAAGGGCGAGATCATGGGCATCGTCGACCCCAAGAAGACAACGGTCTCGGAAGTCGGCGCCATGATGACCGGACGCAAGGAAGGGGCCACCCCATGATCCGCTTCGAACCACGAACCGAGCGTGACGGCCTGTGGACCGCCGCCGCCTTCGCCATGGCCATTGCCGCCGGTCTTGCCGTGTCCGCACTGCTGCTCGCCTCGACCGGCGCCAATGTCGGCCAGGTCTTCTCGGCGCTCGTGCAAGGCGCCGTCGGCTCGCCCAAGGCGATAGCGACAACGCTGGTCAAGGCGACACCGATCATCCTTACCGGGCTGGCCACGGTCATTGCCTTCCGCGCCCAGCTGTGGAGCATTGGCCAGGAAGGCCAGGTGTTTGCCGGCGCCATGGGCGGCTATCTTGGTGCGCAACTGCTCGCCGGCCTGCCAGCCGTGGCGTTCTTTCCCGGCGTGCTGGTTTTCGGCATGGCCGCCGGTGTGGCATTTGGCTGGCTCGCCGCCGTGCTCAAGAATCGGTTCGGCGTCAATGAGATCATCTCGACGGTGATGCTCAACTATCTCATCGTCTATCTGCTCTCCTGGATGCTGCAGGGCGGCCCGTGGGGTGAGAGCGGCGGCACGATTTCCTACCAACAGTCGCCCATGCTGCCCAGCGACGCCTTCCTGCCCGCGTTGTTTGGCAGCAGCAGGTTGCACGCAGGTGTGCTGCTGCCTTTCATCGCCGCGGCCATCTGCTCGCTGGTGCTGTCGCGGACACCGCTTGGCTACGAGATCCGTGGCCTCGGCTACAATCCCGAGGCGCTGCGGCACAAGGGCGTCAACATCGGCCGCACGGTCACCATCATCCTGATGGCAAGCGGGGCGCTCGCTTCACTTGCCGGCGCGGTCGAGCTGTTCGGCGTGGCGCACAGGCTGCGCGCCGATAATCTTGTCGGGCTTGGCTATGCCGGCATCATCGTCGGCATGATCGGCGGCCTGCGGCCGCTCGGCACGGTCATGGCCGGGCTGTTCTTCGGCGGGCTCGCCAGCGGCGCCGTCTATATGCGCGTGCTTGGCGACGTGCCAGCTGCGCTGGTGCCGGCCATCCAGGGCATCACCTTGTTCTTCTTCCTCTGCGCCGGTGTGCTGGCGCGTTACCGTGTCGTGAAGGTTGCCGTCCAATGAACCAGCTGTTCCAGGAAGCGATCATCATCAGCATCCTTGCCTCGACCATCCGCATCATGACGCCACTGCTGTTTTCGGCGATGGGCGAACTCATCACCCAGCGCGCCGGCATCTGGAACATGGGTGTAGAAGGCACGATGCTGACCGGCGCATTCGCCGCCTATATCGCCGCCACGGCGACCGGCTCGCTGTGGCTCGCGGTTGTCGCTGCCATCATTGCCGGCGCCCTAATGGGAGCCATCATCGCCTTCATGACCGCGACCTTGCGCGTTGACCACTTCATCGCCGGTCTCGGGCTCAACCTGCTTGCGGGCGGGCTCACGCTCTACTGGTTCCAGAGCTACATCCAGGGCCGGGCCCAGCCGACTTTCTCCGGTTTCCAGGATATCGCCATCCCGCTGCTCTCCGACATTCCAATCATCGGGCCGGTGTTGTTCTCGCAACGCGCGCTGACCTATGTCGCGCTGCTGGTTGTGCCGGCGGTGTGGTTCCTGCTCTACCGCACCCGCTACGGTCTCGAACTGCGCTGCCTTGGCGAGAACCCGAAGGCTCTCGACGTCAAGGGCCTGAGCGTGACGGCCCGCCAGTTCGCGGCGGTGATGCTTGGCAGCGCGCTGACGGGGCTCGGCGGCGGCTTTCTCATGCTCGGCTTCTCGGACCGCTTCCTAGCCGACTTCACCGCCGGCCGCGGCTGGATCGTGGTCGTGGCCTTGATCGCCGGCAACTGGAAACCAAAGGGCGTGCTGCTGGCGGTGACCACCTTCGCCTTCCTCGAGTCGCTTGCCACGCATCTGCAGGTGGTGGGCGCGCAGGTGCCGCACCAGTTGCTGCTGGCGCTGCCCTATCTCGCCTCGATCGTGCTGCTCATGGGAGTGCGCTTCCGCAGTGGCCAGCCGGCGCGGCTCGGCATACCCTACAAGAGAGGGTAGGGAGCGGTCCGCATTTTCAGCCCGCAGTCATGCGGGCGAATGATCGGCACGGCTCAGAATGCCGTGTCGCGCGGGTTTTCCAGGACGTCGCTGGGCGCCCGGTAGCCCTTGTTGGCGCGAACCTCGGTGGGCGTCATGCCGAAATTCTGCCGGATGTGGCGCGAGAAATGAAACGGGTTCTTGTATCCGCATTGATAGGCGATTTCGGACACCGAAAGCCCGCTCTGCATTAGCAAGGCCCGACCGCGATTGGCCCGGATCTGCCAGAGATACCGCATGGGTGTGAGACCCAGGTGCTTGCTGAAGGAAGATATGAAGTGCTGCGGCGTCAGGTTGGCGATCGAAGCCAGCTGCCCGATGGTGATTTCGCTCTCGATATTCTCATCGATATGCTTCTTTGCACGCTGCACAGGCTTGGGAATAAACCGGTCGCGTTCATTGATCCGCGCTTCGTAAAAGAACGCCGTGTACAAAGCCTGCCCAACCGCGTTGCGCACCTGGTTCAATCCGGTGTTCGATGAGAAACCCAGATCGACGCCAACGCGCTGAAGCGCGTTCAGCCGTTCGGAAAAGGTGATCACAGGGCTCGCGCCCCCAAGTGGCGAAGCCTCGGATTCCCACAGCTTGCCGGGAACTCCCTCGCACCATCCGACACGGTGCTGGAGATCCCGTTCCATTTCGATCAGGAACAGATTGTCGTTTTTGAAAAAGGCCGCTTGCCCACCAGCCAGGCTGGTCGTTTCGTTGTCGCAGGTGACCTTGACCAACCCTTCGTAGACGAAGATCAGGCTGACATATCTGTTGGTCAAAGGGCCATAGATGCCTCCCCTGGAGTAGACGATCTCGCCGAACGCGAATCCATGATCGGCGTCTACGATGGTTTCCATGGTGTCCTGCCCAGTCGACCCGGATCGGCTCGAAAATTGGCCGCGATTGTCGGCGGCGTGATGCGTAAATCCAGAAAGCTGGAGTGAAGCGCAAGGCTCAACTTACAGGCCGCGCCTTCAGTTGAACAAGCACAATCGCGCAATGCGTTGGATAAAACTCGTTTCAATCTTCATTCTGGATATGGAATGGGACCAGGGCGGCATTCAACTCGCGAACTGGACGCAGGAGAATGGGCGAACTCAACTGAACGAGGATTGCGACGATGCTGGACAATATCAGCCTGGCGGCCGGGGCCCGCGCCGAAACCGTGGCGGCGTGCGAGGGCACGCCATTTCACCAGGCGACCAGCGGCCAGGTGCGGACGACGTGGTGGTACACCTGGGACAAGTACATCGTTCCGGATGTCTATACGAGCATGCCAAAGGAGCTCGCGGCGATCCGCAATGCCGTTGCCATGATCGACATGTCGCCGCTGCCGAAGATGGAAATTCGTGGCGCCGATGCCCATCGCTTGATCGATCGGCTGATGACCCGCGACATGCGCCGGCTTGAGGTCGACCATGTGATGTATACGCCCTGGTGCAACGAAGATGGGTTCATCGTCGGTGACGGGCTGGTCTTCAGGCTGACGCAGGACAGGTTCGTCGTTTCAGGCGAGACCAGCCACGCCTGGTTTGCCAGCCAGGCTGTCGGCCTCGATGTCGAGTTCCGCAACGCGTCCGACGATTACGGCATTCTGTCGTTGCAAGGCCCAAGGTCATTCGACCTCATGCAGGCCGCGACCGGGCACGACTGGTCGAGCCTGAAATTCTCCCAGATTGGCCGCGCCACCATCGCGGGCGTCGATCTCTTCGTGGCGCGGCAGGGTTTCACGGGCGAGCGCGGCTTCGAGCTGTGGGTGCCGAGAGAGGGCGGGGCCGCGGTCTGGCGGCATCTTCAGTCAGCCGGCCAGGTGTTTGGGGTGACCTGTGCGGGAGAATACGCTGTCGACGTGGCGCGCATTGAAGCAGGTCTTATCCTGGTTTCGGCGGACTATAATGGTGCGGGACCCGATCCTCGCACCGCACGCGTCGAGGTCGTCGACGATCTGCAAATAACGCCTTTTGAAGCTAGTCTTGGACGGTTGGTCGACCTCGATCACGACTTTGTCGGGCGGGATGCCCTAAAGGCCGCGCAAGCTTCGCTCGAGCCGAAACGGCGCTTCGTTGGCCTCCGCTATGACGCGATGGAAATCGTCCGCGCTGCGGCTGAAAAGAGCGCCTATGGGACGGCGTTGTCCCGGGTGTTCTGGGGATCGATGCAGGCCTTCAAGGAAGGGCAACTCGTCGGCCGCGCCTCGAGCCTTGCCTACAGTCCGACGTTGCGGCAGGCGATCAGCTTCGGCTTCCTCCCCGAGGAGCTTTTATCGCCGGGTTCCACGATCGAAGTGGAATTGAAGGACGATGAAGGCGCCAGCCTCGGCTTGGTCGGCGCCACCGTCGTGCCGCTTCCGTTCGTCGAGATCAGGCGTTCCAAGGCCTGATGCCGAGACGTTCGTGACGGGGCATCTTTGATCTCTGGGATAGCTCCGGATCCGCCGGGTGCTCCGCGCCGGAGGCGTGGGCCGGGCACTCGCACCCGCCGATCGACATCACCGCAATCAGCCGCCGGATAACAGCCGGCGCGCGAAGCCACCGTCACCCGGAGCAAGTCATGCCCGAACCGAAGCACGTTCCTGCGCCCAGCCGAGCTCCGGTATCGGGTCTTCTCGACCAGGGTGTTTCCATAGAACTCGCTCCCGCCCAGGCCGCCGGATTCAATCCTTCGCCCGAAGCCTTTCCACCGGGATCAAGGGTTTTCCTGACCCACCTTGCCGGCAAGCCCGTTGCCGCGCAGGCCGAAGCCGCAAGGCAACTGAAAGCGGCCGGCTTCGTTCCGGTTCCGCATCTCGGCGCCAGGCACTTCGAGACGGCCAGGGATTTCGCCGATCTTGTTGAGGCGCACAGCCGCAACGGCGTTTCCGAAGCGTTGTTTGTCGGTGGCAATCCTTTGTTCTCCAGCGGTCCGTTCGCCGAGGCCGCCGATCTGCTTGCCCATCCCGCGCTTGCGGCCAGCACGATCGGCACGGCCTTCATCGGCGGCTATCCCGAAGGCCATCCCGCGATTGCGCAGGATGCGCTTGCCGATGCCCTGCAGCGCAAGGTCGCAATCTGCCGCGAGCGGGAACTGGCGCCACGGCTTGTCTCCCAGTTCGCCTTCGACGGCTGGATGATGGCGGATTGGGCATTGAACGTGCGGCGCGCCCATCCCGACCTGCCGATCCATCTTGGCCTGGCCGGCGTGACGTCGCTGACCAAGCTGCTCAAATTCGCGATGCTGTGCGGGGTAGGGCCCTCGTTGGCCGCACTGCGCCGTTCAGGAGCCGGGCTATTCAATGTGCTTGCCGAGAAGAACCCCGGCGACCTGATCGAAGCCATCGAAGCGCATTTTCCGGCGGAGCATCCGCGGCTCTTCGCGCATTTCTTCCCGTTTGGCGGCTGGGAGAAGTCGCTTGGCTGGCTGAGCGACTACCGCCGCATCCGGCTTGGAGCCGCAGGGCCGGTTTAGAACCATTTGCCATCGAGGACCAATGTCATGAATAACGGAACCACCCATCTCTTCGTGCCCGGGCCTACCAACATCCCGGATGCCGTTCGTCGCGCGATGAACGTGCCCATGCAGGACATGCGGGCGCCTGATTTCCCAACCTTGACACTGCCGCTGTTTGCCGACCTCAAGAGGCTATTCAAGACCGACACGGCCACTGTCCTCATGTTTCCCGGCTCGGGCACAGGCAGTTGGGAAGCGGCGATCTCAAACACGTTGAACCCTGGCGACAAAGTCCTCATGTCGCGGTTCGGCCAGTTCTCGCATCTGTGGGTGGACATGGCCGAGCGGCTCGGGCTCGACGTGGTGTGCATCGACGTCGAATGGGGCGAGGGCGTGCCCCTGGAAATCTACGAGCAGCACCTCAGCCGCGATACCCATCGCAAGATCAAGGCTGTGTTCGCCACCCACAACGAAACGGCGACGGGGGTCACATCAGACATCGCCGGCGTGCGGCGCGCTCTCGATGCAGCCAAGCACGATGCCCTCCTGTTCGTCGACGGCGTCAGTTCGATCGGCTCCATCGATTTTCGCATGGACGAATGGGGCGTCGACCTTGCCATTACCGGGTCGCAGAAGGGGCTGATGTTGCCGGCGGGCCTGGGCATCCTCGCCGTGAGCGAAAAGGCAATGGAGGCCCACAAGAACTCGCGCATGCCCCGCTGCTATTTCAGCTTCGAAGACATGAAGGCGGCCGGTGCTACCGGCTATTTTCCCTATACGCCCCCGACCCAGTTGCTTCTTGGCATGCGGGCGTCCCTCGATCTGCTGTTCGCCGAAGGTCTGGACACTGTGTTCGCGCGTCACCGCAAGCTTGCGGAGGGTGTTCGCCTCGGCATCCAGGCGTGGGGGCTGAGTCTTTGCGCGAAGGAAGAAAAGTGGTGGTCCGACACTGTCTCGGCCATCGTGGTGCCGAGCGACGTGGACGCCCGGAAGGTGATTGCCACGGGCTACAACAGGTATCGCACCTCTTTTGGCGCTGGCCTCGGCCGGCTGGCCGGCAAGGTGTTTCGCATCGGCCATCTCGGCGATCTCAACGAAGTGATGTGCCTCGGCGCTCTGGGGGCGGCGGAAATGTCGCTGCATGACGCGGGTGCGAAGATCGAACTCGGCTCGGGCGTTGCCGCCGCGCAGGACTGGTACCGGGCGCGCGAGATGGCGCCGGATCAGTTGGTCCGCACATGCGCGGCATGAGGGCTGGCCGATGAAAAAACCAAAGGTAATCGTCACCCGCCGTTGGCCGCTTGAGGTCGAAGCGCGGCTGGCCGACGCATTCGATGCGGCATTCAATCGGGATGACGTTCCGCTCGAGCAGGACGAACTGAGCGCAGCACTGGCCAACGCCGATGCGCTTCTGCCGACAGTCACGGACCGGCTTGGGGCAAGGCTGTTCGAGGGCGGTGTCAAAGCCGGAATCCTCGGCAATTTCGGTGTGGGATACAACCATATCGACATCGCGGCGGCGGCAGCCGCCGGCGTCGTGGTGACCAACACGCCCGGCGTGCTGACGGACGCAACAGCCGATCTCGCACTCACGCTGCTGCTGATGTGCGCACGCCGGGCCGGCGAAGGCGAACGTGAATTGCGCGCCGGCAAATGGAGCGGCTGGCGGCCAACGCATCTTTGCGGAACGCATGTCACCGGCAAGACCATTGGTATTGTCGGTATGGGCCGTATTGGCCAGGCAGTGGCCCGGCGCTGCCATTTTGGCTTTGGCATGGAGGTCGTGTTCTTCGACCAGTTCCCGGTGACGGGTCTGGGTTTTCCTGCCCGGCAGCTCGATACAGTCGACGATGTGTTGGCTGCTGCCGATTTTGTTTCACTGCATTGCCCTGGCGGCGGCGAGAACACCCATCTCATCAACACCGCCCGCCTTGCCCGGATGAGACCGGGGGCCTTTCTCATAAATACCGCGCGTGGCGACGTCGTTGACGAAGCGGCGCTGACCGAGGCGTTGGATGCCCGTCTGATCGCGGGAGCGGGGCTTGACGTCTTCGAATTCGAACCGGTTGTTCCCGTGGCCCTGCGCGAGCGCGATGACGTTGTCATTCTGCCGCATCTGGGCAGCGCGACCAGTGAAACCCGCGTCGCGATGGGCTTGAAGGTGATCGAAAACATCGCCGCCTTCTTCGAAGGGCGGCAGCCGCCCGACCGCGTCGCATAACACGCAACCTGATGCCTATTCCGTTATCGATGCCATCAGCGAAAGAGTAACGACATGTCCAGTTTCTTTCAAAAGAGCCTCAACGGCGATCCCGTCATCTCCGAAGCCGTCAGACGCGAATTGCACCGGCAGCAATTCGAGATCGAGTTGATAGCATCGGAGAACATCGTCTCCCCGGCAGTGCTTGAGGCGCAAGGGTCGGTGATGACCAACAAATACGCGGAGGGCTATCCGGGCCACCGCTACTATGGCGGCTGCCAGTATGTCGATCTGGCGGAGGCCGCGGCGATCGACCGGGCAAAGCAGCTGTTTGGTGCCGCTTACGTCAATGTGCAGCCGCATTCCGGAGCGCAGGCAAACAGCGCGGTGATGTTTGCCATGCTGCAACCGGGCGATACCTTCATGGGCCTGTCGCTGGCAGCGGGCGGGCATCTTACGCACGGCGCCAGGCCGACCATGTCGGGCAAATGGTTCAATGCGGTGCCTTATGGCGTCCGAAGGGAAGACTGCCTGATCGACTACGACGAGATGGAGGCAAAGGCACGCGAACATCGCCCCAAGCTCATCATTGCCGGTGGCTCCGCCTATCCGCGCATCATCGATTTCGAACGTATCCGGAAGATTGCCGATGCTGTCGGAGCGCTGATGATGGTGGACATGGCCCATTTCGCCGGGCTTGTCGCCGGCGGCGTTCATCCCAACCCGGTACCGATCGCCGACATCGTGACCACGACCACGCACAAGACCTTGCGTGGTCCCCGAGGCGGCATGATCCTGTCGCGCGATGTCGACCTGGCAAAGAAGCTGAACAGTGCTGTCTTCCCCGGCCTGCAGGGTGGTCCGCTCATGCATGTCATTGCCGCCAAGGCGGTCGCCTTTGGCGAGGCGCTCCAGCCGGAGTTCGGGGACTATGCGATGCAGGTGGTGGCCAACGCCAGGGTGCTCGCCTCAACGCTTTTGGAAAGAGGGTTCGACATCGTGTCTGGCGGCACTGATACCCACCTGATGCTCGTCGATGTGCGCGCAAAGGGCATTACTGGAAAGGAAGCTGAAGAGGCGCTCGGCCGGGCAGGGCTGACATGCAACAAGAACGGCATTCCGTTCGATCCGGCGCCGCCGGCGGTCACCTCCGGCATCCGCCTCGGAACGCCCGTGGGCACGACGCGCGGCCTGAAGGAGGCTGATTTCGCCGAGGTGGAGAAGAGACGGTCCGAACCACTGTAGGCAAGCTCTGCCGCGAATATCCCATCTATGATGCCGCGAGCGGGTTCGTTCGCCGCCTTTGAACGAAAAGGCCATCCAGGCTGTAAGGCCGGTTGACGCGGTGCTGTCCTACGTGTCGCGCCTGAAGTTCGATTTGATGACCCGTCCAGACAACTGTCCGCCATCGACAGGCAACACTGCGCCGGTCGTGAATCCGGACGATGGCGATGAAAGCCAAAGCACTGCGTTGGCGACATCGGCGACGGATCCCAACCTTGCCATCGGGACAGCCATGGCAGCCATGCGTTGTATGTCATCGCCGGCGGCCTCCAGATGATGGGTCAAGATTGGCCCCGGCGCCACGACGTTCACCCGGATACCCTGGTTGGCATAATCAAGCGCCGCGACGCGGCTGAGGCCGATAATCCCAGCTTTACCCGCCACATAGGCGGAAAGTCCCGAAACGCCTTCGACACCAGCCGTCGAGGCCATATTGACGATGGTGCCGCCACCGTTTTCCAGCATGCCAGCGGCGTCTTCAGATGGACTTTCGGATCCGTACTGCGAAAGAGGATCGGCGCGATCCGGCTCGAAACCCGACCATACATGGAGACAGTAACAACGGTCAGCCGCTAACCGACCGGGCCTGAACCTTCATGAGGTTGCCGATAACATGCCGTGGCGGTTCTACCGCCAATCCCTGGAGCGGCCGACTGCCTGATTGAAACGTTGCCGCCACGCGTGGCGGTCGACGTCGCGGGGACGGTACGCGAGGTCGCCGCCGACGATGGCTGGAAGCACCGCGCCGATCGCCAGTGCCGCCAGCGACGCACAGCCGAGGCTGGTCAATTCGTCGAAGGATTTGGTGCTTACGCCCCGGCCCAGTCCGTCGGCGAGAAACTGCGAGAAATAAGGGCTGCGCGACAGGCCGCCGTCGATCGACAGGTCTTGGGCGATCGCCACCTCTTGCGCCATGGCGCCGATCACCTCGACCGTGCAGAGCGCGATCCCCTCCAGCGCGGCCTGGCACATTTGTTGCCGCGTCGTGCTGGCCGACATGCCGAGCCACAGGCCAGCAGCGCTGCGGTCCCAATAGGGGCAGGCCAGCCCCGACAGCGCTGGCACGAAGACCAGCCCGTGATCGATCGCAGGTCCATCCACAAAGTCCTGCAACTCGTCGACGCTGTTCATCAGACCGATCCGCCCAAGCCATTCGATTGCCGATCCGGCATCGTAGACGCCGCCATCGACGGCGTAGACAGTTTCCCCCGGCGTTTGCCAGGCGACCGTCGGCAACAGGCCGATCCCGGGATTGCGGACGATCCGCGAGTCGGTGATCGCGAGCGCGAAAGCGCCAGTGCCAAAGGTGATCTTGGCATCGCCCGCCTTCCGGCACCCGTGACCGTAGAGCGCCGCCTGCTGGTCGACGATCGATGCCGTCACCGGTATTTTTCCCGCCAGGCCGATGACCAGGCCAGCCGATGGGCCGATCTCGGGCAGCGTTTCGATCGGCACGCCAAACAACCGGCAGAGCTCCTCGTCCCAGCGCAGTGTCTCCAGATTCATCAGCGAGGTGCGCGATGCTGTCGTGGCGTCGGTAACGAAGCGACCAGTCAACCGGTCTAGGAAGAAGGCGTCCGTGGTGCCGAGCCTCAGGCGGCCGGCCGCATGCGCCGTTCGGGCGGCAGGCAAGGTTTCGATAATCCAGGCCAGCTTGGAAGCAGAGAAATAAGGGTCGAGCGGCAGGCCGGCGCGCGCCAGCGTCACGGCTTCGGCACCGGCGGCGCGAAGCCGCTCGATCACATCCTTCGTGCGATTATCCTGCCAGACGACAACCGGGGACAAAGGCTCACCGGAAACGGCGTCCCAGGCAAGACAGCTTTCCCCCTGATTGTCGATGCCGATCGCATCGACCGCGCCGGCGGCGGCGATACAGGAGGCGACGTTGCCGAGCAGTTCCAGCGGATCATGCTCGACCCATCCCGGTTGCGGATAGTGCTGGGCGTGGCGCAGCGCGTGGGCGATGCGCGGGCTGCCATTGCTTTCCACCACCAGCACCCGCGTCGAAGTCGTCCCCTGGTCGATTGCCGCGATCCGCATCTAACGCCCCTCATCCTTGTTGAAGCTGATCGAAATCGTTTCCATGGTGCCACCGGCTTTCAGCAGCGCCGCCAGCGGGAGAAGAATTCTTCGCTCCGGCAAAACGCTCATGCGCTTTTGCCAGAGGACACGGCCACCGCTCTCGGCCTTCAACACGCCGGTGCCGCTGGCCTCGGCCCGGAGCTGGATCTGCTCCAGACAAGCCTTGGCCGAGGGCAAGGCAATGTATTGCGGCACTGTCAGCTTCAATCCCGCTCCACGCGCGATCGCAATCATACGCTCGGCCGCTGGCAAGCGGCCGTCGAGGTCGTCAGCGACAACGGCACCGATACGGCTGCCCTCTCGGAACGACCAGCCAGCGGTCTCGATCGGGCGGAGCAGATTGCCGGCGGCGAAATAGCTGGGGTCGCTGCAGCGGCCAAATTGATCGATGAGTGGGCCGCCGCTGCCCTGGTCCAGGCCGAGGTGGCTCAGGCGCACCAGCGCTGATTCAGGCAAGAAGCGGCCTGTGAGCAGGACACCGTCGCAGGCGAGTTCCCTGGTCGAATCGTCCGACAATCGAAGCGTGACCGCTTCGACCCGCGATCGTCCCTTGATGTCGATGACATCGGCACCGTAGTGCGTGGGTATGCCGAGCAGGCGTGGGAACAGGTCGAGCGGCCGCCGCGCGGTCGGCCGCAACGCCATCTCAACGATCGCAACCGGTCGGATGCCGGCTTTCCAGCATGTGAGTGCGGCGGAAAGGCTGACCAACTCGGTGCCGACGATCACCGGCCTGCGAAACGGCTTCAGATGCTCGATATAGATGCTCTGCTGCAGCGTTCCGGTGGTGATGACTCCGACCGGACGATCGCCGGTCATCAGCCGCCCGGCGCGCGACATTTCACGCGCGCCGGTCGCAAGGATGACGCGGCGGGCCGAAACGTCGCTCGTGCCAACTGGCGTTGTGATGGCAAGCCTTCCGGAAGGATGCAGCGCGGTGACCGTCGTGTTGAGCCTGATATCGACGCCGGCATCTTGCGCCGCTTGACGGAGTTTTTCGGCATAAGCCGGACCGCTCAGCAGGCGATGGAATTCGCGCATTCCAAAGGGCGGATGTCCGCAATGACGCGGCACGCCACCAGCAACCTGTTCGCGCTCGAGGATAGTCACGCGTTCGACTCCGCGCGCACGCAACGCCAGCGCGGCGGCAATGCCGGCAGGGCCGCCGCCGACAATCGCCACGTCGATCGACGCCGGATCACTCATGGCTTGCCTCCACCGTCAGCGGTTCGGCGAGCTTGCCAACGGTCAGCGCGGCGATGTGCGCCTGGCAATAGAAGCCCTGGCAACGCCCCATGCCGGCACGGGTGCGTCGCTTGAGGCCGCCGATGTCGCTGGCCGGTAAAGGTCCCGACAGCGCCGCCTCGATCTCGCGCCGGGTCACCAGTTCGCAATGGCAGACGATCTCGCCATGGCCGTCGGCCTGCCAGTCGCGTTCAAGATGTTCGGCCAGGTTCGGCATGCGCGGCCAGACGGGTTCAGCAACCGTCGTGAAGCCGGTATCCCCAAACCCGCGATGAAGCTCGGCGGCATGTTGCGCCAGACCAAGCGCCGCCGTCAGCCCGGTCGAACGGATGCCGCCGATACTGATCCATCGCCGATCCGTGTCGGCCGACACGCGATACTCCTTGCGCTCGGTCGCCGGTCGCAGTCCGGCGTAGATGGCAGTGACCGGAACATCGGCAAGCGCGGGGACCATCTCCACCGCCTTGGTCACCAGCAGACGCAAGGTCTTCTGCTCGACATCGGCGCGGTTGCGGTCGCGTTGTTCCTCGGCGGTCGGTCCGACCAGCACATTGCCGAAAATGGTCCGGGCCAGCACCACGCCCTTGGTGCGCTCGTTTGGCACCGGCAAGATGATCGTCCGCAGCAGCGAGGCGGCCGCCTTGTCGAAGACGACGAACTGGCCTTTCCGTGGCAGGATGGTGAAGTCGGAACTGCCGAGCAATCGCTGCTCGATCACATCGCCGAACAGACCGGCACAGTTGATGATCGAACGCGCCCGCACTTCCCCCCTCGAGGTTTCGAGTGTCCAGATACCGCCGTGATATTGGCCGGCGAGAACCTCCGCATTGAACCAGGCTTCCGCGCCATGGTGAACGGCCTGCGTGAGATAGGCCAGCGGCGCGGACCATGGATCGACGACATGCTCGCCAGGGACCAGCAGCGCCCCACGCGCTCCGGCGGCGAGGTGCGGTTCGCGCGACCGGATCTCGGTTGCTCCGAGCAGCCTGACATCGTCGACACCATTCGTCCGCGCCTGCTGCTCTATCGCGCCCAGTTTTGCGAGATCCTCGTCCGACCAAGCCACCACCATCGCACCGGTTTCGAGCAGCGGCAGGTTCATGCGCTCGCGGATATCGAGATATTCGCGGTAACCGGCCTGCATGCAGGCAAGTTCGAGGCTTTCCGGCGGCGCATCGAAGCCGGTGTGCAGCAACGCGCTGTTGGCCTTGCTGGCGCCGGCCAGGATATCCGCCGCCTTTTCCAGGAGCACGACGCGCGCTCCATCCAGCGCAAAGCGCCGGACAACCGCGCAGCCGACAACGCCGCCGCCGATCACCGCCACGTCGAATACGCCACGCTGGACCTTCATGATCTGTCTTTCCCGGCGCTGGAGTGAATTCAGGTTGCCGGCATCGGAAACGGTGCCGGGTCCATGAAGCGTCGCAGCACGTTCAGCGTCAGTCGTGAGATGTTGTTGTCGAAATTGTTCCAGGGCAGCGAGCCGGAATAGGCGATGGAACCGACCGAGAATACCGCGCCGCCATTCGGCGTCTCGAAGAAGACCAGGTCGGCACGGACCTTGTCGCAGACGTCGCCGGTGCTGCCCATGAAGTTGAATAGCATGTCCTCGACGACAAAGACATGAGCCTCGGTGTGGTGCCCGGAGCTTGCCACGACCAGGGAATGCGGCGGCGATCCGATCGAGACATCGTGGCGGTCGAGCTCCATGCCGGCGGCGCCGCCGCCGGTCAGCCCGAAGTCGCCGAGTATCTCATCGTCGATGCCCGCCATGATGAAGGCGGCGCGCGGATCGCTGGCGCCGGCGGCCCTGCGGTAAGGCGAGGACTGGTCAAAGCCCTGTGCGGTGAAGCCAACACCGACCAGATGGTTGGGGCTACGGTTGCCTTGCCGCCGCCAGAGGCCACCATATTCGCCGGTGAAGCTGTGGTAATATTCGCCTGTCGGCGGCTCCCAGGCGCGGCTGCCGCCCTCTGCTCGGCGAACCTCGATGATGCCTGGCTGGGTGGAATGATAGGCGATGCGCCAGTAGAAGCCGTTGCCTCCGAGATAGATCAGCCGCCCCCCGCTGTTGGTGAAGCGCTGAACCCCGTCCCACATCTCCTTGGAATAGTACTCGGGGTGGGTGGCGGTGACGACAGTCCTATAGCCGCTCAGCAGCTCGCAGCCCTCCTCGTGCAGATCTTCGTCGGTGATGACATCGTATTCCTGTTCGAAATTCTCGAGCCAGCTGGTGATGTGGGTGTCGGCGTTGAACAGCCACAAATGCGAAGGCCCCGCGCCATGGTTGGCTTCGACCTTCGGACGCAGGTTGAGCACCGGTCTCAGGCGCGACGAGTAATAGACACCGCTGCCATCTGAATGCAGATCGTAGAGCGAATGACCGTATTCACGATGTTCGTTGAGGAACTGCTGGTGCGGATGCAGCACCAGGGCGCGGTTGAGGTGCAGCTCGACCAGACCATCATTGGTGCCGAAATGCTCATTGGCATAGGCCATGTAGGTGGCGAGCGGAAACAGGAACGCCAGCTTCGACGTCGGCTTGCCACGTGCCGGCCTGACCACGAAGGTGACGAACTGCTCCTCACCTTCGGCCTCGATGCGAACAGCATAGATGCCACTCTTCATATTCTCAGGAATTGTCAGCGAGAAATCGGCCAGCCAGCCGGCGTCATAAACATCATCGTCGTGGAAATGGATCGCTGACCATTGCTCGGGTTTCTGCTTCCAGCACAAACCGTCCTCGCCGGTGAAATTATGGCCAGTGACGCCGCGGGTCGGCATGTTGACGACCACGCCGTCGCGCCCACGGCCCGAGACGTCGTCGATGCGGATGCCGGAAATGTCTCGCGAGAAATCCCATGCGCCCGCGAGTGTCCCCGAAAGACGTTCGGCCCAGCGGTCGCCGCGCAGTGCCTGCAGGTCGGCCAGCGGCAGGTTGGCGACGGAGATACGCGGTCGATCGATCTTGCCGTTATACAGTGCGCGCCCAACCATGCGTCCCGCATCCTCGCCACCCCAGCTGGCCGCGAACAGCAGCGGCGCCGAATTCTCCCAAGCGATGCCCGACGGCAATACGCTGCTCGCCGAGCCACCGTCGTCGATGGTTGGAAATTGATGTTGTGGCTCCTGATAGACACAAGCTCTGCCGCTTTCGGTGTCGTAGGTCACGGCGGCGAAGTACCAATGCTTCGCCAGCATCGGCTTGCCGACGGAGACCAGTTTGTGGGTGATGCCATCGGATATCTCGATGCCGATGGAGCCGTCCGGCGCAATGACCATGGCGATGCCGCGACCGGCAACCTCGTCCCATTTCGAGATGATTGCCTGGCGGCTCTTGATCGGTGTCGTCGGCATGATCATCGCCTGCAGGGATAGGCTCGGCGAGTTGGAAAAGATGTCGTTGCAATCGATACGCCCGAACGAACCGGCATGGATCACCTGATGCCGGCCGGGATAGCGGCCGTCGATCGCGCTGGGCACCGGAACGAGCTTCACTGGCGGTGCCTCGGCAGCCGTGTCGCCCTGCACGACCCTGACCACGCTCGCCCGATAGTTCGGGTACTCGCAATTGATCATGAAGCGGATGATGCTGCCTGGCACGGCGCTGACACGATCGGCATATCCGGTGATTTTCAGCATAATGTCAGTCTCCAAGGCCTTCACCGTCGCGCTTTTTCAATCGTTCAGGTCGATGTCGAAATGCCGTTTCATGCGCAGCTTGAAGATTGCCCATTCGGCGTCGTCCAGGTTGTGAAAGACACTGTCGAGCAGGGTCATCGGCTTGCCGCGGCCATTCATCCGCACAAGCCGCCATTCCTCGTGCGGACGGGTGCAGAGCAGCGCCAGCTTGCCGGTCATCGGCTCACTGCGGATGCGGTTGATCAGGCGCTGAAGTTCAGGACTGTGCTGGCCCGTGGTCTTTGCGCGAAACTCGGCAATAAGGTCGTCAAGGTTCCGGCCCTGGATCAGCCTGTCCAATTCCTGGTTTGCCACCAATGCCTCTCTTCCTTGTTGCGAGCGGCCGGAGAGCGTTCAGCGCCACGCGCACTGTCGTTCGTGACAATGCAAGGCTTCCAGCCGAAAACGAAGTTTCGCAATTCGGTCAATAAACCGGTTGGGTTTATCGTTGTCAATGACCGAACGGTCAATTGGCATTTAAAAAGGCCGACGATCGTTTTGCTGTAATTCATGTGACCGGCGGCACAGCGCCAGCCTTCATTGGAATGCGCCGGATGCGGCGGCCAGGCATGGTCGTATCAGGTTGCGACGATGACCTCGACGCCGGCCGCGAGCAGGGCGTCCATTGTTTCGGCGGACGGACGCACGTCGGTAACGAAGCGGTCGATCACGTCGATCTGGCAGACCTTGGCGAAGGCGTCGCGACCAACTTTCGAGTGGTCGGCGACAATGGTCAGCCGGTCGGCCTGTTCGATCATGGCGCGCGCCACCTGGGCTTCGCCGAGCGAAAAGTCCATGACGCCGTTCCTGACGTGGATCGCCCCGATCGTCAGCACCGCGTGAGCGGCGCGGAAATTGGAGATCTGCTCGATGGTGGCTTCGCCGGTGGTTTCTCCGGCGTCGGCCTGATAAAGGCCGCCGAGCAGGAAGACGCTGTTGCCGCGCCCCGACAAGGCAGCCGCGATCGCTGACGAATTCGTCACCACGGAGAGATTGCCGAGCTCCGACATCTCCTCCGCGAGGAGCAGGGTCGTCGTACCGGTATCGATGAACATCGTCTCGCCATTGTCGAACAGTTTGGCGGCGGCCCGGGCGATTGCCCGTTTGCCGGCTATTTGCTCCGACATGCGGATGGAGAACGGGTTTTCGTCGGCCAGCGACGGCAGGCAGGCGCCGCCGTGAAATTTTCTCAAGGCGCCGGCGGCGGCAAGCTGATTGAGGTCGCGGCGGATCGTTTCGCTGGAAGCCGACAATTGCTGGACGAGATCCTCGACGAGGATGCGCCCCTTTTCGTGGGCAAAATCCATGATCATCGTGCGGCGTTGCTCTGGGCTGAAGCGGCTGAAGGTCATTGATTCTGTGTCATATCCCTTGCGGCAGCCTACGCATCACGATGGCGTCTCGTAAAGAGCGACGTCCACCTTGCAGGGTGCTGCCGAATACCAATCGCGACCGGTTGGCCGCCTGCTCCATCAAGGCGGAAGAGGAGCGCCCTGATGTGCTCAGCAAAAAAATTGTTTGATCGCATTGACTGAACGGTCATATTGGATACGTTATTCGGGCTATTAATCTCCTGCCTGGATGTCGCCGCTAAGGAAACGTGCTTGAGGGAAATTCAAGATAGCAGCATTATTATTCAAGTGACTTGACAGGCGCTACTGGTCTGTTGAAGTCTTGGGCCGCTGCGGGAGGAGTGCGCAGTCCGTGCGTTTCTCGCGTGAGTGCACAATCAACGCCACATCAAGGTGAGGGGAATTCGTTCAATGAAATCGACAAGACGCACATTTCTTGCGGGCGCTTCGGCGCTTGGAGCCGGCACGCTGCTGATCGCGGCCGGAACCGGCCGTTTCGGCACGGCGTGGGCACAGGACGGCAAGACCCTGGTCTTTGCCGCGGCTGGCACCGTGACCAGCAGCTGGGACCCGTCGTCCCACACCATCGCGCCGCAGATCACTGCCGAGGCGTTGGTTTTCGGCCGTCTGACGAAGTGCCTGATGAAGCCTGACAACCCCGGTGAAATTCTGCCGGATCTCGCCCTTGAATGGAAGGTTATCGACAAGTTCACGCTCGAGTACAAACTGCGTCAGGGCGTCAAGTTTCACGACGGCAAGGAGTTCAAGGCCGAGGACGTCAAGGCAACCTACGAATACGCCTCGCAACCGAGCCGCCCGGCGTCGGCCTGGTATCCGGGACAGGTCGAGGTCGAGATCGTCGATGACTACACGGTCCGCCTCAAGACCGAGAAATTCGGCTACCCGGCGCTGAATTTCTGGTACGTCTCCGCCTTCCTGCCGATCCTTTCGGCCAAGGACGTCGCCGATCCGAACGTGCTGAAACAGCGCCCCAACGGCACCGGCGCGTTCCGCTACGCCGAGACCAAGGGCGATCAGATCGTCTTCAAGTCCAACGACACCTTCTATGACGGCAAGCCGGAGATCGAGACCTTGCTGTGGACTTATGTGCCGGACGCCAACACGCGCGTTCTCGGCCTGCTCAACGGCCAGTACCACCTGACCGAGCGGCTTGAGCCGGAACAGTATGAATCGCTGAAGGCGCAAGCCAACATCGTTACCAACAGCAGCCTGTCCAGCGAGAACAAGTACCTGCATTTCCGCTGCAACAAGCCGCCCTTCGACGACGTCCGCGTGCGCCTCGCCGCGGCCCATGCCATCGACCGCGATCAGGTGCTTGCCGTTGTCGGTGAAGCGGCAAAGGCGTCCAGCAGCCACATCTCACCGGTGAAGTTCGGGTATGTCGATGTGCCCAACTATCCGAAATACGATCCCGAACTTTGCCAGAAACTTTTGGCCGAAGCCGGCTTCCCGAAAGGCGCGGGCCTGCCGGAGCTCGAATACATCACTTCCGTCGGCTTTTATCCGAAGACGCGCGAGTATGGTGAGCTGATCACCGCGATGCTGCAGGAGCAGGGCTTCCCGGTGAAACTGACGACGCTGGAACCGGCGGCGTGGGAAGAGCAGATCTACCGTCGCGCCGACGGCCAGGGACCTGGTCACATCATCGACGTCGGCTGGATCACGGGGTCGCCCGAGCCGGATCTGGTGCTGCGCCCGAACTACCATTCCAAGTTCGCGTTGATCAACGGTATCAACGATGCCGAGATCGATGCGTCGCTCGACAAGGAGCGCAATGCCGGCTCCACGGAGGAGCGCCTCAAGGTCCTTCAGGAAGAGACGCTGCCGCTTCTCGCCGCCAAGGTGCCGAGCCTGTCCTTGTTCTCGTCCGTGTTCCTTCGCGCCATGTCCAAAAACCTTGAAGGGGCCTATTTCTACCCGAACGGTCCCATCGACCTCAGCAAAGCCAAGCTGAGCTAGGAACCCCGTCCTTGAGCCGGTGGCCGGGCGCGATGCCTCGCCGCCGGCGGAGAGACCAACGATGGGCGCACCGCTAGGCGCGCCTGATCCCTTCTTCATTTCGGGGTGGCGTGCATGGCATTCGCGATCGAATTCTTCTTGCGGCGCATCAGCCAGGGCCTGGTGATCGTCATCCTGGTCGCATTCGTGATCTTTACACTGCTGCGCGTGGTGCCTGGCGATCCTATCCGCATCATTCTGGGACCGATGACGCCGGCCAGCGTGCTGGAGGAAACGGCCAAGAATCTCGGCTTGCGCGATCCGCTGCTGGTTCAGTTTGGCCGGTTCATGGGTCAGGTAGCCACTGGCGACCTTGGCCGCTCCTTCATTCGCGGCGTTCAGGGGGGCAGCGCCGGCGGCTCGCAGGACGCGAAGGGTTACAATCCCGAAAGCCGCGCTTCGGTCGCCGAACTGATCGGCCATGCGTTGCCCTACAGCCTGCAGCTCGCCGCTCTCGGCGTTTTTTTCGCGTTGCTGATCGCCGTGCCGCTCGGATTGGCGGCGGGCCTGCGTGCCGGAAAATGGCCAGACCGACTAGGGCTTTACGTCAGTTCCCTGTTCGTCTCGCTACCCAACATCTGGGTCGGCGTCGTGCTGATCTTCCTCCTGTCGGCCAAAACCGGATTGTTGCCGGCCATCGGCTACCAGGGTTTTGCCTACACGATCATCCCCGCGATGGTGCTGGCGATCGAACTTTCGCCGGTGATGATCCGCGCCATTTCGGTTTCGGTCGCGGCCAATCTCGGCGAGGTCTATTTCGATGTCGGCATGGTGCGGGGACTTTCCTATCGCACCATGGTCGGCAAGCATGTGCTGCGCAACGCCGCCGTGCCGCTGCTCAATCTGTTCGGCGCACAGATGATCGGCATGCTGCTCGGCGGCCTGTTCGTGGTGGAATACATCTTCAGCTATCCCGGCATCGGCATGCTGACCATCAATGCCGTGTTCCAGCGCGACTTCCCGATCATCCAGGCCGTCGCAATTCTCGCCAGTGGCGCGCTTGTCGCGATCAATATGCTGGTCGACTTCGCTTCGACGACCATCGATCGCCGCTTGAAATTCTGAAGGACGGTCCGCCATGACAACATCGACTGCCGAGGCAGCCATGAACACCGTTGCGACGCAAACCAGAAATCGTGGCGTGACCTCTCGCATCGTGCGCCGGGCCTGGGGCTACAGCGAAATGAAGATCGCGGCGTCGATCTTCCTGGCGCTGGCGCTGCTGACCGCGTTCGGCCCCTATCTGATCGACGCTTCGGCGACCAAGATGAATGTCGCCGACAAGTTCCTGCCGCCGCTGTTCATGGAAGGCGGCAAGCTGCCGCATTTTCTCGGCACCGACCAGCTCGGCCGCGACTTGTTGCTGCGCTCGCTGATCGGACTTCGCAACGCCTTCGCCATCGGCATCGTCAGTGTCATCGGCATGTTCATCCTCGGCTGCGCCATCGGCATCTATGCCGGCTATCGTGGCGGCTGGACAGACGTGATCCTGATGCGGCTGACCGATGTGCAGATGTCGATCCCGGTGGTCATCCTGGCGATTACCATCCTCGGCATGTCGCGGCCGTCACCGGCGTCGATCATCGCTGTCCTTATTCTGGCAAGCTGGCCGGTCTATGCCCGCGTCTCGCGCGGCGTCACCCTGGCCGAGCGCCAGAAGGAATATGTGCGCGCCGCCAAAATCCTCGGCGCCAGCGACCTGCGCATCATGATCCGCCATATCGCGCCGAGCATCTTGCCGCCGATCGCCTTCGTTGCCGTCCTCGACATCGCCCGCATGATGATCTTCGAAGCGATCTTCGGCTTCATCGGCATCGGCATCCAGCCGCCCACGCCGACCTTCGGAACAATCATCGCCTCCGGCACGCAATACCTGCTCAATGCCTGGTGGATCACCATCGTTCCCGGCGTCCTTCTCGCGTTGGCGCTCGGTAGCCTCAACCTGATGGGCGGCGTTCTGGAACGTGCCCGCAATCACATCCTGCAGGGAGGCGAGTGATGTCGAAGAGCCCATCCAATGTGCAGTCTCCGCCTCCGGTCATGGAGGTGCGTGGCCTGTCGGTGACGGCCAGCACCGCCGCCGGCGATCGCACCATCCTTTCCGACATCGACCTGACTGTCGCACCACGCTCGGTGCTTGGCATTATCGGCGAGAGCGGCTCCGGCAAGACCGTGCTGTCGCGCGCCCTTGTCAACTGGATCAAGCCGCCGCTCCGCATTGCCAGTGGTGTCGTCAATTACGGCGGACGCGACTTGCTGACCTTGCCTGCCGAGCAGATGGCCGGTCTGCGCGGCCGCGAGATCGCCTATATCGGCGCCAACCCGACCAGCGCGCTTGATCCGACCGTTCCGGTGGGACATCAGATCCTGGAAAAACTGCGCGCCGTGGCACCGCGGCTGTCGCGCCAGGAGGCCCGCCAGCGCGTCATCGACACACTCGAGGCGGTGCGCATTCCCTCTCCCGCCCAGCGCTTCGACGAATATCCGTTCCAGTTCTCCGGCGGCATGATGCAGCGCGCGCTGATCGTCGACGCGCTGGTCTCCAATCCAAAGCTGTTGATTGCCGACAACATCACCCAGCCGCTCGATGTCACCGTCGCCGCGCAGATTCTGCGCCTGTTGCGCGAGCTTCAGAAGGACTTCGACACCGCCGTCGTCTTCGTATCGTCATCACTCGGCATCGTCAGCGACATCGCCGACGATATGATCGTGCTCGATCGCGGCCATATCGTCGAACGCCAGTCGGTCAGCAACATCATCAGCCGGCCCGAGCATGGTTATACGCGCGAGCTGATCGCCAAGGTTCCCAAGATCTGGGCAACAAAGGAAAAGCCGCCAGCTCCTTCCTCTGGAGAGGTCGTTTTGGATGTTCGCGAGGTCGAGAAGATCTATCGGGTCCGCGACCGCAATGCCGTCTTCGCCGAACGCAAGGTGCGGGCTGTGCGCGGTGTGTCGTTCACGGTGCGCCGTGGTGAGAATTTCGGCATCATTGGCGAGTCCGGATGTGGAAAGTCGACACTGTCGCGCCTGTTGAGCTGTCTCGAGGCGCCCGAGACCGGCCAGATCCTGTTCGAGGGTACCGACATCGCCACGCTGCGCGGCAAGGAACTTCTCGGCCTGCGGCGGCGTTTCCAGTTGCTGCTGCAGGACCCGTATAACGCCATTGCCGCGCACAGTTCGATCGGTCGGACCATCTCGGAACCGCTGCTGATTCACGGCCTCGGCAACCGCCGCGAGATCGAGAAGAAGGTCAAGGATGTGATGACCGAGGTCGGCCTGTCGCCGGCGCTCTACAACCAGTTGCCGGTCGGTCTCAGCGCCGGCCAGCGCCAGCGCGTCAACATTGCGCGTGCGCTGGTGCTCGAACCCGAATTGCTCATTCTCGACGAAACGCTGTCGTCGCTTGATCAGGTCGAACAGGCCAAGCTGCTAGACCTGTTCGAAACATTGCAGGTCAAGCGTGGCATCACCTATGTCTATATCTCACATGATCTGGCGATGGTGCGACGGGTCTGTGCCCGCATCGCGGTGATGTATCTCGGCCGCATCGTCGAGCTCGCTGACAACGACACGATGTTTGGGCGTTCGGCGCACCCCTATACGCGGGCGCTGCTCAGTGCGGTGCCGACGGTGGAGGAAAAGCCCTACCGTACGGAGACCTATCTGCTGGAGGGTGAGCCCCCGGATCCGATCGACATTCCGCCCGGCTGCAGCTTCCGCAGCCGCTGTCCGTTCGCCTTCGACCGCTGCGCGACCGAGGATCCTGTCCAGGCGATCCACGAGAGCGGCAATGCCAGCGCCTGTCATCTGGGCCTGAACGGGCTGCCGGTCGTCGATGTGGCAAGGCTGGCCGCGGCTGCACCCGGCGCCCATCCATGACATCTGGTCCTATCGCCTGCCTCTTGCGCGATAGGCCGAGACTTCCGCGGCGGAGAAGACACCCCTATGGCATCGGCTGAAGCTTTTTTCCGCGATCGTAAGACGGTTCATGCCGGCTGGCGGCAGCATCTGCATCAATGGCCGGAGGTGGCATTCAAGGAACACCAGACCGCTGCGTTCCTTGCCGAGCGCCTGACCGAGATGGGCATGGGCGTCACGACCGACATCGCCGGCACAGGGCTGGTGGCGACGCTCGAAGGCCGCAAGCCGGGTCCTGCCATCGGCCTGCGCGCCGACATGGATGCCTTGCCGATCCACGAGGAAACCAGCCACAGTTATCGCTCACGCCGCGACGGCGTCAGCCACGCCTGCGGCCACGACGGCCACATGACCATGTTGCTGGCGGCGGCCGATTATCTTTCGCGCGATCGAGACTTCGCCGGCCGTGTCCGCTTCATCTTCCAGCCCGCCGAGGAAGCCGAGGGCGGCGGCCGCCTGATGGTGGAAGAAGGCCTGTTCGACCGCTTCCCGGTCGATGCCGTTTTTGGGTTGCACAACTGGCCAGGCTTGCCACTCGGCACGGTCGCTGTGCGGCCGGGACCGATGATGGCGGCGATGGATCTTTTCACCATCACGATCCGCGCCAAGGGCGTGCACGCCGCGCTGCCGCATCTCGGCACCGACGCCATTGCCGCCGCCGGGGCATTCATCTCCAGCCTGCAGTCGATCACCAGCCGGTCGGTCGACGCGCTTCAGCCGACTGTCGTTTCGCTGACCCAGATCCATGGCGGCAACTCGCTCAACGCGTTGCCCGGCGAAGTGGTCTTGCACGGCACGGTGCGTGCCTTTTCAGACGCGGCGCGCGCCAAGGTGCGCCAGCGGCTCGACCAGATCGTTGAAGGCGTCGCGATCACCCATGAAGTCGGCGCCGCCCTGGCCTTCGAGCCGCGCTATCCAGCCACCATAAATGATCCCAATGCAGCCGCGATCGTCGAGGTAGTTGCTGAAAACATCTGGGGTCGAGACGCCGTATTGACCGAGTTCGAGCCGAGCATGGCGTCGGAGGATTTCGCTTTCATGCTCAATTCAAAAACGGGATGCTACGTCTGGATCGGCAATGGCCAGGACACGCCACTGCACAATCCCGGTTTCAATTTCAACGACGCGCTCATCCCTTTGGGCGCGCTTTACTGGACGTCGCTGGCAACGAACTGGTCGACGGCCAAATCGCCGCGGCCCGATTGACGGTGCCGGCCGGCATAAAACCCAAACAGACGAGGAGGACAAACTATGAGGCTTAGCGGGAAACGCGCGCTGCTGATCGGCGCGGCTACAGGCATCGGCCGTGCCTGTGTCGAGGATTTTGCCAGGAACGGTGCCAGCCTGGTCATCGCCGACATCAACGAAGCGGCGATGGCGGAAGCCGTCGAACTTGCCCGTGCCCAAGGCGTCGTCGCCCACGGTATCGCCTGCGACGTGGGTGACGAAGCCTCGGTTCGCGATGCGGTCGCTTTTGCTGAAAAGCAACTCGGCGGGCTCGACACGCTGGCATTTTTTGCCGGCCTGATGCGGACCGGAGCCATAGATACGTTCGAAGCCGCGACCTGGGATGCGATCTTCAACGTCAATGCGCGCGGCACTTTCTTTGCCGCCAAATATGGTGCCGCCGCCCTGCGCCGTGCCGGTGGCGGCAGTTTCATCACCACCTCTTCGCTGGCGGGCCTGCGCGGAGCGCCAGGCATGACCGCCTACGCGGCCGCCAAGGGCGCCGTGATCGCCTTCACCACGGCACTTGCCCAGGAGTTGGCGCCGTCCAATATCCGGGTCAACTCGGTGTTGCCGGGCTGGATCGACACGCCGTTCAACAATCCGGCGATCGACCATATGGGTGGGGCGCGGGCGCATGGTGAGATCGTCCAGCGCATTGTGCCGCTCGGCAGGCAAGGCACTCCGGCTGAAGTTGCACCGATGTACACGTTCCTTGCCTCGGAGGAATCACGCTACATTACGGCCAAGTCGATGATGGTCGACGGTGGCATGGCACACTGAGCGTCGGGCGGGTCTTTCAGCCTTTCGCAAAAAGTCGCGCAAGGCCGTACAAAACCTGTAACAACGGCGAGCGGTATTGCACCTTTCGCCTGCGGGCTTTGAGAGCGGACAGGATGAGCAAAGCGAACTTGTTGATAGACGATCGCGATGTCGAGACGAATGAACTGCTCGAATCGCGGCGGCGCCTCGGCACCAAGCTCAAGCTGGCGCGGCAGACAAAGGGCCTGACGCTGAAGGAATTGGCCAAGCGCAGCCAATGTTCTGAAAGCCTGTTGTCCAAGGCCGAGAACGGCCGCGCCTTGCCGTCCCTGCCGCTCATCCACCGTCTGGTTCGCGTGTTGGAAACAAACATCAGCTGGCTGTTCGATGAGAACGAGCCAGACGACTCTCCTGTCTTTCGCGCCGGTACCCGCCCGGTGGTCACACTCGACTATCGGCCGGGCGACTGGGCCGGCGTTTCGGTGGAACGCATTATCCCCTACAAGGGCGGGCATCTGCTGCAGAGCACCATCCATCACATCGACGTCGGCGGCCAGAGCGGCGCGGCAATCACCCATGAGGGCGAGGAAACCGGCTATATCCTGCGCGGCCAGATCGACCTCATTCTCGACGGAGTCGTCCACAGCCTGAAAATAGGCGACTCGTTCTGTTTCCGCTCGCACATTCCGCATTCCTACCGCAACACCGGCACGGAACCTGCGAGCATCTTGTGGACCTGCACGCCGCCGACTTTCTGAGGTCACGCGGCTTGCGCAGTGACCGAGCCTCGACCGGGAAGGGGGTAGATAAGCCCTACAGCGTCGCGGCGGGTACGAGATCGCGTCAAACTTCATGGGCGTCGAACGCGGCGCCCCGGCGACGGCCATCGACGCGCGAGACACCCTGAAACAGATCTATGTCGACGATCTTGATTGCCGAGAAAGCCGCTGATCTCATCGCTGGCCGCTCCTTGCCTAGTGCCGGGCGATTTCATCCAGGAAGCTGCCGATCAGGGCGTTCTTGAGGATCTTGCGGTTGGCGATAACCGAAAGTCTTGTTTTCTTCGCGACATCGCTGGTGAGGATCGGCCGGATCTCTCCCCGCTGCTGCCAGATTTCCGCGAAATGGGTGGGAAGAAAGCCGAGATAGCTTCCCGACAAGATGAGGAACAGAACCCCCTCGGTCACATGCGAAATCGCTTTCAGGGACATGTTCATGCGATCGACATAGGATCGCTCTGCCTCGGAATAGCCGTGCCGCACGAACGCCCGGCCTGAGAGATCGGCGACCTGGATGTCGCTGTCGGCCATTGGCCAAAGCGGGTGCTTGGCCCCGCAGTAGAGCTGGCTCACCTCTTCAAAGAGCGTCACGGCCGAGATGTCGGGATGCTCGGATTCAAGCACCGTCACGCCGACATGGATTCGCATCTCCTGGACGGCGCGGGATATTTCCGCTGACGATCCGGAAATGATCCTGATGCCCACGTCCTTGTGCTTGCCGCAATAGGCGGAGATTGCGCGATGCAGTGCGGAGTCCGACTTCGTGACGATCGTGTCGACCAGGCCGATATAAAGGGTTCCGGTCAGGCCAGCCATGGTGTCGTTGATCTGAGAGCGGAAAATCTCCAGCGAGGCAAGCAGTTGGCTAGTCGCCGCATAGGCCCGCTCGCCTTCCGGCGTCAGGCTGAAGCCCGACCGGCCCCGGTTGCACAACCGCATGCCGAGGCGAATTTCCAGATCGCTCATCTGCTTGCTGATGGCGGACTTCGAAGCACCCAGTTCGACTTCGGCAGCGGAAAAGCCACCGCAATCGGCGACGGTGCGGAAGATGCGAAGCAACTTGATCTCGGCGTCGCCGATCTCGCCCGTGAAAAGTCGATGTGGCCAGTTCATGCTTGATCATTGCCCAGGCGGGCACTGATTGCACTCGCCTGGACAATATTAGGGGACCGCATTGCCACCTACAAGCGGCCCACGGGCAAGGGATGCAGCGTGTTCACAAGGCTGCCCGGATGGCAGCCAGCCCACGGCCGATATCGTCGGCTGAGTTGTAGAAATGCGGCGAGAAGCGGATGAAATCCTTGCGCAGCGAGGCGATCACATTGTTCTGCTTCAGGGTCCTTGCGAACTGGGCGCTGTCCTTGCCCGCGAACCGGGCTGCGACGGTTGCCGAGCGCTGCATCGGATCGGTTGGGCCCAGCACCTCGGCGCCGAGTTCTCGCAGCCCCTCGATCAATTGGGCTGAAATCTTCGAATTGTGCGCCTGGATTTTGCCGATGCCTGTGTCCAAGAGGTAGCGCAGGCTGACCGTCGCGCCAATCGCGGTGCCATAGGCCATGGTTCCGAACTCGTACCGCTTCGCCCCATCCGGCAGTTCGACCCTGTCGGCTTGGAAGTCCCACATATCCTTGTGCGATCGCCAGCCCAGCAAGCCGGGGTTCATCTCCTGCATGCGCGGCGAAATATAGGTCAGGCCGGTGCCGAACGGACCGCACAGCCATTTGTAGGTGGAGGTTGCCACGGCATCCACGCCGCTGCCGGCCGCATCGACCACGACCTGTCCGGCCGACTGCGTTCCATCGACGACGCAGAGGGCGCCATGGCGGTGCGCCTGCTCGGCGATCGCCCTGAGATCGTAGGTCTGGCCGGTTCCGTATTCGACATGCGAAATGCAGACGACGGAGGTGTTGGCATCGATCGCGCCAAGCAATTCATCCATGTCGATGGCCATGCTCTCGCGCGGCTTGACCCAGCGCATCTCCGCACCCGTGTGCTGGGCTACTCGCATCCAGGGATAGACGGTGCTGGGGTGCGTGATGGTTGTCGCGACGATGGTCGATCCTCTTTTCGGCATGGCTGCCCAGGCCAGCGATGACATCAGCACCGTCTCGCTTGAAGCCACGGCGATGTCGGCAGGCGTCGCGTTGAAGAGCTGCGCGGTGGCAGCATTCAGGTCATCGAAGCATTTGACCTCGGCCTCCTCGTCGAAGGCCACCGTTCCGTCCTCGGCAAGTTCGGTCTGCCAGCGATTGATCGCCTCGGCCGCCGTCTTGTGCGTCAGGCCGACCGATGCCGCATCGAGATACACGTAGGATTGTGCCGGCGGAAACACGTCCAGCGATGCCAGGCGCCCCTCGGCGTTTGTATGGTTATCCAATGTCCAACTCCTTCAGGATCGGGATAATTTCAAATGCGACAGGTATTTGCGCTCGAGCCCGCGGAACACGGCGGTGATCAGGAAGGTGAGCGCGAAATAGAGGATGGCCGCGGTAAGCAGGCCTTCAGCGGCGAGATAATATTTGTTGTTGAGCATCCTGCCGGCACCCAGGATGTCGATGATTGTTATGGTGCTTGCGACGACGCTGCCATGCAGCGTGAAGATCACTTCGTTGGACAGCGGCGGCAGCGAGCGTCGCCAGGCGGAGGGCAGAACGATCAGCCAGAAGAGCCGGACGCCGGAGAGACCCAGAGCCTTGGCGGCTTCGACTTCGCCTTTGGGCACGCCTTCGATCGCTCCCCTGAGGATTTCGGTAAGATAGGCGGCGGAGCAAAGCGTGATGGAGACAAAGGCGCATCCCCAGGCTCCGCGCAGCACAGGCCAAAGAAACGAGTGGCGGACAAACTCAAACTGCGCGGCGCCGTAGTAGAGGAGATAGAGCTGAACGAGCAGCGGCGTACCGCGGAAGACATAGGTGTAGCAGAACACGATCCAATTGAAGCCGCGAACCCTTTGTGCCCGGATCACAGCGAGCGGAATGGCAATCGCGATGGCAAGCAGCAACGGGATCAGGACAAGCAGCAGCGTGTTGATGAGGCCCTTCGCGAAGAGGGGCCAGTTGGCGGCGATCACACCGAGATCGATCGGCGAGAAATCCTGAAGTGTCGACAAGGCGGTTTCCATCTCAGGCGGTCTCCGCAACGCGAAGCCGTCTCGCGAGGACGCGCAGTCCCACGTCCGAGGCAACGGTGAGGCCGAGATATATGATCAGGACGATAGCGATGAACGTGAACGGCTGGTGCGTCGCGCGTCCGGCAGCGTTCGCCTTGTTTACGATGTCCTCCAGCCCCATCACCGACGCCAGGGCAGTCGTCTTCATCAGGCTGAGCCAGTTGTTGGTGAAGCTCGGCATGGCGTTGCGCATGAGTTGGGGCCAGATGACCAGCCTGAAGAGAGGCCATCCGCCCAGGCCAAGCGCTTTTCCGCCTTCGCTTTGACCGCGCGGGATCGACAGATAGGCGCCACGAAACGTCTCGGTCATGTAAGATCCGAAAATGACGCCGATCGCCGCGACGGCCACGGTAAACGGGTCGAGCTCCGCTCTTTCCCACAAGCCTGTCGCGTCGCCGATCCGGTTCACAACCGCTTGGCCGCCATAATAGAGCAGCAGCATCAGCACCAGGTCCGGAACGCCCCGGATCAGCGTGGTGTAGATCTCGGCCGCGCCACGCGCGACCGAGAATTTCGATGATTTTGCCCAGGCTCCGACCAGGCCCAGCGCCGTCGCCACCAGGAGCGAGCAGACGCTTAGCGCAATCGTCACGTAGATGCCGCGAAGGACAAACGGCAGATAGTCGGCAGTGTCAGTCACGGTTATCCTGACAGTCTATGGTCGTTGCACTCGGTGCGTCTCAGGCTCACTTGCCAAAGATGTCGTAGCTGAAATATTTGTCGTTGATCGCCTTGTAGGTTCCATCATCGCGAACCGCCTTGATGGCCTTGTTCAACGCCTCGCGCAGATCGGTGTCCTGTTTCCTGAGGCCGATACCGATGCCTTCACCAAAGCAGCCGGGTTCGTTGACAGGATCGCCCTTGAAGGCAAAGCCCTTGCCGCGCTCTGTCTTCAGCAGGCCGAAGTCGAGCTGGATCCGATCGGAGAAGACGGCATCCAGCCGGCCGGCACCGACGTCGAGGAACATGTCTTCGGCGTTCTGATAAACCTGGACGCTGGCATTCGGGTAAGCCTTTTCCAGATAGCACTGCGCTACGCCCGGGATTGTGCCGATCTTCAGCCCGCCCAGAGCCTTGTCGGCGAAGTCGATCTTGGTCGCCTCGGCCGCGACGAACACGGCGGCTGTCTGATAGTAGGGATCGGTAAAGTCGATCTGCTTTTTGCGCTCCTCGGTGATCGTCATCGAGGCAAAGATGCCGTCGAACTTTTTCACCAGCAAACCTGGGATCATGCCGTCCCAATTCTGGGCCACGAAGGTGCAGTTCCGGTTCATTTTCTTGCAGAGAGCATTCCCCAGATCGATTTCAAAACCCGCGATCGAGCCATCCGCGGCTCGGAAGTTGAAAGGCGGGTAGGCCGCCTCCGTGGCGAAAGTGATGTCCTGAGCCGCCGCCATCATCGGCATCAGGGCGATCCCGATTGCGCCGGCCAAGCCAAGCAATTTGTTTCTCATGTCTTATTCCCCTTTATCCTGCGGGCGTTTTCCGCGAGTTGGCGACACGCCATCCCTTGGGTTCGCCCGGCGATCGTTCTCGTAGCCACCGAAGCGGTGTACCGTTGCGAAATTGCTTCACGCCACATATGCCGTCCGGCCCTTCCGCGGTTCCAAGGTTAGTGCAGCCAGGGTTGCGTGCGTTACCAAATTCCTCAAGCCAGGTTTCCAAACTAGGCAACCAAGCCTCGACGGGTCGCATGCTAGGGCGGTGCCACGCTATTGAATTGATCGGTGTTGTTTCGGGGAGATGGAATTGACGAAGATCGTGCCGCTTGCGCAAATCCTGAAAGCTCTGCCGGACATCGATGTCGTCGCCGAGATCGAGCGCGGCTTCGTCGCCCTGTCCGAGGGCAAGGTCGAGGTTCCGCCGGTAGGCGAACTGCTTTTCCCGGACGAGAACGGCGAGCTTCACATCAAATACGGCGCCGTGCACGGCGACGACGTGTTCGTCGTCAAGCTTGCAACGGGTTTTTTCAACAATCCGAAATTGGGGCTGCCGCCGTTCTCCGGTTGCATGCTGGTGCTCTCAGCCAAGACGGGCCAGGTTCTCAGCATCCTTCTGGAGGAGGGGGAGCTCACCAATCACAGGACCGCCGCCGCGGGCGCCGTTGTCGCGCGTCATCTGGCACCGTCGCGCCTGGACACGATTGGAATTTGCGGGGCCGGCGTGCAGGCGCGCTTGCAGGCCGACTATCTGCGCAGGGTGACGCAATGCCGTGACCTCGTCTTGTGGGCGCGTGATGTCGAGCGCGCGACCGAAGCCGTGCGCGATATCGCTGGCATGGGCTACAAAGCTCGCGTAGCGGCAAGCCCGCGAGAAGTTGCCGCTTCGTCGCAATTGATCGTTACGACGACCGCTGCCCATCAGCCCTATCTGCTCGCGGATTGGATCAGACCCGGCACGCATATCACCGCGATGGGTTCGGATACGCCTGAAAAGAACGAGCTCGATCCGTTGATCCTGAAGTCGGCCGCCCTGGTGGTCGCCGACAGCATACCGCAGTGCCTGATGCGCGGCGAGATTCGCGCCGCGATAGCGGCAGGCGCCTTGAGGCCAGAGGGTATCGTCGAACTCGGAAATGTCATTGCCGGAAAGGCCGGGCCGCGCTTGCCCGGCGACATCACGGTGGCCGACCTGACCGGCGTCGCCGTGCAGGACATCATGATTGCCAAAGCGGTGGTCGCACGAACAATTTGAAGGGTGCCTTATGCAGATTCCCACTTTCATCCTCGAACGCAGCCAGACGCTTTATGAGAACGATGTCGCCATCAATCTGACGGAGAGCGGCGTTCACCCGGCGGCGATCTCGGACATCCTATCGGGAGCCGAACTGGCTGAGCTTGCCGCCTTGCCGCTGGGCTATGGATATACGGACGGCACTCCATCGTTGCGCCAGTCGGTCGCTGATTGGTATCCCGGTGCGGCTTCGGAAAACGTGCTGGTCGCTCACGGCTCGTCGGAAGCGAACCTTCTGACCTTGATGGCGCTCGCCGAGCGCGGCGACCATGTGATCGTTGTCGTGCCGAACTTCATGCAGATCGCCGGCCTCGCCGACAGCCTGGGGATCGAGGTGACGCAGATTGCATTGCGGCCGAGCGACGGCTGGCAGCCCGACATTGCCGCGCTGGAAGCGGCAATCGGCCCGCGCACCAAGCTGATCACGCTTTGCGACCCAAACAATCCGACCGGCACGACGCTCACCCAATCGTCCCGGCGGGCACTCGCGGAGCTGAGTGATCGCACGGGCGTCTGGCTGCATGTCGATGAAATCTATCGGGGGTCGGAGATCGATGCCCTTGACGCGCCGACCATCTATGGCATGGGCAAGAGGGTTATCGTGACCGGAGGGCTGGCGAAATCCTTCGGTTGCCCTGGCCTGCGAATGGGCTGGATGATCGGCCCGCAGGCCTTGGTGGCCGAGGGCCATCGGTTCCAGGACTATACGAGCATCGGCACCGGCGTTGTCTCGCAGTTCATTGCCGGACGAGCGCTGCGCGAGCCCATCCGGAGCATGTTGCTCTCGCGCGGCCGGCACATTCTCGCTGCCGGTCGCCAGCGGGTGGCCGAATGGCTCGACGGGCGTCAGGGCTGGTCCTGGGTCGTACCGCAGGCGAGCGGCATGGCGTTCCTTCGCTACGATATGGACGTCTCGTCGGAGAGCTTCGTGGAAGAGCTGCGCCGGAGCAAAGGCGTGTTCGTTTGCGCGGGCAGCTGGTTCGGCATCGAGGGCCACATCCGTGTGGGCTTCGGCGTCGATCCGCATCATCTCGAAAGCGGGCTGGTGGGTATAGACGAATATCTGCGCGAGGGACGGTCGTTCAATTGACCGTCACCGTTCCTCGCCACCCCTCGACTTCGCACCGTAAGCGACGACCTCCAGTTCGATCAGACCGCCATTGAGCAGTTCCGTGACGATGGCGATCCGCGCCGGCTTCGCTTCCGGGAAGTATTTTTCGTAGGCGGCGTTGAACTGATCCGCGTCGTTTGCGTCCCGCAGATGGACGTTGACCTTCACGATGTCCGAAAGGCGCAAGCCCGCCCGCCCCAGGATGTCCTTCACTTCCAGCATGATGCGATCGGTTTCGGCGGCTACCCCGCCGCTGACGATCTCTCCGTCGGGCCCGAAGCCGGCGAGGCCTGACAGGAATACGAAATCGCCGGCGCGGACCGCCTCGGAAATTGCGAGCCCTTCCACATTGGGGCCGGCGATGAATTCGATCGTCATGGTGTCTTCCTGCTTCGATGTCAGGAACGCATTCATAAGACGGGCTGCTCGTGATTGGTTATGAGATGTGGAAACTGATCTTCTTGAAAAGGGAAACGACGGTTCGGATACCGGCGTGCAGGCTGAATGAACCGTGAGGGAGAGCGAATTGGCAGAAGCGATCAACATTGACCCTGAATATGTCGAGCGGCTGATCCTGGACCTCGGCGAATTCGGCGCGCACAGCGGCACCGGTGTCTGGCGCACAGTGTATTCGCCGGAATGGGTGGCGGCGAACAGCCAGTTCGCTGATTGGTGCAGGCAAGCGGGCTTGTCCGTGCATCACGACGCTGTCGGCAACGTCTGGGCAAGACTTGAAGGCGAAGAGGCCGGACCTTCGATCGTGTCCGGATCGCATATAGACAGCCAGACGCCAGGGGGGCGTTACGACGGTGCCTTGGGCGCCATTGCAGCGCTGGTCGCGGTTGACGCTCTGGCGAAGCAATTCGGCAAGCCGCGCCGCACTTTGGAGGTGTTGGTGCTCTGCGAGGAGGAGGGGAGCCGCTTCGCGGCGGCAAGCCTCTGGGGCTCGCGCGCCATCACCGGCTGCATCGAGCCGCGCGAACTGGATGAACTCATAGACGGCGACGGTGTGTCGATCCGCCAGGCCATGCAGGCCGCCGGACTTGATCCTGATGCTTTCGGCGAGGCTGAGCGCGCTGACATCGACACGTTCATCGAACTGCACATCGAGCAAGGTCCCGTGCTTGAAGCCGCCGATCTCGCTGTCGGCCTCGTCACTGCTATCAACGGCCTGCGCCACTACCGTGTGGAACTGACCGGCGAAGCAAATCACGCCGGCGCCTTTCCAATGGATGCGCGCCGCGACCCGATGGCGGGCTTCGCTGAAATCGCGGGTGGCGTTATCTCGACAGCGGAGCGCTGGGGGAGGCCGGCCGTGACGACCGTGGGACAGGTCAACGTCGAGCCGAACCTGCCGGCCATCATTCCGGCGAAAGTCAGCTTCATGATCGATGCCCGGCATCCCGATCCGGACGCCGTGCAGCGGCTTTATGCTCTCCACGAGAATCTCATCCGCGAGGTCGCCGATCGCCGTGGCCTCCAAGTGAAGATCACCGTGGTGGAAAATCAGGCGCCCCTGATCTGCCATCCCGAGATTGTCGCGGCGATCAAGGCAACGGCGCAAGAGCAGGGCATCCGGCTGGGCGCCCTGTCCAGCGGCGGCAGCCACGACACCCAGCAGATGTCGAGGATCGCCCGGGCCGGGATGATATTCGTTCGCAGCAAGGATGGCAGGAGCCATACGCCCGAGGAATTCTCCTCGATCAACGACATCGTCGATGGCATCAAGGTACTGGCCGGTACGCTCTACAAGCTCGCCTATGGCGATGCTCGTTGACGGGCATGGTTCGCGCGGAGGCATGAAAACCAGACCGGCGGACCTTGTCCAGGCCGCCGGTCGGGCCCCCAGCCAATATCCTTAGGCGAAAAAGGCGAAGCGGATGATGAACAGCGCCGCCACCAGCCAGGTCGCGGCATGGACCTGGCCGGGACGCCCGGTCAGGAGCTTGAGCGCTGCATAGCTGACGAAGCCAAAGGCCAGACCATTGGCGATCGAGTAGGTGAAAGGCATCATCAGAGCGGTCAATGCCGCCGGTGCTGCTTCGGTGATGTCGGCCCATTCGACCTCGACCAGTTCGCGCATCATCAGGCAGGCCACGTAGAGAAGCGCCGGCGCCGTCGCATAAGCTGGTACGGAGCCTGCCAGCGGCGAGAAGAACAGCGCCGCGAGGAAGAGGACACCGATGACCAAGGCGGTTAGACCCGTGCGTCCGCCGGCCTGGACGCCGGAGGCGCTTTCGACATAGGCGGTGGTGCTGCTGGTGCCGAGCAGCGAGCCAGCGACAATCGCCGTGCTGTCGGCCAGAAGTGCGCGGCCGAGGCGGTTGGGCTTGTCCTGTTCGATCAGGCCGGCGCGCTTGGCAACGCCGATCAGCGTGCCGGTGGCATCGAACACTTCGACGAGCACAAACACCAGAATCACGTGCAGCAGGCCTGAATGCAGGGCGCCGACAATGTCGAGCTTCAGGAAGGTCGGCAGGACGGACGGTGGCATCGAGACAATGCCGTTGAACTGGCTGACGCCAAGCGCCATCGATGCGATGGTGATCACGAGAATACCGATCAGGATCGCGCCACGCACCTTCAGCGCGTCAAGCGCCGCGATGATGAAGAAACCCGCAATCGCAAGCAAGGTCCCCGTCTGGCTGAGGTTGCCAAGTGTCACAAGCGTTGCCGGGCTGGCGACGACGATGCCGGAGCTCTTCAGGGCGATGATGCCCAGGAACAGGCCGATGCCGGCCGCGATCGCACTGCGCATCGAATGCGGGATGCCGGCGATCAGCCAGCTGCGCACGCCACTGACTGTCAGCAGCAGGAAGATCAGGCCCGAGATGAAGACCGCACCCAGCGCCTGCTGCCATGAGAAGCCCATTGTGCCGACGACGGTGAAGGCGAAAAAGGCGTTGAGGCCCATGCCCGGCGCCATGCCGATCGGCCATTTCGCGACCAGGCCCATGATCAGCGAGCCAAGGGCTGCGGCAAGGCAGGTCGCCACGAACACAGCATTGCGATCCATGCCGGTCGACGACAGGATCTCCGGATTGACGAAGATGATGTAGGACATCGTCAAAAAGGTCGTGATGCCGGCGATCACTTCGGTGCGGATCGAGGTGCCTTGGTCCTTCAGGTTGAAATACGTATCGAGCACTCTTTGCTTCCCTCCAATATGGCGTGCGGCAGCCTTCCGTCACGCGCAACGCCACAGCGGGTCCATGACCTCTGATGGTCAAGAACCAGCGGCATTGCCGAGCGTTGCTGCTCCCACGTCGTCGGCCCTGACGCTGCTCCAGCGTGTCCATCCCAGGCCGAGGTGAACAGATATTTGACGCAAGACATGGTTGCTTGCGCAAACCGGCATAACTTCTGCGTGTTGCATGAACTGCACAAGAGGCCAGATGACCAATTCTATGAGAAGCAGTTTCGCAATTTTCTAGAGGAATCGAGGGCTGCCGCAATCGGCTTCGGGGCTGTTGCCGTAGTGCTGTGGCTCCGGCCGCTACAGGCCACGGCCGGATATTATAAGGTCAGCGCAACGCAGCTTATCAGGCTGTTGAACTGTTCCTCAAGAAGACGCTCTGGCGAAAAGTCTCGTCTTCAGCCGTCAGTGCATGTGACGCGGTGGCCGACGCGTCACCGCTTTTGCCCAATGGCGGCATCCGCGCATCGCGCGCTCCGCGATGCGCTTCAATCAGACCGTGAAGGCCTCGCGGAAGCGTGCGAGCGCAAGCTCGTCATCGCCCGACGGGAACGCTTCCATGCTGACCATCCCCCGGTATCCCATTGCGTCGAGCGCTCGGGCGATGGCCGGATAATTGATCTCACCGGTGCCAGGTTCCATACGGCCGGGGACATCCGCAATCTGGATCTCGCCGATATAGGGCAGGGCGCGCCGGCAAAGCTCGATCAGGTTACCTTCGCCGATCTGGGCATGGTAGAGGTCGAGATTGAGTTTCAACGCCGGCCGGTCGATGGCGGAGACCAGGGCGATCGTGTCGTCCGCCCTTGCAAAAGGCACTCCCGGGTGATCGACGGCCACGTTGAGGTTTTCCAGCACGAAGATGACGCCTTCCTCTTCGCCGAGATCGGCGATCCGCTTCAGCGTATCCAGCGCCTTCAGCCACATCGGACCGGTCATCACGTCCGATTTCACGAGCGGCAGGCCTTGGCCGTCAAGCCCGGTTCCGTGCAGGTTGAGGCGCGGGCAATTGAGCTGTTTGGCGATCGGGATGGATTGGCGCGCGGTGCGGAGCAGTTCGTCGGCTCCGTCATTGTCGGCCAACGTGCCGGTCAGGTATCCCGTCATCGACGAAAAAATGGCGCCTGATTTCGCCAACCCTGCGATGTCGTGCCGCGTCCAGTCCCAGATTTCGACCTGAAAGCCGAGCTCTGTCAGGCGTTTCAGGCGATCCAAAACCGGGAGCTTGCGGAAGACCATCTCCGCGCAGGCGGCGAGCGCGAACGGCGACGAACTGGTGCTGGCCATTTGGATTTCCTGGGCAATTGTTGAGGTTCAGCCGATCTCGCACGGCTTCGACCTGTCCTGTACCGGCTGCAATTCGGTTTGCTACCGATAGCAAACCGAATTCTGTTTTAGACTGCCGGGCGAGGAAATCAACCAGTCATTTCATTTTATGGGAAAATGGAATAAATGATCCGAAATTGGAGCGGAATGCCCGGCGGACCGAGGACCAATGCGGCGGACTAGTCGGGCTGCTTTTTGCGTTGCAGCAGCTCCATGGTCAGGAACAACAGCGTCACGATGACGAGGATGACGACGGACGCTGCGGCGAGTGTCGGGCTAACCTGAAGGAAAACGTCGTCCCACAATTGCTTGGGCAAGGTGGTGACGAAGCCGCCGCCGACGAACATCACGATCGTCAGTTCCTCGAAGGATTCCAGGAAGCCGGTGATGAAGCCGACAATCAGGGACACGCTGACCAGCGGGAGCGTCACGCGCCGGACCACCTGGAACCTGTTGGCACCGAGAGTTGCCGCCGCATCGTCGAGGCGCCAGTCGTGGCCCTTGAAGCCGGAGACCATCACCACGAAGACGATAGGCAGCGATATGACGGTGTGGCCGAGCACGATGCCCAGATTGGTGGCAACCAGCGACATCTGTGCGAACAGGTAGAACATCGCGATTGCGATCACCAGCTGCGGCACGATCATCGGTGACATGAAGAGCAGGAAGGCGAGGTTCGATATCCGGCCTTTCGAACGTGCGGCCGCGAAAGCAGCGGCTGTCGCGATGGCCAGCGTCAGGCTGGCCGTCGCCAGGCCGATCGCGAACGAACGAATGGTCGCGGCGCGCCACAGTGGCGATTGCCAGTATTCGTTGAACCATCTCAGACTGAAGCCGGTCGGGGGGAAGGAGAGGAAGGCGCTCGACGTGAAGGCCATCGGGATGATCGCCAGGATCGGCAGCAGCAGCAGTGCGATGATGAGGCAGCTGTAAGCGGAAAGCACGCGGCCCGCCGACAGGAAGGGCAGATAGGCATCGCGCCATCGCGCAAGCGCTGTGAAGGCCGAGCCAAGGGCCGAGACCAAGCCGAGGCCCGCCTTGCGGGTTTGCGTGTCCGACGCCCTGGCGGGGCCGCCTCCGGCGATCGACGACAACGAGAAGACGCGGTCGAACAGGAAC
The DNA here is from genome assembly GCF_015500075.1 of Mesorhizobium sp. INR15. Lineage (NCBI taxonomy): Bacteria > Pseudomonadati > Pseudomonadota > Alphaproteobacteria > Hyphomicrobiales > Phyllobacteriaceae > Mesorhizobium > Mesorhizobium sp. INR15. The sequence continues at coordinate 6,114,227 of NZ_CP045496.1, read as the reverse complement.
ACCGCCGCCATCGTCAGCAGCGTCAGTATCACCGCGAGCGCACTGCCCATGCGCCAGTTCTGGAATGTGTTGATCTGCTCGATGACAAGCTGGCCGACCATGGTCTGTCGTGGTCCGCCAAGCAGGGCGGGGGTGACGAAGAAGGCCAGCGCGACGATGAAGACGAGCAGGCCGGCGGTGGCGACGCCGCGCACCGTCAGCGGAAAATACACGCGCCAGAAGGCCTGCGCGTCGCTGGCGCCCAGCGTCCTGGCGGCGGAGATCAGCCCCCTGTTCACAGCCGTGAGGGCCGGGAACATGATGATGATAGCGAGCGGCAACAAGGTATGGACCATCGCGAACACGACGGTGCCGCGATTGAACAACAGGTCGCCGCCACCTGGCAGACCCAGATAGTTCAAAAGGCTGGAAACCGGGCCATGGCGGCCGAGCAGCACCAGCCAGGCGAAATTCTTGACCAGCGAACTTGTCCAGAACGGCATCAGCACAAGCAGCAGGAGCCAGCGCTGCCGATATTTTGGCTGATGCGAAATCCAGTAGGCTAGCGGATAGCCAAGCGCGAGGCACCAGGCGGTTACCTCGACCGCGATGCCCAGCGTGCTCAACAGAATGCGCCGGTAGACCGGTGTGGCGGCAAGCTGACCAAAGGCGGCGAGGCTGAAGCTGCCGTCGGGATCGAACAGGCTGACAGAGACGAGCTGCAGCGTTGGCCACAGGAAGAAGACCGTCAGGAAAGCGAAGCCGGGCAGGAAAAGCCAACCCACGCCCGGCCGAAATGCAGCGAGAAGCGGAAAGCCGGCCAGGCGTGGGTTGGACGCTGCCATGGGACTAGACCCTGGCCGCCGCGGCGTGCGGATTGGCGGGGCGTCCGAGACCCAGCCGGTCACGCAGCGTCTCGCCGGTATATTCGGTTCGCGCGCGGCCGCGCCGCTGCAATTCAGGCACCACCAGCTCGACGAAATCATGCAGGTCGCTCGGCAGCGCATTGAACAGCAGCATGAAGCCGTCACCAGCCCCGGTATCGATCCATTCTTCCAGCATGTCGGCGATGTCAGTCGGCGTGCCGCAGATCGGCGCCGTGCCGTAGTCATAGAGCTGGTAGATTTCGCGAAGCGTCTTGTCCCGATTGGCCAGAATGAGCGCGCGCAACCGTTCGAAGAAGCCCTTCTCGCGGTTGGTGGTTTCAGGAATGGCCTCGTCCGGGATCGGCTCATCCAGGGGCAGGCCGCTCAAGTCCTTGCCCAATTGCTCGCTCAGCATCTTCACGCCGACGTCGGGATGGATGAGCGACTGCAGCAGGTGGTATTTGTCCAGTGCCTCCTGGCGCGTTCTGCCGATGCTGCAGCGCAGGCTCGCAAGCACCTTCAATTGGTCGGGATGCCGGCCAAAGCGGGGCATGCGGCTCTTGAGGTCGGCATAAAAAGCGCGCGAGCTTTCGATCTCGCCCGCCGCCGAGAAGACGACATCAGCGGTTTCCGCCGCCAGGTCCTTGCCGTCGCCGGAGGAACCAGCCTGGATGATGACAGGATGACCCTGCGGCGGGCGTTCCTGGTTGAGAGCGCCGTGAACCGTGAAATACTTGCCCTTGAAATCCACCGGATGCTGCTTGGACGGATCGAAAGTGGAAGCGGTTTCCCTGTCATAGATGAAGGCGTTGTCCTCCCAGCTGTCCCAGTATCCCTTGACGATCGCGACGCTTTCCCGCGCTTTTTCGTAGCGTTCCGCATGCGGCGGCAATCTGTCCAGTCCGAAATTGCGGGCCGCGTAGTCATTGGACGAGGTGACGACATTCCAGGCAGCACGGCCATTCGAGATCTGGTCGAGCGAAGCAAACTGGCGGGCGATGTTGTAGGGCTCGAAGAAACTGGTCGAGACCGTGGCGCCAAGACCGATATGCGTGGTCGCGCCGGCAAGCCGCGACAGCAAGGTCATCGGCTCAAGCACGTTCATGAATTTCGGCCACCGCCGCCATGTGTCGAGCTGGTCGGTGCGGGCCGCCGGCGTGTCGGCGATGAAGAAGAGGTCGATCTTGGCGGCTTCGGCGACGCGTGCCATGTCGATCATGCGGTCAACCTTGGCGGCCTGTCCGGCTTGCGCCTTGGGATGAAGCCAACTGGCCGGATGAAAGCCATCGCCGTCGATCAGCACGGCAAGAGGGAACATGGGTTTCTTCGGCATCGTATATCCTTTCGGCGGTCCCGGCGGTGACAAGTGCTTTCCCTTGCCGGCGGCCGAACGGCAGCGCCGGCTAACCTCTCAAGGTCACCGATTGTTGAGAAGGCGGGTTGTCGAGGGGGCGGAAGCGGGGTCGCCCGGGCCAGAACCAGGGCGACCCCTATATGGTCAGGCGAGCTGCCACTCCTTGAAGCGCTTGTCGGCGGCTTCGAAATTGTCGGCCCACCAGCTGTTGTCGGTGGCGACAAGGCCGGCCAGGTTCTCAGCGCTTGTCGGCAGTACGGCAGCGCGTTCCGGCTTCAGAAGTTGGAGCGCCTTGCGGTTCGTTGGCCCGTTGGCGACCAGCGATGAATACTCCGCCTGGCGGTCGGCGCGTGTATAGAACTGGACGTAGGCGCGCGCCTCTTCGAGACGCGGCGAACCGTTTGGAATGCCAAGCCCGTCAACGGCGTAGCTGCCTGTCCACACGATGTTGATCGGCGCACCGGACTCCTTGACGGCGGCGGCGCGGGACGACCAGGCATTGGACATGTCCACTTCGCCGTTCTGCAGGATCTGGGCGTTCTGGGCACCATTGCCCCACCATACCGAGACCGATTTCTTGATCTTGTCGAGTGAGACCAGGGCCCGGTCGACATCGATCGGGTAAAGGTCCTTCGGCGCCACGCCATCCGCGATCAGCGCGTGTTCGAAGACGCCGATGGCATCGCGCGACAGGCCTCGCCGCCCCGGGAATTTCTCGAGGTTCCAGAAGTCGGCCCAGGTGGTCGGCCCCTTGTCGCCGAAGACATCGCTCCGATAGGCCATGGCGTCGGCGAAGACCGAGTAGCCCAGCCAGTTTTCGGTCACCATATCCTTGATGATTTCGCCGTTCTCATCCTTCACCCCGACCGGGGCGAGGTAGTTCTTGCCGGCGGTGAGTTTGAGGACGTGGGAAGTGTCCATGGAACACACGTCCCAGATGTAGCTTTTGGTATCGACCAGAAGCTTGAACTGCGTGACCGGGTCGGTTTCATGGGCGACGTGCACGACCTTGATGCCGGTTTCCTTCTCGAACGGCTCGCTGAAGGCCTTCTTCATGGCGTCGGAACTGCCGCCACCATAGTCGGCGACGACGATCTGGCTGGCCGCGGCCAGGCTGCGTCGTGTCACGACCGCTGGCATTGCCAGGCCGGCGGCACCGACGGCGGCAAGATGCAGAAAGGAACGTCTGTTGGGTGTGAACAGTGAAGACATGGGCGTTTCTCCTCCAATTATGCGCGTGTTTTGACGCTGTTTGTGTTTTCAGGCTTGCGGTTTGCCAGGCACGAGCCTGGCGTTCTGCCTCTCCCATCGGATGTGGAGCAGGTTGCCGAGCGAGCGGGGCTCGAAGCCGGCGGGTTGGCGAATGGTGAGCATCGTGCCGCTCGAAAGCCGGACCAGAAGCCGGGTCTCCGAGCCGGCATAGACCTGTTCGGTCAAGGTGCCGGACAAAAGGCCGTCGCCCGCGTCGGTGACACGCAAATGTTCAGGCCGGATGATCAGCGATACAGCGTCTCCAGCCGCACCGCGCTGGCCGGGCGAGAGCGGAAAATCGCCATCGCTGGTCAGGATCGTGCCTTTCGGCGTCAGTTTCCCGCGCAGGATGTTGGACAGGCCAATGAAGTCGGCGGCGAATTCCGAGCACGGCTGCTCGTAGAGTTCGAGAGGCGTGCCGATCTGCTCGATGCGGCCGTCATTCATCAGGCAGATGCGATCGGACAGAGCCAGTGCTTCTTCCTGGTCGTGGGTGACGAAGATGATGGTCGAACCGGTCTCGCGATGGATGCGCTTGATCTCGATCTGCATGGTTTCGCGCAGCTTGCGGTCGAGCGCGGACAGCGACTCATCCATCAGCAGGATCGAGGGTTGGTAGACAAGGCAGCGCGCGAGCGCGACACGCTGCTGCTGGCCGCCGGACAGTTCGGAGCTGAAGCGGCGCCCGAAGCCGTCGAGGCCGACCATTTCGAGCGCGGCGCGGGTCTTCGATGCGATGTCTTTGGCGGCCACCTTTCGCATCTGCAAGGGGAAGGCGATGTTCTCCTCGACGGTCAGGTGTGGAAACAGCGAATAGTTCTGGAAGACCACGCCGATGCCACGCCGGCTGGCCGGCACATTGGTCTGGTCCTTGCCATCAATGAAAAGGGTCCCCGAGGAAGGCGGAACCAGGCCGGCGATCAATTGCAGCAGAGTGGTCTTGCCCGAACCGGATGGCCCAAGTAGCGTCAACAGTTCGCCGGGATAGACCTCGATATCCAGAGGCCTCAGCGCAACCACGCCACCATAGGATTTGCCGATGCCGCGAGCCTGCAATTTCGGCTCGGGCCGGACCCCGATGGATGTGATCGACGCTTGTCTTTCTTGCAACTGCACGCTTCGATGCCCTTCTGTCGGCGCGGCCTCGTGGCGCGGGCCGATCGGCTGATTTGTCGTTCCCGGCTGTCTCTTGGGAGTGTTCACAGGTGCTATCCGCAAATGCTTGATGCAGTTTCGTGACCGCCGGACTTCATTGTGGTTCCCCGAGCCTGTTGGCCTGCTATGTATATACATACGGGCATCACACAGAACACCAAAAAGCGATGAATTGCAACGGTAAATGTTGAAAAAAAAGAATGAATGGCATAGTGCTAACTCGATTGAGGTGTTTCCGTGGTGACATTCAAGCAGCTTGAGGCCTTGTACTGGATCGGGACGCTGGGCAGTTTCGAGGCTGCCGCCCAGCACCTCGACACCACCCAGTCGGCGATCTCGAAACGCATCCAGGAACTCGAAGCGAGTTTCGGCGTGGCAGTCTTCGACCGCAGCCGCCGTGTCGCGCATCTGACGCCGAAAGGCGTCGAGATGCTGGAACTGGCAGCGGGGCTGCTTGAGCAGCGGACGCGTTTTGCCGAACGCTTCAGCGCGCCCGACCTGATCGAGCGCCGGCTTAGGATCGGCGCGACCGAGGCTTCGGCCATGACATGGCTTGGACGCTTCGTCGGGAGGCTGCGCCAGTCGTTTCCGAAAGTCGTCATTGAGATCGTCGTCGATTCCGCCAACGTACTGGCTCAAAAGCTCACCGACAGCCAACTGGACCTGGCGGTGGTCCCTGACGGCCTGACCGATCCGCGCTTTCAAGCCATTCCAGTGGCCTCATCTCAATGGTCCTGGGCCTGCGCGCCCAGCCTGATCAGCGGCAACAAGAGAATAGCGCTCAAGGAACTTGCCGAGCACACGATCCTGTTGCGTACCGATCCGGCCTCCGAGATGCTGGTCGGTACGACCCTGCGTGGCGCGGGCGTAACGACATCGAACATTGTCGGGGTGGGCAATTTCCTGGCACTGCTCAGCATGACCGTCGGTGGCGTTGGCGTCAGCGCCCTGCCGACATTCATCTTCGACGCCGGGTTCGCCGGCGAGGCGATAAAGCGCATCGATGTTGTCGAACAGGTGCCGGACCTCAAATATCTCGCCGTCTTTCCGGCGGTGAATGCCAGCCCGATCATGACGTCGGTGGTCAAGCTGGTTCAGGAGACATGCGACTTTTCGAGAGCCTATATGGCCGCGTCCCCGGAAGGGAATGGCGTTGCGGACCTGATGCAGATCGCAACGACCTGATTCCATCCGTCTCCTTCCCGCGCTTTGAGGGATTGGTGTCGACATGAATATCCTCGGCGACGCCGCGTGTGGCCGCGACGCCCGGCATTCGCCCTCTGGGATGATGGTTGTTGCGCCGCACGGCGCCGGGCAATCAGTTCCTGTCTGGTCCCGTGCAGCCATAGGCGAGTATGCCATTGCCCTAATCATTCTTTTTATTCCAATTATTTTATTGCAAAAGATCGCTTTTATCGATATTTCATGTTGTATAGACATAACCGCTCGCCGGCGATGGCGGTGAGGCAGGTTGGCCGACGGACTTAGGCGCCCCTTGGTCTTTCGCTGAAACAATGCTCGCGAGCGATCGGGAGCGGTCCTGGGAGGAGCAGGCTGTGGCGCTGAAGATTTCGATTCTCGTTGGCAATCCGAAGCCTATGTCGCGGACGCGGGGCATCGCGGAAAGGTTCGTCGAGGTTCTGATCGGGAACGATCCCCACGAATGCGGGACCACCGACCTTGCGGAGCAGTCCAACCGGGTATTCCCGATGCCGGCCGAACATCTGGCGGCCCTTCACCAGACGCTGGCTGGCAGCAATCTGCTGGTCGTCGCGTCGCCGACCTACAAGGCAACCTATACGGGGCTGCTCAAGATCGTCCTCGATCAGCTTCGCCCGAATGCGCTGCAAGGAGTGGTGGCAATCCCGTTGATGACCGGCGCCAGTGCCGCTCACGCGATGGCGGTGGAATTCCATCTCGCGCCATTGCTGCGAGAGCTCGGTGCGACGGTGCCGTTCAGCGGCGCCTACTTCATCGTCAACGAAGACACTGAAAAATCGGTCCGCGCTGCGGTTGCGAAACTGCGGTCCCAACTGGAACTGGTGCGGTCCCTGGAATTCACAGGAGGCAAGAATGTCGGAAGCGTCATCGATGGCGAGTAGTGGAGCTCCATTCGCGCCCGATCTGCAACTGTTCCGCAGAACACTGGGCCACTATGCATCAGGCATAACGGTGATCGCCGGCATGGTCATGGGACGCCCAGTCGGCTTCACCTGCCAATCGTTCTACAGCGTCTCGCTCGAGCCGCCGCTGGTCTCCTTCAGCGCCATGAGCAGCTCTGCAAGCTGGCCGAAGATACGTGAGACCGGTGCCTTCTCGGTCAGCATCCTGTCCGCGCGGCAGCGGGAAATATCGAACGCCTTTGCCCGTTCTGGCACCGACAAATGGGCCGGCGTTGATTGGGGTCGTTCAGCTTCCGGCAATCCGATCATCACAGGATCGCTTGCCTGGCTGGACTGCGATATGTTCGAGGAGCATCCGGCGGGCGATCACAGCATTGTCATCGGCCAGGTGCGGGAAATGAGCCCGGTCAACTCGGACGAGAGCCACGAGCCGCTGATCTTCTTCAAGGGCCAATACGTCGGGTCGACGTGAGGCTGACAAAGCCATGAGATCTCCGGATAGCCTTGCCGCCGCTGGTAGTTGAGCCGGGCCGGCCGATGCCCGATAGGCCATGTCAGCCGCGGCACGCCCAACGGAAACCGGCCTCAGGGACGCAGCGAACCCACACGCCAACGGCTGGCGGGCATGCTCGCAAAGTGAAACCAAGTGTTCTATAGTCACCGGCGGCACGGCAGAGTCGTGGTCTCGATACGGAAATCTGTTGTCTCAGGCAGGGGGTTCCATGTTCGGAGTCGTCGAATTCGGGTCGAAAACGGGCCGGACAGGCCGGCTGTTCGCCGCAAGAGCCTTTTGTCTGGCTGTCGCGCTTTCGGGAATGCTTCTGCTTGGGGCAGGGGGCGCCGATGCGCAGACCAACTGGACGCTCGACCCGTCGGCTTCGGTGTTGACCTATCAGTCGGTCAAGAAGAACACGATCGTCGAGACCAACAAGATCAGGAATATCACCGGGACGCTGTCGTCCGCGGGTGATGCCAAGGTCACCTTCGACCTCAATTCGGTCGATACCGGCGTCGACCTGCGCAATGTCCGCATGCGGTTCCTGTTCTTCGAGACCTTCAAATTTCCGACCGCCGAGTTGACCGCGAAGGTCGACCCTGCTGCCTTCGCCGACCTTGCGACCAAGCGCCGGGTCAAGGCGGTGCTGCCGTTCAAGCTAAGCCTGCACGGGGTTGAAAAGGATCTCGAAGCCAATGTCGTGGTGACCATGATCAACGACACTTCGGTTTCGGTTGCATCGGAAGCCCCGGTCGCCGTGCATGTCGAGGATTTCGGCCTGCTGCCCAATGTCGACAAGCTGCAACAGGCGGCCAATGTGACCAATATCGTGCCGACCGCGTCGGTCTCGTTCGATTTCGTCTTTGCCGCCGACGGCAGCAAGCCAGCCGCGACGGATACCGTTGCAGCGGGTGCCGCCGCTCCGGCCGACGTCGGACCAGTCGCCACTGATGCCGGCAAGAGCAATTTCAGCGACGAGGAGTGCCTGAACAGGTTTGCCGTGATGTCGCGCACCGGAGCGATCTATTTCCGTGAGGCAAGCGCACGGCTCGATCCGCAAAGCCGCCCCTTGCTGGCCGAGGTCGTAGGGGTCGTCGGAAAGTGCCCGAGCCTGAAGGTCGAAGTGTCCGGCCACACCGATTCCGACGGCTCGGCGAGCGCCAACAAGCGGCTTTCGGAGCGTCGGGCGCAGGCTGTTGCCGACGCCATGTTTGCAGCCGGCGTTCCGCGCTCCCAGGTCACCGCCACCGGCTATGGCGAGGAAAAGCCGGTCGCCGCCAACGACACGCCGAAGAACAAGGCGCTCAACCGGCGGATCGAGTTTTCCGCCAGCAAGGCCGTCAATTGAGGAAGGACTGTTGTCCCGGTGGGTTTCGGTGTGATCGCTAGTTGCGCCGGTTTTGTGCGCGGCGCGGGGCTCGTGGTGTTCGCCTTGGTGCTGACCTTGACCAGCGCTGCTCACGCCGAACGCCGCGTGGCGCTGGTGCTTGGAAATTCCCAGTACCAGCATGCGCCGGCGCTGCCCAATCCGGTGCATGACGCGCAAGCGATGGCCGAACGGCTCAAGGGTCTCGATTTTGAGGTTGTTTCCGGTTTCAATCTTACAAAATTGCAGACCCAGACAACCATCGCGCAGTTTGCCAAACAGGTGCGCGGTGCCGACGTGGCGCTGCTCTTCTATGCCGGTCACGGCTTGCAGGTTTCCGGCAAGAACTATCTGCTGCCGGTCGATGCCGCACTTCAGGACGAGACCTCGCTCGACTTCGAGGCGGTGCCGGTCGATTTCATTCTGCGGCAGATGTCGCGCGAGACCAGCATCAGGCTGATATTCCTCGATGCCTGCCGCGACAATCCTCTTGCCGAGGTGCTGGCGAAGACAGCCGGCGTCAAGGGCGCCAGCTCCGGCCTTGCCGAAATTCCGATCGAGAATGGCGGCGCCGGCACGCTTGTCGCGTTCGCGACCAGTCCCAACCAGACGGCCTTTGACGGCTCGGATGATCACTCGCCCTTCACCTCGGCACTGCTTGCCCATATCGGCGAGACGAATGTCTCCATTACTGAAGCGATGAACCGGGTTACGGGCGATGTCTTCAAGGCAACCGCCGGCAAGCAGCGGCCGTGGATCAATGTCTCGCTGACCACCGCGGTCGTCCTGCACAAGGTCGACCTCAATGCGCCGCTTATCGTCGGCGAGGCGAGCGCCCCGCCGCCGGAGGACAATTCGCAGGTGCGCACGGCAAATCCGCCCGCTTCAACCGATGATGCCCAGTTGGCGCTCAATGCGCTGCGCCAGAAGATCCCCAGGCTGGCGTCCGACGACCCAATCTTTTTCGACCACCCCATCGATTTCGGCGACCCGGCAATCGACGGCAAGAGCATCGCCCAGCTGATCAAGGGCATGCCACGCTTCAGCCCGGTGGAAGGCCTCGACAAGTCCGTTTGGGAAGGCAAGCACTGCAACGGATGCCATGAATGGGATGAGACCCGGCTCTGCGAGCAGGCGAAGAATTTCGCCACCAACGATGTCTCGGTGCTGCGCCTGCAACATCCGCTGGGGACGCGTTTCAAGGTGGCGCTGGCCAAATGGGCCCAGGGCGGCTGCAAGTAGGCGAGGATCAGGTTGAGAGAAATGGGACGGCGAATGCGCATTCGCCGGTCAGGCGACGCTTAACGCGGTTCAGTGATTGATAGAATCGCTGACCTGCTCCAACTCTTTGTTTTTACGCAATTCCCAAGGGAAAGCGCTACGCGCTTTTCCCGGGAAAGCCGTTACGCACTTTTCCTGGAGTTGCTTTAGGCTCTGGCCATCTGTATGCCCATTTCGACAAAGGCTGACAGTACGGGAGCGCGGTCCTCGAGCGACACGCGCGCCAGCCCGGTCAAAACCCCGGCATTGATGGCATGGCCAGCCGGAAACGGCGACAGCGGTTCGCCAGCCCAGCCATTGTCACGCCAGCCTGCCGCCACAACAAGCCATGCGGCCGGTGTTACCGGCTGCGCCGCCGCTGCCGCGCTCAATGCCGCGCGATGCTGGGGGCTGTCGGGATCGCTGACCCATGCACTGACAAGTGCCAGCAACGCCTGGTCCTGCCCGTCGAGCAATTCGGTCAGATGGCTCAGACACTCATGTGCCCACCAGACCGCGGCCCGCTCTGGAAGCAGGTAGGCGCAGAACGTGATCGCTTCTTCGGGCACTCGTCCGGCCAGGAGCGAGCGGCAAAACTCGAGCGAAGGCTGGTCGGTCGGAAGCGCGGTCATGTCCCTGATAACAGCGGGATAGGACATGTAGAGATCGCGGGCGGTTCTGAATCGAAGCTGATGGGCCATGGCCGTCACGCTTTCACTGGAGAACAGTAGGCACTCAAGCCTTAGGTGAGGCGTAGGTCAAGTCTGCGCGCGTGACCGGAAAATGGAAAATCGATTTGCGGAAGGATCAGATGAAAAAGGCGCCGATAGCGCCTGGTTTTTCATGCCATGCGGCCCGTCAGTTCTTGAGCACGCCGCCCACCGCCACGCCGGTGCCGAAGATAAGTGCCTTGGTCAGGAAGTTGTTGTTGTCTCGCGGTGGTGGTGGCTCGTCGTCCTGGACGACGGTCTCGCGGTCGCGTCTCTTTCGTTGCGCGACCTGTTCTTGTTTGCGGGGCTTGCGCGCCAACTGCTTCGGTGCGCGGGCCTTTTGCACGACCTGCTTTTTCGGCTGCGCCGCGCGTGCCTGGTCGGCGGCATGCTTGGCACGCACGGCATCCATCATCGGATCCGTCTGGATGACGAGAAACGCCAACTGCTCGCGCGTCAGGAACGTGGTCGGCGGCAGCCCATTCTTGGCCTGCCAGACGCCGATCGCCTGGCGGCTTTGCGGGCCGATGTTGCCGTCGACGCGGCCCAGTTCATTGCCCAGGGCCTCGATACGCAACTGCAGATCGATGCGGGCGTCGCGGTCGAGGCCGATCGCGCTTTCCGTTATTTCGGTGCCGGGCGTCCGCTTCACCTCGTCGGACACGCCAACCGACGTGCGCACGGCAGACCCGGAACTGGCATTGGCTTCGTCGGCATCAATGGCCGCAACCTTCCGGTTTTCCCCTTTTGCCTGCTTTAACTGGTCGATGTTCAGCTTGGCCACAGTGGCGAAGCGTCCGCTTGGAAACTGCTCGAGATAGGCCTCGTAGTACGGAGCCGTATCGCGCTTTGAAGCCTCATCCCAAAGGCGCTGTTCGACTTCCCATGATGGAGGATCACTTGCCACCGCCGCGGGAGAGGTTGGCGCCGTTGAAACGTTGCTGGATGCGTCGGCGACGGGCTTCGCCGCGGGCGCCGCTTCCTCAGTGGGTTTTCCAAGGAACACTTCGCGGCCCAGCGAAGCGTTATGCCAAGGTCTCTGGCGGCCTTGCGTGGTCTCCGCCACCTCACCGCGCACGCGCGTCAGCGCGCTCTGGATTTCAACGCCCGGCTCAGTCAGGTGCCGGGCCAGCGCCGTTGAGTAAGGGCTGTCGACACCGTTGCCATCGAAGGCAATAGCGCCGGGATCCGTCGCGTAGGCGATCAGGATGCCACCGGTTCCGGCACCGTCCGATTTCGCCTCGACAGGCGCCAGGCCGGATCCGAGCGAGCGGCTCTTTGGCATCGAGGCGGCAAGCGTTCTTGCGAGGGGATTGTCGCGACAGGCATCGAGGATGATGATGCCGACCGCCGGATCGGGCGGCAGCGCGGCCATGAAGTCGTCGATCTGCACGGTGCGGGTCTTGAGATAGGCGGGCGATGTCAGTTCGGCGTCGACCGGTATCAGGTAGTTCTTGCCATCGACCTGCATGCCATGGCCGGCATAGAAAATGACAGCGAGGTCGGCGTCGTAGGATTGCTCGGTAAACTTGCTGATGAGGCCATGCATGCCTGCATTGTCCTGATCGACGCCTTCTATGACCTGGAATCCGGCATTGCGAAGCGTCGAAGCAATGAGATGCGCATCATTGGCTGGATTGGGCAAAGCGACGGCATGAACATATTTGCTGTTGCCGATGACCAGCGCGACGCGTTTCGCATCAGACGTAACGGCTCCTGCGCCGACCGAGGCAACAAGAAAGAGAAACACCCCGATCAGAAAGGCGAAGCTCGCTTTCATGGATCAGTCCTCGGCCGCATTGGAGCGCGGCAGTCATTTTGTCAGTGACAGGCCGTTATTGCAAGAAAAACACCTGATTATGTGACTTTGATGAAAGTTTGATCATTCGCGGGCCAGCCGAAAACACCCAGTAACGGGTGCCGGCATCGCCGCCGCCTCGGGAAAGCCTGTTGGTTTGTTGACAGAAAGAATGCTCCGGAATTAAATTCATGCTATTCAGCCGCCAGCGAAATCGGATGCTCGGATGGGAGTGACCGTCATGCAATCGAGTAGGTCAGCCCTGGTGTTGGCAGCCATGCTTTTGGCGGCGCCCGCATGCGCCGATCCTGTGCAGAAATCAGAAGACATCGTGAAGTTTTTTGCCGGTGCCAACAAACTCGGCCTGTCACGTGGAATTTGCGTCGGCACCGAGGAGGAGTGCAAAAGCAAGGAGACGGCGAAGGATCCGCCGGCGGGCAAATCCAGTCTCGACATGCTGATCAACTTCGGACTGGACTCAGCACAACTCGACGCGAAGGCGCGGGCTGAGCTTGATGAGTTCGCCAAGGCGCTGAAGGACGACCGGCTGAGCACGCTCAGCTTCGTCGTCGAGGGTTACACAGACGCAACAGGCACGCCTCGCTACAACGAGGGCCTGTCGCAGCGAAGAGCGCAATCGGTGACTGCCTTCCTGACCTCGAATGGCATCGATGCGGCTCGCATCAACGCAATCGGTTTGGGTGAATCGAACCCGCGCAGCCCTGATCCCTACGACCCGATCAATCGCCGCGTGGAAATGCGGATAAAGACGCAGTAACGGGCGCCCTGGCGGCTCAAAGCGTATCCTGAACCGAACCCACGATCGCCGCGATCGCCTGCTTGTAGGCCGCGAATTCCGGCGATGTCTGCCGGACTTCCGTCGTTGTCGTTTCCGGCTGGTCAGTCCCGCTTGTCGCCGGGGGCAGCTTGTGGCCCATTTTCCGTTCGGCCCAGTCCACGACATAGCTGGCGGTCTTGCCGGAGAGAAACGGGTTGGCTTGAATGACCGGTGCTCCAAGCACGCTGGCCAAGGGTGCCGAGCCGGGCGCCGACAACACCTGGTGGGCGCCTTCCATTCCCAGGAAGTGACAGAGATAGAGCCGCCCGGCGGTGATCTGATGGCCGCGCGCCCGCAGATAGGCTTCGCCTTCGCGCGCCAGATTGCGCACCATCTCGCGCGAGATCGTGGCGTCGTAGCGCAGCGCGAGCAGGTCGGCGGTCGAGAGCGTCCGCGCCAGGTCGGGGCGATAGGTGTTCATCATCCTGATCCAGGTCTTCGTGATGAACTGGCCGGCGCCGGTCGCCGAAGAAAGCGGGTTCTTGGCCCGTGCGCTGCCGCCGCTCTCCACGTGAACGATGCGGTCGGTCAGCGTCTCAACGGCGGAATCGTCGGTTGCGACTGCTGTGACCGTGCCGAGCGGATCGATCGCCTCGCCATTCTGGTAGAGCTCGAAATGCAGATGCGGTCCGGTCGAGAGGCCGGTGGTGCCGATGTAGCCGATGATGTCGCCGGCCTTCACCTTGGTGCCGACGCCGCTTTCGATCGCGAATTTCTGCATGTGGGCGTAACGCGTCTCACGTCCGTTCGCGTGCGTGATCTTGACCAGGTTGCCGTAGCTGCCACCGTCGCCTTGAAAGCTGATTTCGCCATCGAACGCGGCTGCGATCGGCGTCCCCACCGGTGCTGCCCAGTCGACGCCCTTGTGGATGCGGACCGTTCCGAGGATCGGGTGCTTGCGTGGTCCGAAGGTTGAGGTCATCACGCCGCTGACCGGCGTGACCATGCCGTTGGTGACCGTCAGCGAACGAACCTGGTCGTCGCCGCTGACGCAGGCAAACTGACCATCACTTTGCAGGAAGACGAAACATTCAAGGTTCTTGTCGCCGCCCTGGATGCCGACATACAAAACCCGGCCCGCGGTCTCTTCCTTGCCGCGCGGCGTCTGCGAATAGATCAGGACCAGACGCTGGTCTTCGCTGGCGAAGGCGTCCAGGTCCTGGCCCCGGGAGAGATACATGATCGCTTCGCCGATGATGCCGGCAGGGACGCTGTTGCGCGCAGCTGTCGAATAGATCGCGTCGAGAAGGCGGTATTGTCTTTTGTGCGTGCCTTCCTCGGCCGCGCCCGAATAGTTGAACAGATCTTCGCGCACCCACGGGTCAACTCCCGACACGAAGGCACCGGCGGCGTTGCGCGTCAGGGTGCCGACGAAGACATTCTTGGCGTAAACCGAAACCTGCATCAGCGACATCGCCGTGGTCTCGCGCGTCGGCCTGAAGCCGCGCATGGCGACGACATAGCCGGGCTCCAGCCCGTCCCGGTTGAAAAGCGCCTTCAGGGCTTCGCCCGCCAGCTTGGCGTCCGCGTCGGAGAAATGCGCATCGGTGACGACGCTATCGAGGCTGCGGTCGGTGAGGATTTTCACGAATGTGTCCTCGGTCGCCTCGAAGCGCTGATAGTCGGTGGTGACCGTTGCGACGGTGGTGTTGTTTTCAACCTTGGTTTTCTCGAAAGAAGGAAGGGCGGCCTCGCCCGCGTCGACTGTTTCGCCCCAGCCGGCTTCTGGGTCATCGGCGTCTGCCTGTGCTGCCGGAGCTGCCGGTGCCGCCGGGGTGTCTTCCGCGGCCGGTGCGGGTTGAAGGTCGTTCTGCAGGTCGCCGGACGGTGGTGGCTCCGGTGCTGGTTCCGCCTTCTTGCGCTGTGCCTGGAAGAAGGCGAAATCCTCCTGCGTGGAAGGTATCGTCGTCATGAATTTTTCGCTGGCGCTCAACATGACATCGGACAGGATCTCGATCTGCGGTGACACACCGGCCTGATCAAGTTCTGCCGGACGCGGGATCGTGTGGCCTTTCGTTGCGCCGGCATCGGGTGCAAGCGTGATCCACATCGGGTCGCCTGCAAGGTCGATAATCGCCGGCACATAGACAGAGGCATCGGCTGGCACATCGTCACTGCCTTCGACCGCGTGCAACTCCTCGTCTTCATCACCAAACGACCAGTAGTCCGCTGTAAGGTAGATGCCGGTGGCGATTAAAACCACGACGATCACTGCGAGACCAGCGGCCAGCCTCAGCCAAAGCTTGCGCCGGCGAAGGGCAGCGCGCGCCAGCTTTTTCTCCTTGAAGCTGGTGTCGATGCTGTGCGTCACGGCGCATTACCGGTCAGGAAGAAGGTCCACCGCACCTGCTCGAGCGTGTCGACTTCCAGAAATTTCGCGGCGATATGGCCGCGTTCCCAGCACTCATCGATGCCGCGTATCGAGAAGCGCCGCCGCTCGATGCACATATCTGTCGCCCCGGTCAGGATCGCGTGGCCGAAAACGTCTGTCGCGTAGATGTAGATATAGCGGTTCGCCAGCTCCTCCTTGATGACGTTCACGCATTGATTGGCGCCGATCGTCCACCAGCCGTCGGTCTGGTCCGCGTTGTCGACCTTCTGGCCGACGGCGAGATTGACGACGTCGAGCGTCTGGTTGCAGACGGTGAATTCGGCGCGCGCTTCGCCTGTTGCAAGCAGGGCCGCGAATGCCGCGCCCAGGCAGGCTCCAAAAATATGCCGCGCGGTTTTGCGGCGAAGACCACGCGATACCGCGAGCATCCAGTGGCTTGTCCGAGCGAGCAGCGCCCGAAACAAGTCACGCCGCTGTCGAGGCGGGGCGGCGGGCGGGCGGAACGGGCGCGGGCGGCGGAATTGCATTGGCGTCCATGCTACCCGCCAAGCTTGAAATACTTGGCGGTGGCGGAAAACTCGGATCCCTTGGTCTCGATCTCTTCGAGGATCTTGGGCAGCACCACGGCGGCCGGTGTCGGCGTGGAGAATGAAGCGGCCTGGATATCCTGCGGTCCGGTAACCACCATTATGATCTGCGGCACTGCCTTGCCCGCTGCCTTGTCGGCGGCACCGAGGCCGATCGGGATACTGAAAGTCGCCTTGCCGGATTGCGCGACGAGACGGTCGTCGAGATTGAACGCCATCCCCTTGTGATCAATCAGCAGCACGCTGGAGATGAGGCCGCCATGTGTCACCAGCGTCCCGCCGATCGATGAGCCGTCCGGAACCGATGTCCGGTCGAGTTCAAGTTGTGGCTTCTCCACTGCATTGCTGCCCAGAAAGCGCAGAAAGTTGGTGACTTCGCACTGGGTCGGCTTGATCAGCCTGACGCTGATGTCTGGCTCGACATGGAATTTCGCCTGGAAACCGCCGAGCAACTGCTGGAACGGTTGGACCGCCGTCCCAAATCCCTCGATCGCCACGGCCTTGTCGGTGGTTGCGGTGACCGTTGCATAGAAGCAGTCGCCACCACTGAAACCGCGCACCCAGGAGACCCGCTGCGCGGCTTCGTTTGCGGGTTTCGCCGGCGGGATTTCCGGCTTGGGCACATTCAAGGCAACCGTTTCGTCTGGCTGCTTGTCAACTGGCGGCTTGGCCGCCGGCACGGCGGTTTGTTGGCCCTGTCCGGCCCCGGCATCCGTTTGGCTGGCGATGGGGGCGGGCGGTTGCGCGGTCGCATTGGTTTCCGCTGGCTGGCTGGCTGGCTGCTCGGGCTGCTGAATCTCCGCGACAGGCGGCTGGGCAACTGGTGGCGCCGGGGTGGCTTCAATTGCCGGCGGTGTCGGTGTGATCGGCTCCGGCTTTGGAGCGTTGCTGGCAGCCGTATCCGGCTGGATTGCAGGCGCGTTGTTGGCTTGCGGCTTCACCTCGGGGGCAGGTGGTTTCACATTCTCTGCGGCTGGCGCCGGGAGTTCGGCGGGCTTTGCGGGTGCCGGCTTTTGACCGATGGAAGCATCGGCTTGATTTTGAACCGGAGGCGCCGGAGCCGGCTGAGCAGCGGGTGCGCTGTCGGTCGGGGGTTTTGCCTCGACGGCTGGTGGCTTGGCGTCTTCCGGCGAAGGCGACACGACAGGCTGCGCGGGCTTCGGGCCCGTTTCGGCATCCGCCTGATTTTCGACTGGCGGTGCCGTCTCGGTTTGCGGTTTTGCGGGCGCAACCGGCTTTGCCGGAGCCTCGCCAACCTGGGGCGCAGCGGCATTGTCGGCTGGCGCCGGCTTGAGGGTTTCCGGTGCGGGAGCTGGTGGCTTGTCGGCACTCGGCGTCTTCAACGTCACAATGCCGCTCAGGTAAAGACCAGCCCCGGCGGCGACAAGCAAACTCGCCAAGGCGGCGATCGCCATCGTCCGCTTCCCCGAGGATTTTTCGGGGCTCCCAGGCGTGGCCGCTCGTGCGCCGGCAGCAACAGGAGGCCTCGGCTGCGAAAGCAGCGGCGGCCGCTCATACGGGACGAAGCGCTGCTCGCCCGTGCCGGTTGCTGGCGGCACGCTCCCCGGGGCATGGGACGGCGGGCGCTCGGCCCGGAAGCTAGGTCCAAGGGTTCCATCGGCGCGTGGCAAGCCTGCCCGGTCGCGCGGCGTCAGGGAGCGTGGGGGGGTCGTCCCCTCGATATCGCTATCGTCACGGGTCAACCTGGCTATCTCCGCCATGCTGGCGGGCCGGTCTTTCGGATCCGGTTGCAGCATGGCTTCGACGATGTCGCGGAAATCGGCATCGATGTCGGACAGATCCGGGACTGTTCGGCGCTTTTCGATGATCTCGAACTGGGAGCCGCTCATGTCGATCGGCTTGCCGCGCAGAACGGCGGCCAGCACCAGCCCCAGGCTGTACATGTCGGACTGCTCGCTGACATCGCCGCTGTAAAGCCCGAGCTGTTCCGGAGAAACGTAATTGTACTTTCCGGCGAACTTTCCGCCAATCAACGTCTCGCCGCCGACCGTCGCCGATCGTGCGATGCCGAAGTCGATGATCTTGGCGCGGTCGACCCGCCCGCCCGGCAGAATGATGTTGTCCGGCGACAGGTCGCGGTGGATAGCGCCCGCCTGGTGCACGGCGCTCAGGCCGGAGGTGAGGCGAAGGCAGAGCTTGCGCACGTCTTCCACGGCCATTGCGCCGCGCCGCATGACATCGAACAGCGACTCGCCGTCAACGAATTCCATGGCGAGGTAAGGACGGCCAATTCCCGGGTCGATGGTGAAGACGTGATAGCGCACGACCGCGTCATGCGAGAGATGATTAAGGATCGACGCTTCCTTGCGAAACAGGGACAGGATCGTCTGGTCGCGGGCAAACTCGGGCAAGACGATCTTGATCGCGACATGGTCGCCGGTCTGGATGTTGTGCCCCCGGTAGACCTCACCCATGCCCCCGAAGGCAATGCGCTCGTCGAGCTCGTAGATGCCGCTGAGCTGTGTACCGACTGCCGTGCTGGGCATGTTCGGCGATATACGCGTCTTGTCGTCGGCGCTCATTGGCCTCTTCCCCCCGTCCAGGACAGATCCTGATACAGCGATCCGCCATTGCGGCCGCCTTTGATCTTCACCAGCACGATGGTGACATTGTCGGTTCCGCCACGCTCAAGCACCATCTCCAGCAGCTTCTCGCCTGCTGCCCGCGGTGCCGTGGCCGCCACAACCGCAGCCTCGATCTCGGTGTCGCTGACATGCGCCGTCAGCCCATCGGTGCTCAGCACGAAAACGTCGCCCGGCATGATCTCGCCCTGCTGGAAATCGATAACGACCTCATCGGTGACGCCGACCGCATGCGTGATGACATTGCGCCGTGGCCAGGTCAGCGCTTCGGTCGCGCTGATCATGCCCCGGTCGAGAAGTTCCTGAACTTCGGTGTGGTCCCGCGAAATCTGCGAGATCGAGGCGTTGCGGACAAGGTAGACGCGGCTGTCACCCGACCACAGGCACGCAAACCGGCCGTCCATCGCCAGCAGCGCTGCGACTGTCGAGCCGATAGTCACGCCGCGCGATTCCGATATCTGCCGGATTTCGGCATTGGCTCGGCTCAACCGGTCTTCGAAGCGCGCGCGAAGGTCCGGCGCGGAACTCGCAATCCCGATCGTCGCCAGATGGTCGACGATGCTGGCCGATGCGACTTCTCCGGCGTGATGCCCGCCCATGCCGTCGGCGACGACCCAAAGGCCGGTTTGCGGCTCGACCAGATAGCTGTCTTCATTGAGTTCGCGCACGCAGCCTTTGTGACTGACGCCGAAGCTTTCAAAGGGAAGGGCGACATTGCTCAACTTGCCACCAAGCGCTTTCCAAACGCCCTCTGCAGCGCACCCACAGCGCGCTCGCGTGCCCACTTTGCCATAGGCTGCACCATTAAAGTATCAAAATTAAGCCCCCCGCGTTCGCGGGATATGAGCGGCATCGGCTCCCCTGATCTGGAGCCCATCTCAAAACGCCTTCGGACAGCTGAAGCTGGAAAGTGCGGGAAGGGCGAATGGATTTGGGCCCGAACCGGTCTGGATCGTATAGGCGACATCACGGCCGCCGATGACGAAGCGCGCCTCCAGCGTGTCGCCGCTGCCGGTCAAGGTCGCCTTGTCCAGCAGCCGCTTCAACGCCCACGGACCGTCAAACTTGAGCGCGGACTCGCGGCCTGGCAATTCGGGCGACAGGGTGAGGGTAGCGACCGCCGCGGCCATGTTGCCCGGCCATGTCACGGTGGTTGGCGCGTTGCCGGTTTGGGTACTCTGCACCACCTGGCCGTCGACATTGAGCTCCGCCGCGTCGGCGTCGCCATGCAAGGAGAAGGGCGTGAAGGTGATGCTGACCGACGGTGCCGAACCGCCTGAGGGGAAGAAGGCACCGCGGATTTCGGCGGCCGACTGGAAGGCCTTCAAGGTCGATTTCGCCAAGTCGTGGCCCAGGCTCGTGTCTTGTTTCCAGCTCCAGTCCTGACCGGTCATGTCGGTCAGCGATGCCAGGTTTTGCGCGAAGAAACGGTCCATCAGCCCGCCGGGCGCGAACAGCTTGGCGAAATCCGCCATGGCAATGTCGTCAGTGCCGTCGTGGGCAAAAGGAAAATGACTGGCCACCATCTCCTCGCATGGGCGCGTAACCGTCTGGTCGAGCATCTGGTTCAGGTTGGCGACCGAGGTTTCGGCGGCGCCGCCCTCGAACTCGTCGGCCGCCGCGGTGACCATTCTGGCCAGTTGCTTGGGCAGGCGAGAGACGTTGGCGTGCAAGGTGGATATCTGCAGCTGAAGGTTTCCGTTGATGCGTTCCGTCTGTGAAGATGCGTCGGCAGCGAGTTGCAGGCTTTTGTGGATCTCACGAAAATTCTGCGTCAAGGCATCGATCGGGCGCTGCCCGGGCAACCCGCTGACCAGAACCTGGAACGGCCTGAACCGCGCCTCGATGTTCGCACCGGGATGACCCTGTGTGCTCGCCGATCCGCTACCGGCACGGTTTTGCGATTTACCGGCGGCAAGGTGAATGCCGATGCGGGCCAGGCCCTTTGCGACAGTGTCCTGTGCCTGGTTTTGACCGCCGCCATCGGCTCCGGCCGTACCATCGGTTGGGCTTGTCGCCGGGACTCTTGTCAAAGCGGTCTCATCGGCGATCGCCGAAAAGAGCTGTTCGATCGGCGAGTTCGCCGATGCGGCGGCGGAAAGCGCGAGATAGTCCGGCTTGTCTTTCAGCATCGATTTGAACTTCAGCTTGTCGAGTGCGCCGTTCCATGCCGAGGCGAAATCCTTGCCGTAGCGATCAAGCAGCTCCGGCCCGAGCTTGAGCAATTCCTGATCGATGCCTTGCTCGCCGCCGCCGCCGATCACCCAGCGGTCGTCGACAAGCATCTGCGCCACGCGCGCGAGTTGGCCGAGATAGAAGCTGTTGAAGCCGGCATAGGTGTAGAGCCCGGGGATGCGAAGATCCGTGAGATCGCTGCCATCAGCCTGTTCGAACAACAATTTTGCCTCAGGCCCGGCTTTCGCCGAGATCGAGAAATCTCCCAGCGCCGCGGCGTACACGCCCGACTTGACCAGCGCGGAGGCGCGATCGGCAAGGGTCATGCGGCCGAGCGAGCGTTGCGCGGCCTCGATCAGCGGCTGGTTGAGTTCGAAGACCGGATCGTAAGCATCGTCAAGCGCAAGCATGGCGTGCAGATGCTTTTCGAGTTGCGTCCGTCCTTCGCGGTTGTTCTCGCCGGGGTAACGGTTCTGCTCCCAATCCTGCTTCATCCAGGAAACGATCAGCGCATCGTCGACCTTCGGCGCCTTGCCGCCAAGCATCAGGTAGATCTTCAGCGGTTCATAGAGCGCGGCCGGATCAGCCATCTTGGCCTGGATCGTCCGTTCGGCCTGGATCAGCAGGCGCGAGCGGAACATGCGCTCCAGCGCCTGCCGGTAGGCCGTTTGCGCCGCCGAGGAAAGCCGTTCGCGTTGGCTGAGGCCGAACGTTGCCTCGAATGGCGTCGGCGAGCCGCCGGTTTCGAAGCCAGCCGGCAGATCGCGCAACTGGTCGAGGGGCCCAATGACGTTCTCGAGGTCGACATCGGTGACAGTCGTGCTCTTCAGCAACGCATCCGCTGTCTGCCGGTACTGGCCCGCCGCCTGCCTCGTGGAGGCGATCAGCGAGCGGTTGGCCATGAAGCTCAAGCCCAAGACGCCAAGCCCGGCAGCGGTTATCAGCGCGATAACGCCGAGGCCGGCAAACCTGGCGAGCGCGGCACGCCTTTCTGCCGCCTTGTCGTAGGAGACCCATCCGGATTCAGCGAAAATGACGCTGGCCAGCAGGTCATGCAGGAAGAAGCTTTTGCCGCTACCGGAGAGATGCGGTTGCGCCTTGCTGCCGAAACTGCGGCCCAGCGCTCCCAGCACCTGATCAATAGGTGTTCCTTCTTGCGTGCCCGAGGAAAAGTAGAGCCCACGCAAGCTGACATTGACCTGACTGCGGGCAGGCTCGAACAGCTTGGCGACAAAGTCGGTCACTCGGCCCCTGAGCGCGCCAAATTGCGCTGGAAAACCAAAGATGGCGATGCGCGCCACCGGATCGGTTTCTTCCTGAAGGCGGTCTGGCATCTCCTCGGCCAGCCGGTTTGCCAGAGCGTCGAATTCGGCCGGCGCTTCACCGACCATGTTCCTGCCACGGTCCGTTGTCTGGAATGTCGCGCCCCAGACCTTGCGCCGGCGCGCTTCGTCGAAGCTGTCGAAATAGTCGGTGAAGCCTGAGACAAGGTCGGCCTTGGTGAAAAGCAGGTAGACCGGAAACTGAATTTTCAGCGTGTCGTGGACCTCGCGCAGACGGCTACGGATTTCCGTGACATGGGCATCAAGCTGCCGATCGTCGAAGGTCATGAGATCGGCAAGGCTGATCGCCAGGATGACGCCGTTTATCGGCTGCCGCGTGCGTTGCTGCTTGAGCAGTGACAAGAAGGCGAGCCAGCTTTTGGCGTCGCTCTGCCGATTGGACTCCTGCGTTGTGTAGCGGCCGGCGGTGTCGATCAGCACGGCCTCGTCGGTGAACCACCAGTCGCAGGACCGCGTGCCGCCGACGCCGGCCACCGGCTGGGCATCACCTGATCCCGCAAGAGGAAAGTTCAGGCCTGAATTGACCAGCGCCGTGGTCTTGCCCGCGCCAGGCGGGCCGATGACGATGTACCAGGGAATTTCATAAAGAAAGTTGCGTTTGCCGCTTGAGCGCTTGAGCGCGGCTACGGCCTCGTTCATGCGGGCTTCGAGCTGCTTCCCGTCACCATCATCAGCGTCGGCCTGGGTGATTGCCGCTTCAAGCGCTTTTTGTGCCTTGCGCATTCGCCAGAGGCGCATTCCGTAAAAGATCGACACGCCTGCCACGGCGACGCCGATGATCAGCGCGCGCAGCCAGACAGCGCCTAGTGGCCGGTTGTTGGCAAAACCGATCAAAGGTCCCGCGAACCAGACGGCGGCGGCGAAAGCGGCCAGTGCGATCACACTGAAGATGCGCGGCAGCCAACGCGTCATTGGCGTTTCCAGCGGGGGTGTTTCCACCCAGGTTGCTTCCGACAGGAGCACTGCCAGCCGGCCCCGCTCACAGCGTTTCTTCCTTGGGGATCATTACATCCACACGGCGGTTCTTGGCGCGGCCCTCCGGCGTTGCGTTGTCGGCGATGGGCTCGTCTTCGCCTTTGCCGTCGGCGGTTATGCGCTCGGGCTTGCTGAATTTCGGGACCATCATCGTTTCGACCGCTTTCGCGCGGGCGACGGAGAGGTCGAAGTTCGATTTGAACGTGCCCGATTTGCGCGGTTTTACATTGTCGGTATGGCCAATGATCCTGATCGGCCCGGGCTCAGCCTCCAGGGCAGCAGCGATGTCCGTCGCTACAGGTTGGAACTCGGGCTTCACCTCGGCTCTTCCGGATTGGAACAGCAGCAGGTTGCTGATTTCCACGACGATGAAATCGCCCTTGGTGCCGACGGTCAACCCGCCGCTGTCAATGTCCTTGGCCAGGGCCGAGCGGATGCGATCGGTCTGGGTGACGGTGGCGGCAATGGGTGGAACAACCTTCTCCGGCTCGGCCAATGGCGCCACGCTGGCGCGCTCGATGGCGATTGGCGCTGATGGATTGAGCGCCAGCAACTCGCCCCCAAGGGCATCGCCTTCGTTGGTGATAATGACCCGCAAGGCGAAGAATGCCGCTGTCAGCACGCCTGACGCGGTCGCCGCGACGGCCCACAGCGGCAGCCGGAACGATGAACGCGCGGCTGTCGCGGCCAGACCCTGCCAGTGCGGCGACATCTCGTAACCGGCGCGCGCCTTGAAGTAGCGAAGCGTCTCGTAGACGTCGCGGCGGATGCGTTCGAGATTGTTGTCCTTCTGCGCAACTCCGCGATATTGGCCTTCGAACCCCAGCGACAGGCAGGCATGCATCAGTTCAAGCAGGTCGCCATGTGCCTCCGGTTCGGCCAGCACCTTGTTGAGCGCCTCGTAGAAACCCGTGCCGGTGGGTTCGACGTGGAAAAACCGCGACAGCATGCCGTGCGGCGCCCATTCGTCCTTTCGTGGCCAGGGCAAGTTGCCGATCAGGTCATCGGCAGCTTCGCAAAGGACGTATTTCGCGATCCGCGCATCGCCCTCGGTGACATCGGATTTGCCAATGGCACGGTCGAATTTTTCGATGGCGTCGGTGACATGCCCGGCCAGCGGCTCGGCCTGCCGGTCAACTGCAATGAGCCTGAGCTGGCCGAGCAGCATGAGCAAGGGTGCCGCTGCCGCGATGATGGGGTTCGCTGCTGTGTATTGGAGACTGTCACTGGCGTCGAAGAGCGCCTGCTGCCGGGCAACCTGTGCTGTCGCGGCCGGGGAAGGGCTTGGCGCCGCAGCGGCGCCGGCACCCTGATAGACCACGGTTCCGGATGTCCAGCCCGTCGGGACTTGGCGGCCGATGCCCGGGTCGAAGACAGTGGACTCTTTCAGTGCCGAGGGATCGGCCAGCTTGCTGCCCAGGACGGTTGGCTGCGGGGTCGGCGGCTTTTTTTTCTCGCGCGAAGGGTTTGCGCGAATGACGGTTTTGCCCGCCGGACCGAAGGGATCATCCTTCGAACTCATTGCCAACCCGCCAACACGGTATTTTGAGCAAGACAGGCGTTAGTCGCACAGGCAACAAAATGTCTGCCCTGGCCGGGCAGATTGTCGAGGATGGGTCGCCCGGAAAGGCGCATCTCGTCGAAACATGACATTGCTGCACACGCCCAAGCCACGCCAGCTTCGCCCGCCTGGGAAGCTTGCCGAATATCCTATTCGCTCACGCAGCCGATTGAAACCGGAAAGCGGAAGGGCCGAGGGAAGGTTTTTTCCATGAAACCGGTCACATACAAGCAGATCGGTGGACGCGCCTTGGCGATTTCCGTTCGCCCTATTTCTGCTTGCCAGCCTTGGCGTAGGCTTCGCTGAAATAGGCAAGGAAGATGTCGAGCATGCCGTTCTCGTGCGCCTCTTCCTTGGCTCGCCATGTCGCGACGAAAGCGTCCCAGGCCTGGCTTTTCTTCGAACTGAATGAACTGGGCGGAAGTTTCCGGCCGATTGCCTCGGGCGACAGGTCATCAAGCAGCCGGGAAAGGGCGGCCTGCATGGCTGCATAGGTGGCGAACTCATGTGTCTTCAGGTCGCGGAAAGCGTCTTCGATGCTTCGCCTTGCATCGAGATAACCGGAGCGGCGCCGTGCGAACATGATTTCGAGAATGTCATTGGTTCCCGGCACGAACTTCAGCGGGTTGTTGTCGGTGGCGCTGATCATCGTGCGGTGCGTGCTCTTTGCCAGCACCTTGGCCGCCGCACGCGCCTTCAACAGCATGGTAAGCTCCTCGACGACCAAGCGCATCACCGAACCGATCTCGGCGGCAACTTCATGCGGATCGCGCTGCTGAAACAGCTCGGGCGGTATGCCGGCCCCGATGGCGATTTCCCGCAGCATCGCGGCAGCGTCCGAGCCTTGGCCGGTATCGCCCGACGTGAAGGGAGGCACTTGTGGCGCAGGAGCTCGCTGCCCGGGCGCCTGCCCTGTCGGATTGAAGAATGGTTCGTTTCCAAATGCTGGTGGCTGGCTTACGGGGGATGGAGTTGTGGGCCGCTCCCCACTTGCCCCATCAGGCATTTCCCCGCGTTGTGTCAGACGCTGGTTGCCTTGGGGGTGCCCTGTTCGTGGACGCTCGTCATCGATCGATACAAAGATGACATAACGGCCAACCAGCAGCCGGTCGCCGTGATCCAGCCGATGCGGGCCAGCCATGCGCTGGCTCGATCCGTTGATGAAAGTGCCGTTGCGCGAGACATCGTGCAGCCAGAACGCCCCCGCGTCGAAACGGACCTCGCAGTGCCGGCCGGAGATGAACTTGTCCGGATCGGGCAAGGTCCAGTCGCAGGCATCGCGTCCGATTTCGAAGCTGCGGTCACGAGCCCCGTAGCCGGTCGAGATGCCGGCGGGAAAAGAGTCGGCATTGTTGATCTGCAGGCTTATGAACATCCAGAACCGCCGTCGACCGCCTCTCGGACAAACCAGCCGTTACGATACTCCATTGTAGCGGCAATATGCGAGAGGCGGCACAAGGGCATTGCAAGCCGAAAATCCTCATATGGCGGTGAAGCAGCCGACCGCGTGGTCCCCTTTGGTCGTGGCAAGACATGTGCTAGGCTCAACATAGATAGCGGCCGCGTCTAGGAGAGGCCATGCCCAGCGAACGTGCCACGGTTGTCCAGACACCGGTTGGCGCCGACCTGTTGACCTTTACACATCTTGTCGGGCGCGATGAGATCAGCCGTTGCTTTGCCTATTCGGTCGGCTTTGTCAGCACCAGCTTCGATATCGACCCGCTGAAGATGCTCGGCGGCCCGGTCTCGGTCGAGGGCGAATCCGATCCGAAACGCTGGTTCAGCGGCCTGGTTTCGGAGTTCCGGCTGACCCGCACCGAGGATCGGCTGGCATATTACGAAGCGGTCATCAGGCCATGGCTCTGGTTCCTCGGCAACACCACCGATTGCCGTATTTTCCAGAACATGAGCGTCGTCGAAATCGTCGAGAAGATCTTCTCGAAATACGGCACGGCCAAATTCGAGAAGCGCCTGCAAGGGTCCTATCCGCCGCGCGAATATTGCGTGCAGTATGACGAGACGGATCTCGATTTCGTGCAGCGGTTGCTCGAACACGAAGGCATCCTGTATTTCTTCGAGCACGACGAGGGCAAGCACACGCTCGTGCTCGCCGATGCGATGAGCAAGCTCAAGCCGGCGCCGGGTTACGAGAAAGTGCCTTATCATCACGAAGGTCACAGTTCTCGCCACGAGGTCGAATACATCAACGATTGGACCCCGGGCAGTGCGGTGCGCCCGGGCGCTTACGCTCACACCGACTATGATTTCGAAAAACCCGGCGCTGACCTGATGGCAAAGTCGGCGCAGCCGTTCAGCCACAAGGAGGCTTCGGGCGAGAACTATCGCCATCGTGGCGCGCATCTCGAGGTGAAACGCGGTGACAGCCTGGCGGCAATCCGGCGCGAGGAAATCCAGGCCGTGCATCAGCGCGTTGCCGCCGTCGGAACCGTGCGCGGTCTGTTCTCGGGATGCACCTTCAAGCTTCACGGCTTTCCGCGCGACGACCAAAATCAGGAATATCTGGTGGTCAGCGCCGAATACAGGCTGTTCGATCACGGATACAGAGCTCACACGGACGTCGACGGCGAGAACTACAAGGTCATTCTCGGTCTGGCACCAACCAAATTGACCTTTCGCCCGCCCCGGATCACGCCAAGGCCGATCATGCGCGGGCCGCAGACCGCCACGGTGGTCGGTCCATCCGGCGAAGAGATATTCACCGACAAATATGCCCGGGTGAAAGTGCAGTTCCACTGGGACCGTCTGGGCAAGAAGGACCAGAACAGCTCCTGTTTCGTGCGGGTCTCACAGACCTGGGCCGGCAGCGGCTGGGGCTTCATCCAGATTCCGCGCATCGGCCAGGAAGTCATCATCGACTTCTTAGAAGGTGACCCGGACCTGCCGATCATCACAGGCAGGGTTTACAACGCCTCCGAGATGCCGCCTTACGGATTGCCCGGCAACGCGACGCAATCGGGTTGGAAATCCAACTCGTCGAAGGGCGGCGGCGGTTACAACGAACTGATGTTCGAGGACAAGGCCGGCTCTGAACTGGTCAATTTCCAGGCGCAGAAAGACCACCATCTGCTGGTCAAGCATGATCGCAAGAAGCTCGTCCAGCACGACCAGTCAGACCGCATCGATCACGACGCGAAGCACTCCGTCGGTCACAATCTCGATGAGGACGTCGGCAACAACAAGACCGTCAAGGTCGGCGTCAACCAGACCACCAATATCGGCTCGAACGACACCGAGACGGTCGGCTCGAACCGGTCGCTGACGGTTGGCGCCAACGAGACGATCCATGTCGTTGCGAACTCGACGGAAAATATCGACGCCAATCATTCGCAGACGGTGGGGATTGTCCAGACCGTTACCGTGGGTGCGGCGCGTGTCGATTCCGTTGGCGCCGCCGAGACCCGAACCGTGGGCGGCCTGCAGGCCAACACGATCGGTGCGACGCGGTCTGTCACGGTTGGGCTCAGCCAGAGCCATAGTATTGGCACGGCGGACAGCTGGAACGTCGGCGCGGCACAAACCATCACTGTCGGCGCCGACCAGAGTGTCACCATTGGCAGCGCCCAGACCTTCAGCGTCGGCGCGGCACGCAGCGCCAGCATCGCCGCGGATGACAGCACCGAAATCGGCGGCGGGCACGCGCTCAAGGTTGGCAAGGGCAGCGGTATTCAGATTACTGAAGACAGTTTGATCAAGGTCGGCAAGAAGCTGATGATCGATGCTGGGGACGAGATCACGCTGGTATGCGGCGATGCCTCGATCAACATGAAGAAGGATGGGACGATTTCCATCAAGGGCAAGGATATCCGTATCCAGGGCAGCGGCGATGTCCAGGTCAAAGCTGACGGCGACGTCAAGATCAAGGGTAGCAATGTCTTCAACAACTGAAATGACTGGACGCGACGAAACCGCCGAACGCATCGAGGGTGTTGTCATCGGGCTGTTGATCGGTTTCGAGGATGGCGTGCCACTCGTGGTGTTCGTCGGCAATCCCGGCGAGACGGCACTCAAGGCCCGCAGCCTGGCGAAACTCGACTCCTCGGCGGTTGGCGCGGAGGTGGCGCTGCTTTTCGAAGGCGGTGATCCGGGCCGCCCGCTTGTCGTTGGCCGCATCGTCGATCCAACGCATGCGCGCGATCAGGTGCAGGTGGTTCGCGATGGCGAAACGGTGACGCTGGACGCCAAGGAGCGCATCGAACTGCGTTGCGGCCTGGCCTCGATCATTCTCGAGAAGAATGGCCGCATCTCGATCCGGGGCAGTCAGTTGAGCAGTCAGGCAAGCGGTGTGAATCGTGTCCGGGGCGCGGCTGTTCACCTCAACTGAGAAGTCCATGCAGCGGATTGCAACGATCCCGGCGATTGTCGAGCAGCATGTCGAGGATGCCGCTTTCCTGTGGCACCGCCGTGCCCGGGAGATCGACGGCCACGTGATGGGCCCCTTCGATATTGGCCGCATCGACCAGCGGCTCGACGCCAATCTTGATGGGCTGTTCGCCGCCGGCCAGGCGGCTTGGGACCTGGTGACGGCACGGTTTGCCGATTACCAGGAGCCGCCGGAATTGTTTCTGCTGGGGGCTCTCGCGATCGAATGGCAATCCCCGACCGCCATGAAATTTGCTCTTGAGAGCGCGACGCGGCTTGGGAAACCAGGGCTGTCTGCGCTGTCCGGCGCTGTCGCACGCAGCTCCTCGGACAGGCTGAAGCCGTTCGTTGCGCGCTGGCTGGATTCGACGGTCGCAATGGAGCGCGCACTGGGGCTCAGCGCGCTCTATCATCATGGCGTCAATCCCGGACCGAGGCTCGGCGAGTTGCTGAGCGACCGCGACACGGAAGTGCGCCGCAGAGCGCTGAAGCTCGCGGGTGCGCGGCGGCGCCGCGATGTCATTGTCGAGGTTGTCGCGTGCCTGGAGGCACGCGGCGCGGAGGAACGGCTGCAGGCAGCAGTGGCGGCATGCCTGCTGGACGAGGCGCGGCTGGCGCAACCCGTGCTCGACGAGATGCTGGCTGGCTACCCAGAGTTCGCTGGCTCCATCATGGAAATCCGGCTGCTCACCACGCCGCCCGCCGCGGCGCGTCCATGGTGGCAGCAATCCGTATCCGGCCCAGCAACGCGGGAGGCAGCGGTCGCTGTCAGCGGGATGCTGGGTGACATGGCGATCATGCCCTGGCTGATCGAGAAGATGCAGTCGCCGGAACTCGCCTATGCGGCGGGGCTCGCGCTGCGCGATCTGATCGAGATTGATTTCAACGACACTGATGTGTTCGTCACCGACCCAGCTAAGCTAGGCCCCGGATTTGAGACCATTGAGGCGACACCGCTGCCTTCCGCTTCGCAGGCGCAAGCCTGGTGGGACAATGGCAAGGGCCCGGCGCGGTTCGACAAATTCCAGTCGATGCGGCGGCAGAAACTGGATGCCATGAGGAAGGCGCTCGCCAACGCGGAACTGGCGCTGACCAACTGGCGGCGGTCTCGCCCCATCCCGGCGTGGATGTGAACCGCCCGGCAATGCCGCGAGGTTCGATCAGCCGCTGACGACCTCGCTCACAAGTGCGGCAGCGCGCATGCCGGCTTCCGATGCTGCTTCGCACATGGCGACGCGCCCTGGGGCATAGGCCTTGGCGAAACTGTCGGCGGCAATAAGCAGTGTAAGCGCGCCGGCACCGGCGCCGATATCGCCCATCGTCATTGCGGGGTAGGCCATTGGAAAGGTCTCGCGGCGCGTCCGATAAAACCGCGCACGCCCGATCAAGGCCTCCCATGCGCTATACCGCTCGCCATTGTCGTTGCTGACAATGAACTTTATGTCAGCCTCGGTCGGGCCCTTGCCCGCGATCGCGGTACGGCAGGCAGCCACCAAGGCTCTGCCCTGGCTGTTGTTCTCCGACAGCACCGAGTTTTCCTCCAAAGCGGCGCCGACGCCATGAATGGCGCATTGGGCCGGCGAACCGCGACCGGGCGAACGCCGAAGGCAAACGACGGCGGCACCTTCGCCTGGCACAAGGCCTTGCGCATTGTCCTCGGCCTTCAGGCGGCTGGCGGCCATGAGGCGGGCGATATCCTTGTCGTTCACCAGGCTGTCGACGCCACCAAGCAGAACCTGCTCTATGCCCGGCGTCGCGAGCAGGTCCGCCGCCCGATCCAGCAGCCCGAGGCAGGCCGCCGCGCCCCCGTCGAAGACGCGCGAGGAGGGATGGAACTTTTCGCCCAGCCTGTCTTGCAGACCGGCGAGAAACGCGCTGGCTGGCGTCTCGGAGAAAGCTGGATGATCGCGGAATGCCTCCGGCGTCACCAGCAGCAAAGCGCTGGCGCCGGCGGAAACGCCGCCTCTCTCAAGCGCCTCGCCCACCGCCCGAGCGGCCATGCTGGTGAGCCACGCGTTTTCGGTCACGCGAAGGGAAAAATGAGAGGGGATGCGGGAAACAGTCTGATCTTCGCCGAACGGGTCGGTGAGGGTACGCCGCTCGAAGGCGGAAAGACTGGCCCGGATTGCCGCCAGCGTCTGGCGCGCATTGAGACCGGCAGGCGTCACGGCGCCACCGCCCATGACGTAGATTGGCGCCTTCAGCCCAGCCATGTCGCCCTCGCGGCGATCAGCCCGTCATCGCCGCGCGGGCTGAGATAGGTCTTGCGCTTGCGTCGCGCGAGGAGAAAGGCGGGCGTCACATGGCCGAAGACGATCTCTCTCAGCAAGGGCGTGTTGCGCCTGGTGACCATGGAAAAGCGCGACTTCAACGTGACGCGGCGCAGATCCGGCTCGATGACGACAGTATCGACACGGAAGGGCCGATCCTCGGCACGGTCGTCGTAAAGAAGGCGGATCGGAGCTATGACGCGCGGCATGCGGAAGTTCCAGCGGCCCTCCGGTGTCATGCCGATGACGCTGACCTCCTCGCCGTCGTTCAGCTGCTGCAACTGCTGATCGGCAGGCGCACAGAGATTGTAGCGCGGATCGAAATCCCTTGGCGGAAGGGGCCACTGTTCGTCGATCCAGGCCTGATCGTAGGTGCCCGCGAACGGCAGCCTTGGATGCCAGCCGCGGCCGATTGCCCCAAACCCGGCCGGTCTTGGCTGATCGGAGGGGCCGCGGAACGGCTCACTCGCATAGGTGATATTGGGTGCATGCGTCTTCACGGCCTTGTCGGCGGAACGGGCATGATGAAAGCCGACCCCAAGCGGATTGCGTGGATCGGTCCTGCCGCTCTCATCGGTACCCCCATAAGCGCGCTCGTAGACGACCGGCATCCTGGCGAAGGGATGTGGCTGGCTATAGCTTCCTGAATCGTAGAGGCGATCGCCGGTCACGTTCAGCACCTTCCGGATGCCGGCAAGCTTGAACCCGACCTGCATTTCGGCGACGCGGCCCTCGCGCGGCGCATGTGCCTGGCCGTTCAGGACAATGTCGATCCCCGGCTTGGCCGATGCGATCTCCCCCTCATACCGGGTTGACGAGCAGGCAGGA
Source organism: Mesorhizobium sp. INR15 (assembly GCF_015500075.1). Lineage (NCBI taxonomy): Bacteria > Pseudomonadati > Pseudomonadota > Alphaproteobacteria > Hyphomicrobiales > Phyllobacteriaceae > Mesorhizobium > Mesorhizobium sp. INR15. The sequence continues at coordinate 6,081,977 of NZ_CP045496.1, read as the reverse complement.
TCGCCGAATGGCAGATCGCCGAAACTTACCGGCAGTTGCTCCTCGGCTGGCTGAAATTGCGTAGCACCTTCAGGCATATCGAAGCTGGCCGAGAAAACCGCCAGGAAGACCTCGTTGCCGTCAGCATTTGCCTGGACAAAGCTGCCGGCAGTGAACGGCGTGCGATTCTCGATCCAGACCGCGAACATCATGGATCAGCACCAATTGCCTTTTTCGTCCTGGCCGATCGGCCAATACGGCATGCAGGCGACAAGCTTGACCAACTCGGTCTGGCCGGCATCGATCAGCCACTGCAGCAGGAAGATCTCGGCGGCAACGCCAGCTTCTTCACCCGCAGTGACGTTGACCGTGACGCATTTCAGCCAGTAACGGCGTATCACCCAGACCAGGTTCGGACTGGCCGCGGCGCCTGCCACGCGGTCATCGAAGGCTTTCGCAAGCGCCTTCTCGCGGCTGCCCTGGAGCTCTTCCTCGGCGGAGATGATGTCCGCCCACCACTCGGCCGCAATGTCGTAGGCATCCGTCAGCTCCGCCACATACTCGATGAAGAGGGTTCTGTGCATCGGGCTGGCCTCGTCGTGCTTGCGAGCGACGCGGATATCCTTCGGCGGAGCGACATCGCGAGGCTGCGCCAGCAAACGCCTGATGCCGAGATCGGAGCTGTAGCGCGTGATCAGGGCCACTATTCGACCTCGTCTTCGAGATTCATAGCCATAGGCACAAAGCACAGGCCATCGATGAGGGGCTGGAGCTCGGGGGCAAAGTGCCGGACGTTGATGATGAGGATTTCGACCGGCCATTCGAAAGCCTGGCTTCGGCCACCGCTATCGATGCCCCACTTTTCCTCGGGTTCATCGCCCTCGGGGCGCTGCGCATTGTTCCAGGCCACAATCTCAAGGTAATGCTTGCGGAAGATCGCCAACACGCGTGGATGCCCAGCGATCCCGGTCGGCCAGCGCTTCCAGACAACGTCCCCTTCGTTGGCGACCATGTCATCCCACCAGTCCTCCAGCTCGGGCTGGATGGTGATCAGTTCGCCGATGTAGCTGTCCCTGATTTCTTCTATGCCGCGCATCGCTCGTCACCCAATTGCCACGGGCATGTCGTCGATAAAGTTCTTAGCGTATTTCGCGGCTGGAGAGCCTTGCGATGTCGAGCATCGGCCGCAATGAGGTTTGACCGATTGCGGCGTCGAAAAATGAGCCAGGAATGCGTCGGGCGATTTCTCCATATTACAACCGCCCATCTCCCAGGCTACGCAGAGCGGCGGTTGATGATCATGGACCATCTCCTGCTTCATCTCGTCGTTGGGCGGCGTTGGAACCAGTTTTGAGTATTGACCTCGTCTGGTCTTTTTGCATTGCCAACAGGCCTTGCCGTTCACCTTGGCTGCTTGGTCATCAGTGCGTCCTGGGCGGTGTCCGACCCGGTCATATTTGACCGCGCACTTCGTCGTCTTCTGATCCGTGGTCAACGTCGCCAGAAATTTGTTGAACGCGGCCGGGTTGACGCAATTTGGCGGCGGGTCGCTGGCGGTGTTCTGGTCCATCGTGTCGCCATGACGGTCGACGCCCTTGCCTTCCGCCTTTACCGTGAACGACCATAGCTTGAAGACGCCCTTGCCCTTGATCTGGTGGGTTATGACTCCCGCGCCGAGGCCTTGCGTGGCCGGTTCGTTGCCGGTGCTGGTCGAGATTTCCGACGCATTCTCGATCGCTGTCGGCTCGCCGTCGATCTTGACGCTCTTGGTGCCCTTGGTCAGGTCGGATGACGACAGCATGTTGACATAGGGTACCGGAACCGGACCCGCGGGCGGAGAAGGCGGCGACAGACAGACGTCGCCGGGTGCAATGCCCTGGCCGTTGCTGCCCTTGTGGAAGAAGCCCATCTTCTCGGCATAGACGCTGAGACCCATGGTCAGGACTCCTGCGCCACGGCGCGCGCGGCGCGCATTGCCGGCAGCGCGTTGTCGGCGAGATCATGAATGTCGGCGAAAGCGAATTCACGCACCTCCCAATCATCCGTCCAGAAGACGATGCGGTTCATTGCCGAGAACAGTCTTGGCGGTTCCAGCGCTCGCAGATGCGCGCTGATATACTGCTGGTCCCACAGTTCCTTGACGGTCAGTTTGGCGATTTTCGCCATGCCTTCGAACCACGGGTCAGTTGCCTCCGGCATCGCGCCGATGCTCACAACAGCGAACGGATAGCGGCGGCCGACCCGGTCCTGGCTCATGCGCCAGGCACCGGCGCAGGGCTGTTCGCCAAAAATCGCGCCCTGGATGACGAAGCGCCAGACGCGGTCATCGAGGTCTTCGTGCTCATCCGGCCGCGCGCGCAATTCCATCGACATCCAGCGGTCCCAGCGGTCGGTGAAAGTCCGCGGCAGGTTCGCGGCGACGAAATCCCCCGTCGCCGGAATCTTGCCGAAAAAGCCGGTGCTCATATCTGCGGCGGACATGTGAACTTCTTGAACATCTCGAGATTGTAGGGGTTTTCGACGCTGGCGGCCTTGAGTTCGAAATCGGCCCACATGCCTTTGGTTCCCAGCCGCAGGCTGTAGACGTCCGAAAGCGAGGTGCTGCTGAAGCGGCCGGCGCGCAACATCCTGAGCCAGGCCCAGCTGCCTGTTTCGTTGAGCATGATTTCGGGCGAACCGTCGATCGGCTGGAAGGCAAGCGAGATGAAGCCGGTGCCGTCCTTGCCGGGCCATGTCATCGGCTGAGGCCGCGTCGCGTTGTTGTAATAGACGAGGTTCTGGCCATCGAGATTGAGTGTCACGCGGGTGACGTTTGGCGACAGGTCCTTTGGTTCGAGCGTGAAGCTCATCACCGGTCCGGTGCCGCCTGGGAACAGGTCGTCGCGGATATGTCTGGCCTGCTCGAACGCCGCCAGCGCCGAAGGGTCGAGGCCAAAATCGGCGCGCCATTTCCAGGGCTGGCCGGTGGTGTCGACATAGCTGATCAAATGGTCGTTGATGAAACCGTCGATCAGCCCGGCCGGGCCGAACAGGCGGGCGAAGTCGCGCACATTGACGTCCACCGCGCTGTCGGCGCTGAACGGATAGCGGTCGTTGAGCGCTGCCTGGCAGAAGGGCAGGATGTCGGCCCGCCAGATGGCGTTGAGCTCCGAGGTGACCGCCTTCTGCGTCAGGTTGCTGGTGTCGCCGGCAATGCCGCCAAGCCAGGCATTGATCGGGTCGGGCAGGATCTGTGCCTGCCTGGCGACCGCGCCGGTCAATTCGGCGAGGCCACCCTGCTTCTTGATGGCGTCCTGCGGATTGGGGTTGGCGGTGACCGTCTGGAGCACGTTCGAGAGTGCCGTCAGCGCTACCACGGCGGCGTCAAGCGCCGGCGGCTGGCCGTCGACCTCGGCGATGGTGCTCTTGAGCGGTTTGAAATGCACGGCCACCAGATTGCCGGTGAGATCCACTTCGCTGGCGGAGCCGGCGCGGGGCAAAAGCTTGGCGCCTGAAGTTGCCAGCTTGCCGAGTTTGCCAAGCTTGCCGAGCAGTTTCGACGCGCCCTTGGCCGCCGCCTTGTCGTCGGCCGGCGCTTCATCGGAGCGTGTCAGCTCTGTCTCCTGAACGACCGCCGTCAGTAGCCGTTTCAGCGCTGAATCCGCGCTCGACAGGTCTTTCAGGTTTTCGCTGGCAACGTTGAGATCGGTCAGCGGCGCTAGCCGCATGTCGCGCAGGAAACTGTCCCATTGCGCGATATAGTCGTCGTAATAGAGCTTCAGGATATCCTCGGACAGCGCGGAAACAGAGGTTTCGGAGTTTTCCGAACAGCCGCCGGCAAACACCGCGCGGTCAAGCGCCGCCTGGCCGGCGACGTCATCGAGCCGGTCGAGAATGGCATCGTGAAAGCCGGTATAGGTGAAGGCGCCGGAAATGCCGACACGAAGCGTCTTGTCGGAACGGCGGGCAAAGACCTTGGCGCCGTTCGGGCCGGCGAAGTTCGCCGGGATCCATTCCTTGAGTGCGGTGACCGCCGGGTCGGCCAGCAACTGCTTGTAGGCGCGCGCCGGCAGCGAAATCGTGCACACCGTCTTAAGCGCTTCGGCAACCAGTGCCTGGTCGGGCGCGACGTAGCTCTCGTCGACAGCCATGCGGCGGATGGCGGCCAGTTGATGCTCTTCCGCATCGGCGGTCGGGAACGGGGCGGCGGCGGCGAATTCAGGCAGACTGTTCACCCACCAGTTCTGGGCGAAATCAGGATCCATCTGCGACAGGCCTGTCATCATGCGGTAGGTCTTCAACGCACCGAGCATGAAATCCGGATCGCGGATCTGCCGCCACATGGTCGCTTCGAGCAAGGCGACCATCCGCGGCTCGAGTACGTTGCGCAAGGCATGGTCATACGTGTCGGTCTGCGCCCGTACCAGTTCGGCGGAGGCCGATGGCCCAAGCAGATCCTGGGCGCCGCCCGGCGGCGTGGTGCGGGCACCGACAACTTCGGCCATCGCGTTGAGCGCGCCGTCGATCTCAGGCTGTTCGACCGAGGCCGGGCTCGCGGCCGCCGAGGTCAGCGGCGCCTGCAGCGCCTCGAACTGGCTTGCCTGCGCGGTGATCGCATTGCGGTTGTCGTAGTAAGACCAGGTGAACAGCCCGCCCGCCAGCAGGGCCGCGGCCGTACAAGCCGCCGCCGCACCGCGCCAGATCCAGGTGCGCCGGCGCTGCGCCAACGGATCGAACGTACCAAGGCCGGCTTCCTTGAAGATGACCTCGGTCAGAAGATTCCTCAGGAAGAAGCTGCGCTTTTCGACGCGCTGCGCCGGCAATGCGCGGCGCGGCGGCAGGCCGAAGGACGAAGAAAGGGCCGCGGTCAGCCGGTCGATCGGCGCGCCTTCTTGCGTCGCCGAGGTCAGATAGAGGCCGCGCAGCCAGGCAGCCTCTTCGTAGCGGCTCTCGCCGAACATCGCCTCGATCAGCACCTGGATCGGCTCGGACAGGCTTGCCAGCTGGGCGGGGAACCGGAAGATTTCCGCGCGCGTAGCGAGCTTGTCCTCGTCTTCGAGGCGTGGCACCAGCCGCCGTTCAAGTTCGCCCGCCAGGATCGACAGTTCGCGCTCGATGGTCTTGGCATCGACGCGCGCGTCAAGCGCGAAGGTCGTCCCCCAGACCTGCTCGCGCGCCGCCGTCGACAGGCCGCCGAAGAATGCCTCAAAACCCTTGATCAGATCGGCCTTGGTCAGCATCAGATAGACGGGGAGGCGGATTTCGAGCCGGTCGTTGAGCTCGGCCAAGCGGCGGCGGATCTTGCGGCCATGCGCCTTGATGGCCTCGTCACCCTCCAGCAGCGCGTCGATCGACAGCGTGACGATGACGCCATTGAGCGCGCGCCGGCCACGATGCTTCTTGAGGAGGTCGAGGAAACCCAGCCATTCCGCCGCATCGACGTCAGGCTGGCTCTCCTGCTGGACATAGCGGCCAGCGGTGTCGATCAGCACCGCGTTTTCGGAAAAGAACCAGTCGCAATTGCGGGTGCCGCCAACCCCTTGGAGGTCGTCGGTGAGGTCGATCGGAAAGTTCAGTCCGGACTGCCGCAGGGCGGTGGTCTTGCCGGTCGCCGGCGGCCCGACGATGACATACCAGGGCATTTCGCGCAGGAACTTGCGACCGCCCAGCTTGCGGCGCTTCAGCTCGGCCATCACCTCGCTGAATTTGGCACCGACCGCGGCGACATTCTCTTCGCCGGGGCTGAGTGGTTTCTCCGCCACCGGAGCAGCGATCTCGGCGACGAACATCCGGTTGGCGAGGATCGCCCGGCGCTGGGCGACGATCAGCCAGATCAGCCAGAAGATCACCAGCAGAGCGATGATGACGATGCGGACGTTTTCCGAGGCGAAGGGATCGTAGGGGCCAACCCTGACAATCGGCCCGAACACCCAGATAACAAGCGCAAGCAGCGTCAGGCCGATCAGCGTCCACAGCCAGCGTGACGTCAGAACCGCCCAGAGGAAGCGCAGGATGAACATGTCACAGCCTCTTTTCGACGAGCACCTCGACGCGGCGGTTCAAGGCCCGGCCCTCGCGTGTGCTGTCATCGGCGACTGGATCTGTGGCTGCGCGGCCTTCGGAGTGGACACGGTCCTGCGGCACGCCGTTCTGCACCAGCATTTCGGCGATGGTCGCGGCACGCGCCTCCGACAGCCGCTGATTGGTGGAGAGCGGGTTGGTCTTCTGCAAGGGAACGCTGTCGGTGTGGCCGACCACGGTGATGTTTCCGATCAACTCCTGATTGGCGAGGATCACCTTGGCGATCGAGCTGATCAGCGGCTCGAACCCCTCCGTCAACTGCGGCCGCGACGACTGAAACAGTTCGGGGTTGGAAGCCTGGATGATCAGCTTGGCCAGCGAAACGCTCTCGGTGCCGCTGAGCGCCTGCTTGAGATCGGTTGGCGCCCCGGCCTGGAATTCCGGCAACAGTGCGAAATCCACCTTTTCGGGCGGAGGCGGCGGCACATCGCTTTTCGGCTTGGCGCGGGTGACATCGGTGCGGTTGGGCGGCGGCAGCGCGCGCACCAGCGCCGACAGCTCGACCGCCTGGCTGCTCAGCCCCATCGAGAGGCCAATGTGGATCGCGGTGGCGACAACGGCCGCAGCCAGCACCATCACCCAGATCGGCACGATGAAGCGCTGCGGCGCGTCGGAGGCGATCACGCCTTTCCAGTTTGGCGACAGCGGTGCGCCTTCGGCGTCGGCATCGCGCAGGAAGCGCGCAGCCGCCACGCGCACGGCATTGAGCGAGCGGTCACCCGAGCGGCCGGGGACGCGATATTTGCCGCGGAAGCCGAGCGCCAGGCAACTGTATTGCAGCTCCAGCAATTCGCGATCCCGGTTCGGGTGACGCTCCAGCTCGTCGAGGCGCGTGAAGAACTGCGTGCCGGCATCGACATCGCCGCGCAGCATGACCACGAGCGGCTGGCGCGGCCACGCGCTGGCGCCGCCCCATGGCGTGTTCAAGGCGAGATCGTCGAGCAGCGCGGCCACCACCCATGCCGCCTGATCGGCTCTCTCCATGGAGGAGCCAGCCGACATTGCCGTGTCGCGGGCCCGCACCAGTTCATCGAGCAGCCGTGTGCGCAGCACTTCCGGATTTTCCGGCGGCAGCGCGCTCTCAAGCTCTGGCGCGAATTCCAGCAGGGGCGCGAAGGCATTGACCAGCGCGTTCGGATGCGCCCGCGTACGCTTCACCGGGGCACCCGTCGCCAACGGCGTCATCGGGCGCGGCTGCGCCCCGGTCAGCCGTATGCGAGTGCGTTCGCGATCCTCCGACAGTCCGAAAGGATCATCCCGGCTCATGATCTCACCTGTTCACCGAATAGCAGTCCACTTGCGGCTCGCTCGGCAACACGCCGGACACGCCGATGACGAAGCCGGGAGCGTCGAGCAGCGAGGCCCAGTGCTCGCTTTTCTGATCGAGTTCGAGACACAGCCGATCGCCGTCATAGGGAATCTCGCGCGGCTGCGAATGCAGCGGCTTTAGCGGAATGCCGGGCAGGCGGGATTTCCACAGGCCTTCGAATTGATCGGCAGAGCCAACAGTCGCCTGGTTGACGAAGATCTTGCGCAGCGCGTCTTCCGACAGTTCGGAGCCGACGCGGATGACGATGCGGCTGGCCACCAGCAGCTTCGGGTTGTCGATGCGGATCTTCCAGACATTGGTCGAATGCCGCATGACAGGCAGCGCGCGCGACTTGGGCTCGATGTAGCGCAGGCTGAGGATCAGCGAGCGCAAGGCATCCGCCAGCGCCATGTAGGCAGGGCCCGGCGCCATGTGATCATAAGCCGGCAACTCGCCCAGCCGCCGCGCGCTCGAACCATAGGTCGCCATCGAGCCGGCAAGCCCAGCAAGCTCAAGATAGAGTTCAGCCGGATGGAAAACGTCCTGCGCCAGCATGTGAGCAAGCCGTGGGCGCGCCGCGTTGGCGAGGTTGAGCATCAAGAGGTCTTCGACGCTGCGGCCCGGCCCGCCCATCACCATCTTGCCATGCGCTTCGGCGATCTGGTCGAGGCCGGTGATAACTTCCTGGAGCAATTGGCGATACCAGGCGACCACACCTGTCACCAGTCCGGGCGGCAGGAATGTCTCGTCCAGGGAGACGCCTCCATCGGCGCGAATTCCCTTGATATCGGCTATCGGCAGAGCGGTGTAGCCGCCGACCGACTTGCCTGGAGCAAGCAGCAAGGCCTGCGGACGGGCGATTTCGATCTCTTCCGCGTCCGAGCCGCCCTGCACGGCGTCGCGGATCGTAACGATCTTGCCGTGATAGCGCGCGCCGGTCGAACCCGCATGGGCGGGATCGAAGCCGACGCCGCCGGGCGGCTCGAGCGGCAGTGCGATCAGCACCGCGCCCGCACCCATGTCCGGTGTGATCGACAACGGCCTTGGCGCATCCATCATTTCTGGAATGGCAAAGGGCGTCCCGTCAGGAAATATGCCGCGCGCCGAGAGGATGGAAATCTGACCGGCCTCGAGCTGTGACTGGTCCAGCGTCAGCTGTTGAAAGCCGAACGTGTGGAGTTGCCCGGCCTGCAACACGCCGCGCGCCGTCGCTTCGAAAAAGCGATCCTGCTGCTGGAAATGCTGGGTCCGCAGGAACAGTCCTTCGGACCACAGCACCCTGTTTGCATCGCTCATGCCATCACTCTCTGCATCAGGCGCTCCTTGGCTTGGCGGCTAAGCGGAAATACCGCCGCTGCCAAGCGTGACATTGACCGTGAAACTCGACCCCGGCGAAACCGACTTGGTTGTCCGCCAGTTTCGACCGCCAGGTTCGCGGATCAGCGCCACGAAGCCCAGCGCGGTTGCGTCCGGCTCGACGGTGATGGTCTTGGATCCGGTCTTTCCTGGTCCGACGGCGATCTGGTCGGAGCCGATGAGATCGCCTGCCAACGCGGTGCCGGCGTCCCCTTGCAGCGCGAAATAGTCGGCCGAATTGAATTTGCCGGTGCTGCGCAACCGCATGACCAGGACCGTCACCGGCCTGTCACCGCCGCCAGGGCCTGGGTTCATGCCGGCCCCGCCGGATACCTTGACGGTGATGACCGACGGTTTTGGCGGGCCGCTCTGGCAAGCTGTCAGCAATCCAGTTGCACCCAGGGCAATGATGAATTCGCGTCTATGGATCATGTCTCACTCCTCCTCATATGCGTCCCTAAAATCGGCGCCGATTTCGCCAAGGAAGGTTGTTTCCGCGCTCCTGGCGATGTCGCGGTGGCGTTTCTGGTAAAGCTCCCACAGCTTGGCGCCGCGCCCGCCCGAAAGCAGCGTGCCAATCGCGGAACTGGATTTCAGCTCTTTCTCGAGCGCGACCGGATCAAAACGATCGATCATGCGCCGCAATGCGCTTTGCACACCGCGCCAGGCCCGGACGTGATGCTGTGCGAGATCGCGGACCGCGTCCTTGATCGCCGGCTCGCCTGCCAGGAAACCAGGGCTGCGCTCGGCGATGATGGTCACCAGAACATCGTCGACCGACGGCAGGAACTTGAGCGGATTGACCTCCGAGGCGCCGACCATGGTCTGGGCGACGCGGGCGTTTCCCTTTTCCTCGGCCCGCTTGCGCAGAAGCTGCATCAGGCCGTCCATCATCAAGCGATACTCGCGGCCGAATTTCTCCATTTCCGCGATCGTGTCGCGCCCGGGGAAATCCGCTTCCTCGATGCCCATTCCGCGCAGGAACGCGCTGCGCAGCGCCATATCGGTGGGCGCCGCCGCTGCCGGGCTGCGTGCCGGCCTTGCGGCGATGCTCTGCCGGGGTGGGGCAGGGGCCTCGGGGACAGGCAAATCCCAGGGATTGGCGGTTCGCGGCTTCTCGGCAGCGCGCTCTCGCGGGCTGGGAGCGGCGTCTTTGACAGATGCCGGCGTTGGGGCAGGGCCGAAGCCAAAGCCGTCATCGAATTCGGACGGCCTGTCCGGTTTCGCGCGCCCATTCGGAGAGGATGGCAGCGGTTCGAGGCCGAACGGGTCGTTGGCCGGAGGCGTGTCGCGCTGTTCGGCGGAGGGGGCGGTTTCTGAAACCGGGTCGAGGCTGAATGGATCGTCGAAAGCCGGCGAACTGCGCTCGCTGGAGCGCACGCGCTCGAAGGCGCCGGGAGCCGGCTGCTCGAAGGGGTTCGGCAGATCGGCTGGACGTGGCCGCCTCGGTTCTTCTTCCGTCCTAGCCGAAAAGAAATCATCGCGGCCAATGCTCACCGGCGCGCGTGACGCAAGCGGCGAGCGTGCCGGCGCGGCTTGGCTGGCTGCCGGCGCCTGGGCTTTTTGTGCCTCGAGTTCGACCCACACCACATAGTCGCCCAGCCGCAGCCGCATGCCGTTTTGCAGGCGCATGGAATTGCCGGTACCGAGCGGATTCTCCGCATCGTTTACAAACAGTCCGCTGCTCGACGTGTCGGTGACGAAATATCCGTCCTGTCCGCCTGATATCTTGCAGTGGGCGCGTGACACGAACATGTCGGGATCGTCGATCTGCCAGCCCGCTTCCGCGCTGCGGCCGATCACCAACTCGCCCTCGTCCAGCCGGGCCTGACGCACCGCCTGGGTGCGTGGTCCTTGCTCCAGTGTCAGCAGCAGGCTCATGCCGAGACCCCCGCCATTTCCGACCGCCATCCGACGATGGTCCGCAGTCGCAAGTCGTCAGCATCGCCCCTTTCAGCAGGCCGCGCAAGCCATGCGGTCCGGGCAAGCTGCACTGTTCCGAGGCGCGGTGGCGGCACCGCTTCCCGCGCCAGCACGATACGCAGGTCGACATCAAGGGATTCACCCACCATGTCGCGAACCGCGTGCTTGAACAGCTTCAGACGCGGGCCGCCGGGAAGGAAGGCCTTGAACTCCTCAAGCCCCACCGGACCGACGCGAAGTTCGATCCTGCTTTGCCGGCTGAAGGTGCGCGGGCCGATTGTCGCGCCACGGCCGAGCACCGCATAGGCTTTGGCCAGGCTGGTCTGCAGTGCGGCAGGTATTGTCATCCAGGCGGCGACGAACTCCTTGAGCTGGACCGGTACCTTGAACGCCTCCGCCAGGAACAATGTCAGCCGCTCCGGGCCGTCGACCTGGCTCGCAAGCGCCGCCGCCTGGCGCAGCTTCACGGTGTCCAGTTCCGGGTTCTGGGTGCCGGGCAGGCCGATCCCCGCCAAGGCTTCAAGCATGGCGCGGACACGGCCGCCGACCGCGCGCTCGACCTGAACCGCCGGATGCGCATCCGCCCAGGCTCGGTAGTACAGGGCAATCATGCGGTGCTGAAGGACGTTGACGAAATCCACGAACGTCGTGTCGCTGGTCTGCTGCGCATCGGCGCCGCCGAACCAGCGCTGCGACAAGCGGTCGAGCACCCAGCGCGTCAGATGCAGCGGCATCGGCCCCTCGGGTCCGAGCAGGCCGATATTCGCGGCTGTGACGCGGGCCGGCGTCTTGTCGCTGGCTTCGCGGAATTGGACAAGGTCCCGCGCCGAAAAGGCGAGGCGCACATGCTGGCCGAGCCTTGCCGGCTCGCGGTCGGGGCGGCCGGAATGGCCGAACCGGCCACCTCGCTGTTCAAGGCGGCGCAGCAGCTCGAAAAAATCGAACGCCTCGGACAGGTCCCCGGCCGGTTCCGGGCGGGACGCGTCTAGATCAGGTAGCGATTGCCGGGCGTCATCGGCCATGGCACATCCTCCTGCTTCTGCAGCAGCCGCGTGCGCGTTCGCACGAAGCCGTTTATTCCGGCGTGGCGGGCAAACAGCCGCGCCAGCAAGGCCGAAAGCAGCAATGTGCTTTGCCCGGCCAACACCGACTGGTCGACATGCAGCGTCACTTCGGTGCCGCGCCCGAAGCACATCGGCCCGTCGATCTGCAGCCGCTCGATCACCGAACGCGAGTCGATGCGCACGATGGAATGCACATTGCGGGCAAGGCTCGGATCGCCGCGGCCGGCATAGAGATCGAGCAGCGCATGCAGAGGGTCGACGCCACGGCCCTCCTTGGCGAGGCTGA